>JBIOYN010000275.1:0-5873 GCA_044870155.1 Acidimicrobiia bacterium | reverse complement strand
CGTGTCCCCTCATATGCTCTTCGACCACCCCCTGGTCCTCGCCGCCGACGAGACGCTCGCCTTCGAGGTCACCGGGCCCGCCCCCGTGGGGCTCATCCTCGACGGCCGGGAAGTCGGGAACCTCTCGGCCGGTGATGTGGTCCAATGCAGGGAGGGGCCCACCCCCGCCCGCCTCATCACTTTCGCCCCCCGTGATTTCCACCAGCTCCTGAAGACCAAATTCGGCCTGGCCGATCGCTGACCAGGAAAGGCAGACACATGCCCCTCTCCCGCACCACCATTGCCACCGGGCCCGCCCGGGTGGACCGCCGGACCAAGGACCTCATCAAGCGGGCCCGGCCCGGCGAGGTGGCGGTGATCGACCATGCCGACCTCGACCGCGTGGCCGCCGAAGGCCTCATCCGGGTGGGAGTCTCAGCGGTGATCAACGCCGCCGCCTCCTTCACCGGCCGCTATCCCAACTCGGGCCCCTCGCTCATCGTGGAGGCCGGCATCCCCCTCGTCGACGGGCTCGGCCCCGAGCTGCTCGACGCCGTCGTGGAGGGCGACGACCTGCGCCTGGTGGGCGACGAGCTGTGGCGGGGCGACGAGCTGCTGGGCCGGGGAGAGCTCCAGGACGCCTCCGACCTCGAGGCCCGCCTGATGCTGGCCCGGGCCGCCATCGGCGTGGAGCTGGAAGCGTTCGCCACCAACACGCTGGAGTACATCAAGAAGGAGGCGCAGTACACCTTCGCCCCCCTCGACCTTCCCGACCTGGCCTGCGACTTCCGGGGCCGCCACGTGCTCGTGGTGGTGCGGGGTCACGACTACCGCTCCGACCTCCATCACCTCCGCCCCTACATCCGGGAGGTCGCACCCGTGCTGGTGGCGGTGGACGGCGGCGCCGACGCCCTCCTGGAGCGGGGTCTGGTGCCGGACGTGATCGTGGGCGACTTCGACTCCGTCTCCGAGGCCGCCCTGAGCTGCGGGGCCGAGCTCGTCCACCACGTCCATCCCGACGGGCGGGCGCCGGGGCGGGAGAACCTGCTCGAGTGGGGCGTTCCCTACACCGAGTTCGTGGCCGAGGGCACCAGCGAGGACGTCGCCATGCTGCTCGCCGCCGAGGCGGGCGCCGACCTCATCGTGGCCGTGGGCACCCACGCCAGCATGGTGGAATTCCTCGACAAGGGCCGGGCGGGCATGGCCTCGACCTTCCTCACCCGCCTGCGTCTCGGGCCCCTCCTGGTCGACGCCAAGGGCGTCAGCCGCCTCTACGAGTCCCGCCTGCGCCGGCGCGATCTGGCCCTCCTGGTGGCCGCCGCCCTGCTGGCCATGCTGGCCATCACCGTGGTCTCCGAGCCCCTGCACGTGTTCTGGCAAGGCGCCTGGGTGGTGATGCGCGACGCCTGGCTGTCTCTGGTAGACACTGTGGGCGGTTGATCAACTTCCGGTTCCATCTGGTCTCGCTGGTGGCGGTGTTCCTGGCTCTCGCCCTCGGGGTGATGATGGGCGCCACCGTCATCGACCGGGCCATCGTCAACGGGCTCGAGGCCCGGATCTCGACCGTCGGCAAGCGGGCTGACCGGACCCGGGACGAGAACCTCGCGCTCAAGGCCCGCCTCGACGCCCTCGAGGGCTACACCGATCAGGCGTTGCCCCTGCTCATCGGTCAGCGCCTGAAAGGCGTGCCCGTGGCCATGGTGGCCATCCGCGGTGTCGACGAGGGGGCGGTCCGCCAGACCGCCGACACCCTGCGGGCGGGCGGCGCCGTCGTCAGTGGGGTGGTGTGGCTGGAGCCGTCCCTCGCCCTCCCCGACGTCAGCGCCGAGGTGAAGCTCGGAGAGGTGCTCGGGGATCCGTTCCGGAAGGGCGCCGACCTGCGCCAGTCAGCCATCGAGGCACTGGGCCAGCGCCTCGCCGCCGGCCCCGAGGCGGCCCGGAGCGCGGCCGGCCCCGGCGACGTGCTGAGCGGTATGGGGACGGCCGGGTTCGTGGCCTTTGACAGCATGGGCGGGGAGTTCGATCCGGCCCGCTACCCCTTCCCGGCGTCCCGGTTCCTGGTGCTCGACGGGAGCCAGGCCAAGCTCAAGACCGACATCGGCTCGCTCCCGCTCATCCGGGCCCTCCAGGTGGCGGGAGCCATGGTGGCCCTGGGCGAGGTCTTCGCCGAGGTCGAGTCGGGCCCCCGCCGGGGGGAGATCGTGGCCGGTGTGCGCGACGACCAGGCCCTCGCCACCCGGGTGGCCACGGTGGACGATGTCGAAGAAGCGCGGGGGCGGGCCGCCCTGGCGTTGGCGCTGGAGGAGCTCGGCCAGGGTCAGGTGGGCCACTACGGGGAGGGGCCGGGAGCCAGCCGGCAGCTGCCCGAGCCCGCCCCGCCGGTACCCGGCGCATGAGGATGGCACGAGAACGGGAGGCAGGGGAGAACCCGGCCCAGGACCGGCCCGTGGGCCGGGCGGCGGCGGTGATGGGCGCGGCCACCGCTGTGTCCCGGGTGCTCGGCTTCGGACGGGTCCTGGTCATCGCCGCCGTCCTGGGCACCACGGATCTCGGGAACACCTTCTCCGCCTCCAACTCGGTCTCCAACGTCCTCTTCGACCTGCTGGCCGCCGGCGCCCTGTCCGCCGTGCTCGTGCCCGCCTTCGTCGAGCTGCTGGCCGGCGGACCGGCCGGCGCCGTGGACGGGGAGCGCCGGGCCGAACACCTCGGGGGCGCGCTGTTGGGCTGGGCGCTGGTCGTCCTCGTGCCCCTGTGCGCCGCCGGCGTGCTGGCCGCCCCGGCGCTGGCCCGGCTCCTCACGGCCGGAACCCCGGACCCGGCCGTGGCCGCCGACCAGCGGGAGCTGGCCACCTTCCTGTTGCGGCTCTTCCTCCCTCAGGTGCTGCTCTACGCCTACGGGGCCGTGGTCACCGCCGTCCTCCACGCCAAGCGCCACTTCACCGTGACCGCCGTCGCTCCCATCGGCAACACCGTGGTCATGGTGGCCGCCCTGGTCGCTTTCCGGGCGCTGCACGGGACGGCGGCGGCGCCCTTCGATCTGTCCCTGGCCGAGCGCCTCCTGCTGGCGGCGGCGGGGACGGTGGGGGTGGCCGCCTTCGTGGGCATCCCCGCCGTGGCCCTGTGGCGCACCGGCTTTCACCTCCGCCCTCACCTGGACCGGAACCACCCGGAGCCCGGGGTTGGGGGTGTCCCCGGAGACTTCTCCCGGGCCGTCGGCCTCTCGGGCTGGGCCGGCCTGCAGCACGCCGGGACCGGCATCCTGCTGGGGGCCGCCCTGCTGGTGGGCATGGGCGTGACGGGTGGGGTGGTCGCCTACCAGGTGGCCTTCGCCTGCTTCCTCGTGCCTTACGCCGTGCTGTCGCTGCCGCTCATCACCGCCGTCCTGCCCGAGCTGGCCGGCGAGGCCGGCTCGCCGTCCGCCTTCGGGCGGCGGTTGCGCTGGGCCTTGGAGCGGATGACCGTCCTTGTGGTCCCCGTCAGCGTGGCCGGCGTGGTGCTGGCGCCGCCGGTCATGGAGGTGCTCGCCTTCGGCCAGACGTCCGCCGAGGGCGGGCGCCTCATCGGCTGGGCGCTGGCCGGCCTGGCCGGGGGTCTGCTGCCCTACGGCGCCTTCCTCCTTTTCGTCCGGGCCTCCTACGCCCTGGGGGAGGGCCGGGCACCGGCGGTGGCCGCCCTGTGGTCGGCTGCCCTGGGCGCCGCCGGGATGGCCCTGACCGGCGTCTTCCTGTCAGGCGAGGCCCGGCTGGCGGGCATGGGCGCGACCCACAGCCTGTCCTACCTGGTGGGTGCGTGCTGGCTGGGGACCCGCCTCTCCCGGCGGACAGGGGAGCGTCTCCGCCCCGCCACGCTGGGCCGCAACCTCGTCCTCTCCGGGGTGCTCGGCGCGCTCGGGATGGTGGCCGTCGCTGCCCTGGACCTGACCGGCCGCTGATGGGCCGGGCCCTCTTGAGGACGGGGGCGGCGGTGCTGGTGGGTGTGTCCGCTGTGGTCGCCCTGCCCCCGGCGGCGGAGGCGGAGGCGCCTCCGGTCGATCGGGTGCTGGTGCTGTCCGTTCCTCACGTGGCGTGGAGCGATCTCGGCCGGGGCGACACCCCGCACCTCGATGCCCTGCTCGACGAATCCGCCATCGCCAACCTCGCCGTGCGGGGCGTGCGCCGGCGGACCACGCCGGGCGAGGGCTATGCCACCATCTCGGCCGGGACCCGGGCGGGTGCGCCCCGTGATGTGGACGGCATGGCCCTGGCTCCGGACGAGCCCTACCACGGGGGAACGGCCGCCGAGGAGTTCCGGCGCCGCACCGGGCGCCCGGCCACCGGTGCGGCGGTGCAACTGGCGGTCGCCGACTACCGCTCCCGGAACGACCGCCTGCTCTTCGGCGGCGAGGTCGGTTCCCTGGGGTCGGCCCTGACGGCGGCCGGGGTCTCGGTCGCCGTGGTCGCCAACGCCGACCGGGCCGCCACCGACACCGAGCCGACCCGCTACGGCCGCCAGGCGGCCACCGCCCTCATGGATCTGGACGGTGTGCTCGCCGGCGGACGGGTCGACGCCGGCCTGCTCCGCCTCGACCCCGGGGCGCCGTGGGGCCGTCGCCTGGACGTCGCCGCCGCCACCGCCGCCTTCGCCACCGCCTGGCGGGACCGGGCCGTGGTCCTGGTGGAGGCGTCGGATCTGGTCCGGGCCGAGGCCCGGGCGGGGGTGGCCGGCCCGGGACAGCGCGCCGGGCTCATCCGGGAGGCCCTGGCCTGGACCGACGAGCTGGTGGGTGCCCTACTCCCCATGGTCGACGCCGAGCACCATGCCGTGGTGGTGGTCGGCCCCTCCTCCCCCCAGGACCAGGCCCGTCTCACCCTGGCCGCGCTGCGCCGGCCGGGCCAGGAACCCGCCTTCCTGCGCTCGGCGTCCACCCGGCGCTCGGGCTTCGTCATCCTGGCCGACGTGGCCCCCACCATCCTCGAGCTCACCGGCGTCGGCCGGCCCGCGTCCATGGAGGGCAGGCCGGCACTGGCCGGAGCCCAGGGCGGCGACGCCCCCGCCCGGCGTCGCCACCTCGTCGACACCGACGCCGACGCCCGATTCCGGGACCGTCTGGTGACCCCGATGGGGCTCGCCTTTGTCGCCCTCCAGCTCGGGCTGGCGGTGCTGGCGGCCGCCGTCCTGCGCTGGCAACGCCGCGGGCGTTGGCGGGAGCTGGTGGAGATGGCCGCCCTCTGGCTCCTGTTCATGCTCCCGCTGACCTACCTGGCCGGCCTGGTGCGCTTCGCGGCGCTGGGAACGGTTCCCTACGTCGCCTTCCTGGCCGGCGGGGCGCTGGTGCTGGCCCTGGGTGCCCGGCTGCTGCGGCGGGTGAAGGTGGATGCCGGCGACGGGCTGGGCGACCTTCTCCCCCTGGGTGTCGCCCTGGCGGTGGTGGCGGCGGTCATCGTCGGGAGTGCCCTCACCGGCTCGCGCCTCCAGCTCAACACCGTCTTCGGTGACTCGCCGATCGTCGCCGGGAGGTTCTCCGGGATCAACAACATCACCTTCGCCCAGCTCATCAGCGCCACGCTCCTGCTGTGCGCCTTCGGGGCCCACTGGCTGGCGGGGCGGCGCGGCGTCGCCTTCGCCACCATCCTCATGGCCGGAGTTCTGGTCGTGGACGGCATGCCCGCCTTCGGTGCCGACGTGGGCGGGATCCTCGCCGCCGCCCCCGCCTTCGTGCTGGTGGCGGCGCTCCTTCGGGGCTCGCGGATCGGGCTCCGCACCGTGGCGCTCGGTGTGGCCGGGACGCTGTCCGCCCTGGTGGCGTTCGCGCTCTTCGACCTGGCCCGGCCGTCATCCCGCCGCAGCCACCTCGGGCGCCTCCTGGAACAGATCGACGCCGAGGGCTGGAGCGCCCTCACCCAGGTGGTGCAGCG
>JBIOYN010000274.1:0-7288 GCA_044870155.1 Acidimicrobiia bacterium | reverse complement strand
CAACAGGGCGTCGAGGGCCGCCTCCAACTCCTCGACGGACACCGCCACGATGGTGCCTTCGCCGTCGACCTCCAGCGACCAGGGCCGGCCCTGGTCCTCGGCCAGCGGCGACCAGAACTCGGCCCGGGCCCGGGCCACCGCCACCGGGTCGGCCAGGGGGCCCAGCTCCGTCCGCACCGGACGGCGGGCCTGGCGGATGACGGCGTCCACGGCCCGCTGGAGCTCGTCGACGTCCTCCGCCAGCCGGCGGGCGTCGTCGGGGTCGGCCACCCCCTCGGCGTCGAGCCGGAGGGCGGTGAGCGGGGTACGGAGGCGGTGGGAGAGGTCGGCCACCATCTCCCGCTCGGTGGCCAGCAGCTCTCCCACCCGATGGCCGAGGAAGTTGAAGGCCACGGCGGCCTGGACGATCTCCGGTGGCCCCTCGGGCTGGATGCGGACGGTCAGATCGCCCTCCCCGAGGCGCTGGGCGGCGCCGGCCAGGGCCCGGACGGGCCGCACGATGCTGCGGGCCATCCGGTCGGCCAGGACGATGGCGAGGCCGACCAGGGCCACGCCCACCGCCCCCTCCACGGTCCACGCCGACACCACGCCCCGGCTCAGGACGGCGTCGGGGACGTAGACCCGGACCACCGCCGTCTGGTTCTGGGCCAGGGCCACCGGCACGAGGACCTCGGCCCCGCCGGGCGCGGCGGCGGAGAAGGCCCGGCCCCGGCGGGCCAACGCCAGCGTCTCCTCGTCCCCCTGGCCCGCGAGCGAGGACCGGGGCCGGCCCACCCGGGTTCCGTCGGGCAGGAAGATGACGAGGCGGCCGGCAGCGCCGGCGTTGGTGGCCAGCACCGCCACCTCGAGGGCCGCCGGCTCCTGGGTCAGCGAGAGGGCCGGGGCCAGCGACTGGGCCTCAAGCTCGGCGGCGTTGAGGGCGCGGTCCCGGGCCAGTGTGCCCACCAGGACGGCCAGGGGCACGAGGAAGGCGAGGGCCACCATCACGGTGTTGGCCAAGGCCAGGACGACGAGCCGGCGCCTCATGGGCCGACGGTGGGGGTCACGACATCAGTCCCCGGGGTCGACCAGCTTCACCCCGACGCCGCGCACCGTGTGGAGATACCGGGGCTCGGCCGCCGTCTCGCCGAGCTTGCGCCGGAGCCACGACAGGTGGACGTCCACCGTCCGGTCGGCGCCCCCGTAGGGCTGGCGCCACACCTCGCCGACCAGGTCCCGCTTGGAGACCACCGTCCCCTGCCGGCGAGCCAGATACCACAGCAGGTCGAACTCTAGGCGGGTGAGTCCCAGGGCGCGACCCCCGAGGGTGGCCTCCCGGGTGGCCCGGTCGATGCTGAGCTCCCCCACGGTGATGGCGTCGGGCTCAGGGGCGGATGACGCCCGGCGCAGGACGGCCCGGATGCGGGCATCGAGCTGATCGGCGGAGAACGGCTTGGTCAGGTAGTCGTCGGCCCCCCGGTCGAGGAGCCGGACGATCTCAGCCTCGTCGTCGCGGGCCGTGGCCACGATCACGGGGACGGGGCTCACCGCCCGGATCATCTTCAGCAGCTCGGAGCCGTCGAGATCGGGCAGCCCGAGATCGAGGACGACCACGTCGGGGCGCCACTCCAGCACCTGGGACAAACCCTCCATGGCTCGGGAGGCGGCCTGGACCGTGTGACCCCGTTCGGCCAGGGCGCGGACCAGCGCGGCGCGGATTCGCTGGTCGTCCTCGATCAGTGCGATCGATGCCACAGTCCTCCATGTTCCACCCTCGGGGGCTTCTTGAGGTTGATTTAACATCACATTCACTCCGAGAGTGGCGTCCTGGCCACATCATGTGGTGCGTGCGCCGTGCCCTCGCGCTCAGCTGGGCGCTCGGAACCTCGACCGGGGTTCTCCTCGGCCTGTCCGGGGTCCAGCTGGTCACGTCGGGCATCACGGGGGCGCGGATCGCTCCGCTCTCCCGTCCGGAAGTGCTCCAGGCCCTCTCGGCCGGGAACACCACCGAGGCGTCCGAGGCCATTGCGGCACCGGCCTCGACCCCTGACACCGGGTCGGCCCCGCCCCTCCCTGACCCGGTGTCGAAGCCGGCCCAGAAGCCCCCGGCGAGTGCGCCCCCTCGCCCGGGGGCGACGGCCGGCACCACCACGACCACGGTGCCGCCGCCGCCACCGACCACGCCGCCCACGACCGCGGCTCCGCCCGCTCCGGCGGCTCCGCCCCCGGCCCCCGAGCCCACGACGACCACAACCACCGCCCCCCGGGGTGAGATCCGCACCATCTCCAGCCGGGGAGGCACGGTCGCCGTGCACTTCGAGGACGGCACGGTGCGCCTCCTGTGGGCACGTCCCAACCAGGGCTATGACGTGGTGGTGGAGGACGACGGACCCGACCAGGTCTCGGTGCGGTTCCGGTCCGGCGGGTCCCGCTCCTTCGTCTCCGCCTACTACCAGGACGGCAAGCCCGCGGCGGATGTCGAAGAGCGAGGCCCAGGCAAGAACCGCGACTCCCAGGGATCCGACGGCGTCCGGCAAACCTCCTACTGGGACGCGGATCTCAAGGATCGCTGGGACGGCTGAGCGTCGCAGTCAGTCGTTAACCTCGTCCCGATGACGGACGACGAGCACGACGACGTCGCCGCCCGGGCCGCCGAGCTGCGGGAGCGCATCGGGTACCACAACGCCCGCTACTACGAGCACGACGACCCCGAGATCTCCGACGCCGAGTACGACGCGCTGGTCCGGGAGCTGGTCGGGATCGAGGCTGACCATCCCGAGCTCGTCACCCCCGATTCCCCCACCCGCCGGCCCGGTGGGGCGGCATCAGTCACCTTCAGCCCCGTCACCCACGTGGTGCCGATGCTGTCGCTCGACAACGCCTTCGACCTCACCGACCTGCTGGCCTGGGGCAAGCGCCTGGAGCGCCTGGTGCCCGAGTCGGTGGCCTTCGTGGGCGAGCCCAAGCTCGACGGGCTGGCGGTGTCCCTCACCTACGAGGACGGCCGCCTCGTCCGGGCCGCCACCCGGGGCGACGGGGTGACGGGCGAGGACGTCACCGCCAACGTCCTCACCATCGCCGCCGTGCCCCGGCGCCTGCGCCTCTCCGACCCGCCGGCGATCCTCGAGGTCCGGGGCGAGGTGTTCATGCGGCTGGCTGCCTTCGAGGAGCTCAATCATCGCCAGGGCGAGGCGGGCAAGCGGCTCTTCGCCAACCCCCGCAACGCTGCCGCCGGCTCCCTGCGCCAGCTCGACCCCGCCGTCACCGCCAGCCGCAACCTGTCGCTGTTCTGCTACGGGCTGGGGGCCAAGGAGGGCGGCCAGCCCCTGGCCACCCACTGGGAGACGCTGGAATGGCTCGCCGGGGCGGGCGTGCCGGTCAACGACCGGGCCGAGCGGTTCACCGACCTCGAAGGCGTCCACGGCTTCGCCGCCGCCACTCTTGAGCACCGCCACGACCTCGGCTACGACGTCGACGGGGCCGTGGTCAAGGTCGATGACCTCGACCAGCGCCGGCGCCTGGGGGCCACCAGCAAGGCGCCCCGATGGGCCATCGCCTTCAAGTTCCCCCCCGAGGAGAAGACGACGCTCCTGGAGCACATCTTCGTGTCCATCGGCCGCACCGGGCGGGCCACCCCCTTCGCCCAGCTCGAGCCGGTGTTCGTGGGCGGGTCGACGGTGGCCCGGGCCACGCTCCACAACCAGGACGAGGTGGCCCGCAAGGACATCCGGGAGGGCGACACCGTGATCGTCCGCAAGGCCGGGGACGTCATCCCCGAGGTGGTGGCCCCCGTCCTCACCCGCCGCCCGGCCGACTCGGTGCCGTGGACCTTCCCCGCCACCTGCCCGGTGTGCGGTGGCCCGCTCGTCCGCCTCGAGGGCGAGGCCGACCACTACTGCGTCGACCTGGAGTGCCCGGCCCAACGGGCGCAGCGGATCATCCACTTCGCCTCCCGGGGGGCGATGGATATCGAGGGCCTGGGGGAGAAGCTGGCCTCGGCGCTGTGCGAGCGGGGCCTGGTGACGGACGTGGCCGACATCTATGCCCTCGACAAGGCCACCGTGCTGTCCATGGAGCGCTTCGCCGACAAGTCGGCCGACAACCTGGTGGCGGCCATCGAGGCGTCCAAGTCGCGGCCTCTCGCCAAGCTCCTGGTGGGCCTGGGCATCCGCCACGTGGGGCCCACCGCGGCCGTGGCCCTGGCCGCCGAGCTGGGGCACATGGACGCCATCGCCGCCGCCTCCGTGGGCGAACTGGTGGCGGTGGAGGGTGTGGGGCCGATCATCGCCGAGAGCGTGCAGCGCTTCTTCGCCGCCGACGGCAACCGGGCGGTGGTGGAGAAGCTCCGGGCCGCGGGCGTGAACCTGGAGGGCCCGAAGCGGCCCGCGGGTACGGGCGCGGGCGACGGCGGGCCGCCGCCCCTGGCCGGGCTCACCTTCGTCCTCACGGGAACGCTGCCGGGGATGACCCGCGACGAGGCCCAGGCGGCCATCGAGGCGGCGGGCGGCAAAGTGTCGGGCAGCGTGTCGAAGAAGACGGCCTACGTTGTGGCGGGGGAGAGCCCGGGCTCCAAGCTCGACAAGGCCCAGTCCCTGGGGGTGCCCGTCCTCGACGAGGACGGCCTGCGCGCCCTGCTCGGCTGAACCCCTCTACGCCCCGCCTACGCCTCGTCCCCCCACGACTCCCACCCCAGCCGCGGGTAGCGGGCGAAGAGCTCCAGGTAGGGCCCGGGCGAGCACCGCTCGATGACGTCGTACTGCTGGTCGGGCTTGCGGGAGTGCTCCCGCTTCAAGCTCTCGATGAGGTTCACCTGGCGGCGGGCCGGGGGCAGGGTCCGGAGCCGGCCCCGGACGCCGAAGAGGATCGGCTCGGTGACGTTGCGGAAGTAGAAGCCGACGCCCCGCCCGTCGGGTCCGCCGTCGCGCCGGCGCTTGGCCCACACCAGCATGGCCTTGTAGGTGAAGCCCCACGCCTCCAGGACCGAGAGGCCCTCGGACAGGAGGGCGTTGGGCACCCACAGGTAGCAGTGGGAGCGCTCCGCCACCAGATCGTTTACCGGCAGGGCGGCGATCTCCTTCCAGTCCATGGTGTCGTAGCGGGCCAGGCGCCGGTGCTCGGGTGAGATCTTCCCGGTGCGGTGGGTGAAGCGCCACGGCGGATCGGCCAGGACCGCTCCAAAGGGCTCGCCCCCCAGCCGCTCGAGGGTGGGTCGGCCGCTAATGGGCCCGGAACTGCCAGGTGAAGGAGCGGGCCTCGTCCCGGCCCGCCTCGCCGCGCTCCTGGGGCCAGTAGAGGATGGTGGCGGAGTGGAGCCCCTCCTCGAGGCGGGTGATGTCCTTCCCCTCGCCGGGCCGAAACCAGACCTGGCCCAGGGGGGTGTTCTTCCGCACCTGGTCCTCGGGGATCTCGACGCCGTCGATCAGCAGGGCGCCGGTGTAGGTGTCGAGGAGGTCGGCCCCCACCTCGTCCTGGGCCAGCATGCCCGACCCCGGGGTGGGGATGACCGACTCGATGGCGGACGGCAGCTCGGGCCCCTCCTCCGCCCCGCCGATGACGAGCGCCGCCACCAACAGGTTGACGGCCACGACGCCGGCCAGCGCCAGGAGCACGGTTTGGAGCCGCAGGCGGCGCCGGGGTGCCCGGGCGCCGGGGGGCAGGGGCCGCAGTGGGGTCGCCATTTCAGATTCCGGGCCGGCTCGGCGCGTAGAGGGGGAGTGACAGCGCCAGCAGCGACGAGCCGAGCATGGCTGAGCCGAACAGGGCCACCTGGCCGGCGGGGGTGAGGGCGGTGTTGAGCAGCGCCACACCCAGGGTGACGCTCTCCCAGCCGATGAGCACGGCCGCCGCCGCCACCCGCATGCGCAGCAGGGCGACGCAGAGCGGGAACTTGAGGAACAGGAGGGCGATGACCCCCGCCGGAGCCGAGCCGGAGAAGAGCAGGCCGGTGAGCACGGCCACGTTCTCCAATGCCAGCAGCCCCGCAGCCACGGGAATCGTCCAGCGTCGATCCACATCACCGAAGGTAGCCGAGGGTCCCCGGCGGCGGTTCAAGAGGGATCGAGGAGGTCGCCCAGGCGCGAGTCGAGAGCCCGGACCCGGTTCATCTGCTCGCCGGGCGGGAGCCCGTCGCGTACGGCCTCGACCACCTTCCACAGCCGGGGGTAGAGGACCCCCTCCAGATCCCGCCGCAGCCGGCGGTCGGCCGGGCTCTGCCCGCCGCCCCCCGGCGCCAGGCGGCCGTGCAGGCGGGCCAGGCAGCGGCCCAGGCTGGCGGCCGGCTCCGACGGGTCGGCGGCCAGGCGCTCGGCGCAGCGGCCCAGCTCGTCCCGGTCCCAGAGGGCGTCGCGCTCGATCAGCCGCTCCAGTTCGTCGGCCAGGTTGCTCGCAGGGGTGCCCGGGTCGGCGGGGATGGGCCGGTAGGGTAATCCTGATGCGTACCAGTGGGGTGGCCGACCTCGCCGGCCGGGTCCTGGCCGGGCGCTACCGCCTGGTCGCTCCCATCGGGACGGGTGCCTCAGGGCGGGTGTACGCCGCCTGGGACGTGCGCCTCCGCCGGCGGGTGGCGGTCAAGGTGCTCCACGTCGCCCTGGCCGGCGACGCCGGCTTCCTGCGCCGTTTCGGCGCCGAGGCCCAGCTGGCGGCCTCCCTACACCACCCCGGCGTCGTCGCCGTCTACGACTGGGGGGAGGACGACACCCCCTTCATGGTCCTCGAGCTCCTGGAGGGCGGGAGCCTGCGCAGCCTCCTGGACCGGGGTGAGCGGCTCACCCCCGCCCAGGCCGCGGTCGTGGGCCGCCAGGTGGCGGTCGCCCTGGCCCACGCCCACACGAGGGGGTTGGTACACCGCGACATCAAGCCCGCCAACCTGCTCTTCGACGAGCACGGCGCCGTGCGGGTGGCCGATTTCGGCCTGGCCCGGGCGCTGGCCGAGGCGAGCTGGACCGAACCGGCCGGGGCGGTCATGGGCACCGCCCGCTACGCCGCCCCCGAGCAGGTGCGGGGCACCGTCGACGCCCGCAGTGACTGCTACTCGCTGGCCCTGGTGCTGGTGGAGGCGGTCACCGGCGAGGTCCCCTTCGGGGCCGAGACCTCCCTCTCCACTCTGCTGTCGCGGGTCGACCAGCCCCTCAGGGTCCCGGCCGAGCTCGGCCCCCTGGCGCCGGTACTGGAGCGGGCGGGCCGGGCCGAGCCCGACGAGCGCTACCCCGACGCCGCCGCCTTCGGTGCCGCCCTGGCCGAGGTCGCCGCCGGTCTTCCCGCCCCCGCCCCCCTGCACCTTCCCGCCCCCTCGGGGGCGGGGCACGATCCC
>JBIOYN010000273.1:0-6172 GCA_044870155.1 Acidimicrobiia bacterium | reverse complement strand
GCCGATCCGAAGCCGGCCGCGCCCAAGCCCCGCCGCGCCCGCGCCGGCTGAGGCGTCGGCTGCTCCACGTCGCGCCCAGCGGATCATCGATGGCGATGGGTGGATTCCCGATCGGCTCAAGTTCCTGAGGCAGCGCGTTTCGGAAGAGCAGCAGGCGTGGGGCCCATGAGAGCTGACGGCTTGTCGGGAGTCAGGTCGGCGGTTTGCTCGGAGAGCCCGGCGGACTCGAACCGCTTGTAGTAAGACTGCTTTCAGTTCGGTCCGAGCGAGGGTGCGAGGCCTTGCCACCGAAGACCAGGTACGCCAGGAGCACCGGGGGCGTGAGCATCGCCTACCAGGTGGTGGGGGACGGGCCGCTCGACCTCGTCTTCATCCCCGGCTACGTCTCCAACGTCGAGTACTACTGGGAGATGCCGGGGACGGCGAGGGCGCTCGAGCGACTGGCCTCCTTCTCCCGGCTCATCGTGTGGGACAAGCGGGGCACCGGGCTCTCCGACCCGGTGGCCAAGCCCCCCACCCTGGACGAGCGCTCAGAGGACCTCCGGGCGGTCATGGACGCCGCCGGCAGCGAGCGGGCCGCCCTCTTCGGCATCTCCGAGGGTGGTCCCATGGGGTTGCTCTTCGCGGCTGCCCATCCCGACCGGACGGTGGCCCTCATCCTCCATGGCGCCTCTCCCAAGTTCAGCGCCTCCTCCGACTGGCCCTGGGGGTGGAGCCGCGAAGAGATCGACCGGCGCCTCGACGAGCTCGAGCGGGACTGGGGGGAGGGTGCCCTCCTCGACCTGTTCGCCCCCAGCCGGGCGGATGATCCCGTCGCCCGTCAAATCTGGGGCCGGTTCCAGCGCACGGGTGCCAGCCCGGCCATGGGACGGGCGGTGTACGAGGCCCTGGTGGAGCTGGACTGCCGCGACATCCTTCCCGCCATCCGGGTCCCCACCCTGATCGTGCACCGCACCGGCGAGCTGGTCGCCAAGGTCGAGGCCGCCCGCTACATGGCCGAGCAGATCCCCGGGGCCCGGTTGGTGGAGCTGCCGGGCATCGACCACGCCTTCACCATGGGGGACTGGGTACCCGTGGTCGACGAGATCGAGCAGTTCCTCACCGGCGTCCGCCACCAGCGGGCCTTCGACCGGGTACTCGCCACCATCCTGTTCACCGACATCGTCGCGTCGACGGCCCGGGCCGCCGAGCTGAGCGACCACCGCTGGCGCAACCTGCTCGCCGACCACGATGCCCTGGTCCGGCGTGAGCTGGACCGGTTCGGGGGCCGGGAGGTCAAGCGCACGGGTGACGGGTTCCTGGCCCTCTTCACCGGTCCGAGCCGGGCCATCGCCTGCGCCTGCGCCGTCCGCGACGGCGTGCGCCCGCTCGGGATCGAGATCCGGGCCGGCCTGCACACCGGCGAGTGCGAGATGACGGCGGACGACGTCGAGGGCCTGGCGGTGCACATCGCCGCCCGGGTGGCGGCGCTGGCCGGGCCGGGGGAGGTCCTGGTCTCAAGCACCGCCAAGGACCTCGTCGCCGGCTCGGGGATCGAGTTCGACGACGGCGCCGTGCAAGTGCTCAAGGGCGTTCCCGGGGAATGGCGACTGTTCGCCATCAGGTCTTGATCGCCCTGGGGGTCGTCGGGCTGGGTGCCGGAGCCGGGCCTCGGGGCTGAGGTGACGCTGCAAGAGCCTGAAATCGGGACCGGCGGATGCGATGGACCTTCTCTACCGGAGTCAAGGCGGGTCTGCCACAATTCGCCGTCGGGGGAGGGACGATGGCGGAGTTTGCCAGCGGTCCGGTGGCGATCCTCTTCAGCGACGTCGAGAGGTCGACCGACCTGCGCACCGAGCGCGGCGACGCCGCCGCCCACCGGATTCTCCGATCGCACGAGGAGGTGGTCCGCCGCTGCGTGGCGGGCCACGACGGCAAGGAGATCAAGGCGCTGGGGGACGGGTTCATGGTCGCCTTCGCGTCGGTCCGCAAAGCATTGGAATGCGCGGTGGCCATCCAGCGCGATCTCGAGGACCGTAACTTCGAATCACCCGGCGAGGAGGTCCGCGTCCGCATCGGGATCAACTTCGGCGAGGTGACCGTCGAAGGCGACGACCTCTACGGCCAAGCCGTGAACGCCGCCGCCCGCATCACCAGCCGGGCCAAAGGCGGCGAGATCCTCGTCTCCGACATCGTGCGTCAGCTCGCCGGCTCCGGGCCCGAATTCACGTTCATCGACCGGGGCCGCCTGCGGCTGAAGGGCTTCCCGGACCGCTGGCACCTCTACGGCGTCGTCTACGACACCGCCCGCCCGGCCGAGGCCAGTGCGACCTTTGCCGACCGGACACCGTTCGTGGGCCGGGAGGCGGAGCGGGCCGCGCTGCGCCGGCTCATGGCTCAGGTGCAGGCGGGTACGGGGGCGTTGGTCATGATCGGCGGCGAACCGGGAGTGGGCAAGTCCCGTCTGGCCGAGGAGCTGTCCATCCGCTGTGCGCAGGAGGGATTCCAGACGTTCTTTGGGGCGTCCTACGAAATGGCCGGCGCTCAGCCCTATATCCCCATCGTCGAAGTCTTCGAGCAGGCGCTGGCCCAGGCGCCAAGTCCCAAAGAGTTCCGTCAGTTCCTGGGCGACGAGGCGCCCGAGATCGCCAAGCTCGTCCCCAAGCTCCGCCAGGTCTGTCCCGACATCCCGCCGCCGCTCGAGCTTCCCCCCGAGCAGGAACGACGCTATCTGTTCAACAGCATCTGGGAAGTGATGGCCCGCACTGCCCGGGTCCAGCCGACCCTGCTGGTCCTGGACGACATCCACTGGGCGGACGAGCCCACCATGCTGCTGATCCAACACCTCGCCGAGCGGATCGCCGAGGTGCCTGTCCTCATGGTGGGTCTCTACCGCGACAGCGAGCTCGAAGTCGGCCGACCCTTGTCGCGCACGTTCGAGGAACTGACCCGCCGGCGCCTGGCCCGGCGCATGCCCCTCGGACGCCTGCCGCAAGAGGGGGTAGCCCAGATGGTGGCGGGAATGGCGGGCCAGGAGCCGCCGTCCCGCCTCGTCGAGGTGCTCTACGCCGAGACCGAGGGCAACCCGTTCTTCACCGAGGAGGTGTTCAAGCACCTCACCGAGGAAGGCCGGCTCTTCGACACCCAGGGCCGCTTCCGCGCCGACCTGGCGGTCGAGGACCTGGACGTTCCGGAGGGGGTGCGCATGGTGGTCGGCGCCCGCCTCCGGCGCCTGGGACGGGACGGACCGCGGGTTCTGGCCAGCGCGGCCGTGCTCGGTCGCGTGTTCTCGTTCGAGCTTCTCCAGCACCTCGAGGAGCTACCGGAAGACCCTCCTCGACATCGTGGAGGAGGCGGAGCGGGCCCGGCTCATCTTCGCCGTCGAAGACAGCGCCGACGAAGACCGCTTCATCTTCGCCCACGAGCTCATCCGCCAGACGGTGCTCAGCGAACTCTCCGCTCCCCGCCGGCGCCGGCTGCACACTCGGGCCGCCGAGGCCCTGGAGCGGATCTACGCCTCGGCGCTGGCGCCCCAGGCGGCGGCCATCGCCAACCACCTGCTGGAGGCCGGTCCGGCCGCCGAGCCGAAGCGGACGTTCCGCGCCCTGGTCATGGCCGGACGCTTCGCCCTCGAGACCTCAGCCTTCGAAGGCGCCGCCCAGCACTTTGAGAAGGCCCTGCGGTTTCGGGCATCGGCCGAACCGGCGCAGCTGGCGGAGCTGCTCGGCGACCTCGGCAGAGCTCGACGGTGTCTCGGCCAGCTCGGGCCGGCGCTGGAGGCGTGGCAGGAGGCCCTCCAACTGTTCGACTCGCTGGGCCAACCGGGAAGCGCCGCCACCGTCTCGCTGGAAATGGCGCGGAGCCTCGTGTGGGCCGGGCGGTTCGAAGAGGCCGTCGACACCGCCCAGCGCAGCCTGTCGCGGCTCGACGACGACGCTGAGGACCAGGCGCGACTGCTGGGGGTCAGCGGAGCGGCGGGCGGACTGAGCGGCCGGTACGACCCGGGCGCGGGAATGATCGATGCGGGCCTCGCCATCGCCGCCCACGTCGGTGACGACGGGCTCCTCGGCCACCTCATGATCGACAAGGCCACCCACCACTTCGCCTTCATGGAGGTGGCCGAGGTGGCGGAGATAGGGCACGAAGCGGTTCGATTGCTGCGCTCAGCCGGTGCTCTGTGGCAACTGGCCAACGGACTGGGATTTCTGGCCATCTCTCTCGTCAACCTCGGCCGGTTCAAGGAGGCCGCCGAGGTGGACGGCGACCTCGAGCCGCTCGCACAGCGAATCGGTCACCACTTCGCGCGGATAGGGTTCGCCCTCCGAGCCCGGGGTCAGCGCAACTTCTTCGTGAGCGGGCGGCTCGATGCGCTGGAAACCTTCGCCCGCCAAGACCTCGAACTGTGCCGTTCGGCGGAGATGCCGTGGCTTACCTCCCACAGCATGACCTGGCTGGGACTGGCCAGCTTCTGGCGCGGCGACTGGAACGCGGCCGGTGAACGGTTCGAGGAAGCGAGCCGTCTCGAGGCGCCCGCTTTCCTGCACGCCTTCGACCGCGGATTTCTGATCCTTCACCGCACGTACGCCGGAGCGGCGCGAGACGGGCTGGCCATGCTCGACGAACTCGCCGCCGAGCTCCCTCGTGTCGGACAGCCCAACACCTGGGGCTCGTGGCGGCTCTTGCTGTCGGCGGTCGAGGCGCTCGTCATCGCCGGTCAGAACGACAGGGCGGCCCTGCTCTATCCCGCCGTGGTGGACAGCCAGAAGACCGGCGTGGTGACGGCCGTGCCCGACGGCCGCCTCGTCGAGCGGGTGGCCGCCATCGCCGCCGCCGCCGGCCGGCAGTGGGAAACGGCCGAGGGGCACTTCCTCAAAGCTCTGCGTCAGGCCGGCGAGCTGCCTCACCGGCTGGAGCAGGCCGAGACCCGCCGGTTCTACGCCCGGATGCTCCTCGAGCGCGACGGCCCCGGCGACCGGGCCGAGGCCGCCCAACTGGCCGCCGAGGCGGCCGACCGGTACCGGCGGATGGGCATGCCCCGCCACTTCGAGCTGGCTGCTGGCCTCCTCAACGCTTCGTAACTCCTGCCCGATCCCGGGGGGCGCATGACCGATGGCATCGAGTGGGGCCCTTTCTTGACACACCCCGTCGGTATGGTCGGTTCATGATCGACAACGTGGTCGATGCGCTGGGATTGCTCCGTCCGGTCGTGCGGGATGTCGACCCGAAGACCCTCGACGGCGAGACGGCTGTGGATCTGGTGGGCCTGGCGGTGGAGGTCGAGCAGTTGGGCATGGCGCTGCGGGTCCTGGCCGCCCGGGCAGTGGAACGCACCGATCATGCGCCGCGGGCGGGGTACCGGTCGACGGCGGCTTGGATGGCGGCCCAGGCGGGAACCCCGGTGGGCCCGGCCATCAAGACGATGGAGATGGCCGCCCAGCTCGACGGCCTGCCTCTGGTGGACGAGGCGTTCCGGGCTGGGCGCCTCTCCGAGGCGCAGGCCAAGGCCATCGTGGACGCCGCCGGCGAGGTGCCCGACGCGCAGCAGCAGCTCCTCGACTTCGCCGGCAAACTCACTTTGGCCGGTCTGCGGGAGGAGTGCGCCCGGGTGAAGGCGTCGGTGCTGACCGACAGCGAAGAGCGCCAGCGGCGCATCCACAAGGGCCGCTACCTGCGGGCGTGGATGGACTCCGAAGGCGCCGTGCGCCTCTCGGCCCGCCTCACCGCCGACGAGGGCACCTGGCTGCTGGCCGAGATCGACGCCCGCCGCGACGACCTCATCGTCGACGCCCTACGGGGCCGCTGGTACGAGAACCCCGAAGCGCACCGGGCTGACGCCCTCGTCGACCTGGCCCGCACCGCCCGCGCCGGCGGAGACCCTGATGGGCCGCGGGCCATGGTCCACGTCATGGTCGACTACGACGCCCTGATGCGCGGCCACCCGGTGGCGGGCGAGAAGTGCGAGGTGCCCGGCCTGGGGCCCATCCCCGTGACCCTGGCCCGCCAGCTCGCCGGTGACTGCATCCTGAAGGTTCTCGTCACCAGAGGCGTCGACATCACCGCCGTGGCCCATGCCGGGCGCACCATCCCCGCCCACCTGCGGACCGCCCTCGACGCCCGAGACCCCACATGCGTCGTCCCCACATGCGACGTCAGAGCCCGCCTCCACTACGACCACCGGGGGCCGTGGTCCGCC
>JBIOYN010000272.1:0-16122 GCA_044870155.1 Acidimicrobiia bacterium | reverse complement strand
AAGCCGACGGCCGTGGCTGTGTCCTCGTTGGTGGTGGCGTCGGCCAGGGCACCGATGGTGGGAGCGTCGTTGACGGGGTTGACGGTGACCTGGGTGACGGCGCTGTCCGACGCTCCCCGGCCGTCGGACACGGTGACGGTGAAGCTGTCGGCGCCGTTGTAGTCCCGGGCCGGCGAGTAGGTGAACGACCCCGAGGCATCCACCACCGCTGTGCCGTGGGCTGCGGCGCCGGTGACCTCGTAGCGGAGCTGGTCGCCGTCCACGTCGCTGGCTCCCACCAGTCCGGAGAGGGGAACGTCCTCGTCGGTGGATCGGGAGCGGTCGGAAGCCACCGGTGCGTCGTTGCGCTCGATCACGGTGATGGTCAGGGCGGCGGACGCAACATCGCCGTCGACGTCCCTCACCTGGTAGACGAACACGTCGGCGCCGGCGTAGTTGGCCCGGGGCGAGTAGGTGATGCGTCCGTCCGCCGCCACCGTCGCCGAGCCGTGGTCGGGTCCGTCGATCACCGCCACGGCGATGCCCCCGTCGTCCAGCCCGGAGTCGTTGGCCAGAACCTCGACGCTGACGGCCGAGTCCTCCTCCACCGAGGCGGCGTCGGCGGCCGCCGAGGGCAGCACGCTGATCGAGCGCAGCGGCGTGGGCACCATGGCCACGATGGGCTTGTTGAGGGTGATACCACCGGTCGAGCCGTAGAAGCCGGCGTCACCGAAGGAGAAGACCCCACCGTCCGACGCCGCCAGCCAGTAGCCCCGGCCGGTGCCCGTGGAGGCCATGGCCACCACCGGCTGGTTGAGGGTGATACCACCGGTCGAGCCGTAGAACCCGGCGTCACCGAAGGAGAAGACCCCGCCGTCGGATGCCACCAGCCAGTAGCCGCGACCCGACGGAGTGGCCGCCATGCCCACCACGGGACGGTTGAGGACGATGGCCCCCGTCGAGCCGTAGAACCCGGCGTCGCCGTAAGAGAAGACTCCGCCGTCGGACGCCACCAGCCAGTAGCCCTGGCCGGAGGGCGTCACCGCCATGTCGACGATCGGCCGGTTGAGGGGGGAGGCGACGGCCGGTCCGTGGTGGCCGGCGGCGCCGAAGGCCCAGACCGTACCGCCCTGGCTGGCCATCCAGTAGCCGTCGCCCTGGGGGCGGGCGGCGAAGCCGGCGATGTCGTTCGTGTCCAGGAGGCGGGAGCCGTAGTTGATGGCGCTGCCGTAGTGAAAGACGTCACCGTCGTCGTCGACCGCCCACAGGCCGCCGCCGTCGCGGGTGCGGGCCAGGCCGGCAATGTCGCTGTCACGGTTGCGATGGGCGCCGAAGGACCCGGCGTCGCCGAAGCTGAAGACCCCGCCGTCCGCCCCCAGCAACCAGTAGCCCTGGCTCTGGCGCAGTGTCGCCGTCCGCTGGAAGGGGCCGATGTGGTTCGGTCCCGGCCCGGAGGCGAGGGCCAGAGCCAGGGCCAGGGCCGTCGCCACCACGACGAGCGCCGCCCGGGACAGGGTGCGGAGGCAGAGGACGGGGGTCTTCATCGGATCAGACGGCTCCTGAGGGGAACGGGCGTGAGAGGAGTTGGCCCCAGGGGCGGCGCGAGCGTCGCCCCTGGGGCTCTGTGGGTGTCAGCGGTAGGTCTCAGGCACGGCGCAGCCGGCGGCGGCCGGCCCGGGCCGCCTGTCCGGCCAGCACCAGGCCCGACCCGGTGATCAGCAGCAGCGCCAGCATGCCGGCGCCGGTGCGGGGCAGTTCGACGGCTCCGAGGATGACCACCGGCGGCGGCGGCGTGTTGTCCACCGCGAACCGCTGGTGCTCGCCGGGATCGAGCGTGAAGCCGACGCACACGGCGTCGCCGCTGGGGGCGAAAGCGCCGTCCATCCCCGAGAGGCTGGACTGCCAACCGGCCTCGATGCCCGCCTCGCACAGCTGGTAGCTGCCGGGCGACAGGGTGGCCCCGCCGAAGTCGACCGCTCCGGCGGCGTCGCTGGCGTCGGTGATGAGCACCGTGCCCGCCCCGGTGGCCGAAGCGCCCTGCCGCACCTGGAAGGTGAAGGCGGAGCCCGCCGACGGCACCTGCCCCGAGACGGTCTTGGTCACGCCCACGTCGCCATGCATGGTGTTGCTGACGGTGCACGTCACCACCTCACCCGGGGACAGGGTGATGTTGTCGGTCGAGCTGCCGTCGTCGCAGACGGCTCCGGCGAAGTCCCAACCCGAGGCCGAGTCCTCCACCAGCTTGTAGCCGCCACCGGCCTGCAGGTGACCACTGTCGTGGGTCCCTCCGGCCTGCAGCGAGAACGGCATGTCGACGGCCAGCGGCCCACCGCTCAGCCGGAAGCCGAACGAGGAGGCACCGGCGGGATCCGTGACCTTCTTGACGATGATCCGGCCGAGCTCCTGGTTGGTGAAGCCGCAGGTGAAGACCCGGCCGAAGTCGGCGGGGTACGAGACGGTGAACGAGCAGTCTCCCGTGCTTCCACTCTGGCGGACGCCGGCCTTGAGCACCTCGGTGATCGTGTAGGAGCCGCCGTTCTGGAGGGCGGTGGCGAAGACGGCCACCCCGTCGACGTCGGGAGTGTTCGGATCGAGGTCCCGGTCACCGGCGGCCGTCACCAAGCACTCCTTGCCACCGGCGGCACCGGGGCCCTCGAGGCACATGGTCCAGCCGTTCTCCCGGCCCCCGCCGGTGGGCTCGGTTGTCTTGACCACCCGGGCCACCGCCGGCCCGAAGGTGTTGTCGAAGCGGACCGAACCACCGCAGGTGAGGCTGCCGTCGGACTTGACGCTCAGGTCGATGGGAGCCGAGTCGGGCTGGTGGTTCCAGCCCAGCACCACGTCCTCGCTCACGTAGTAGACGCCGGGAGCGAGGCCGATCACGGTGGCCGACCTGGTCGTCTCCCCGGCGCCGAAGCTGAGGGTGACCGAGTCCACCACCGACTTGTCGCTGGCCTTGCGCACCCGGAAGGTGAAGGACTGCGACTCGTCGCCGTCGAGGATGTCGGGGATCGTCTTGGTCACCGTGATGGACACGGTGGCGTTGGCGCTCAGGTCGGTGGCCGCCGACGCCGAGGCGGTGGCCCCGTTGGATCCGGTGAGCTCGGCGGTGTCGCTGAGCTGGCCGCTGCTGACCCGGGGCTTGTCCAGGTACACCGTCTTGTCGAAGGTGACCGAACCGCTACCCGACAGCGTGCCCGAGTTCCACACCACCGGACCGGTGGTCTCGGTCCCCGCCGTGTAGCCGGAGTAGGAGCCGACCGACGGGGCGGCGGCCGAGAAGCTGAAGCCGTCGCCGGTGATGCTCTCCGTGTCGGTGACGGTGGCCGTGGCGTTGGTGACCGTGCCCGTCCCGATGTCGCCATCATCCACTGAGGCGGTCGCCTGCGTGGTGCCGGCAATCGGGGCCTCGGTCACCTTGTCGGTGTAGGTGGCGGTGGCGACGTCGTTGAAATCCGGGTCGGCGGGATCGTCGAGGTCGTCATCGTCGAGGGTGGCGTGGTTGGTTCCCACCAGGAAGTTGGCGGTGTTGGCCGGCACGTCCACCGGGGTGAAGACCTTGGTGTCGAGGAGTTGGGTGTCGCTGTAGATCTCGTCGGTGACACCCACGGTGATGGTCCGCGACGCCGGGTTGGTGGCGTAGATGTTGGTGGTGACGCTGAAACCCTGCGCATTGCCGGGACCCCTGGTCCAGGTCAGGGTGACCTCCACCGAGGCGCTGGCCCCCGAGCCCGCCGTGGTGCAGGTGTCGTCGAAGCCGTAGTTGGCGGGGGTGGCCGACTTCACCAGGTTCCAGGAGTGGTCCGAGTCCTTGGTGGCCGACATGTCCTTGTCGAGCTCCTGGGGCTTGATCTCCTTGACCGGGATGGACACGTCCCGGGCGCCGATGCCGCCGGTCCCCAGGTTCTCGTTGGCCATGTTGGCGTGCAGCGACGACCCCGGGAACAGATGCGAGCCGAGGGCGAGACGGGCGTAGTAGTCGTAGACACAGGTCGAGTTCTCCGCCTGGGCGATGGTCACGTTCCGGTACAGGGACTTGTCGACCCCGCCCAGGCCGGGGGAGGCCACCAACTGGGCGGAGACGACCGGGCTGGCGTCACAGGAGCTGTCGGACAGCGGGTCGTTCAGCACCGGGACGGACAAGAAGTCGTAGCCCGGTGCGCCGGCCTTCTCCCGGTCGACGACGATGGTGAGCGAGTAGGTCTGGCTGGCCGGGGCGGCGTTGCCGGCGTCGGCCGTGAGCCGGTAGGGCACCAGGTCGAGCTCGTTCCAGCCCTTGCCCAGGTTCCCGGTGGTGTAGAGGGAGTCCGGGCAGACGAACTTGCCGCCGATGGGCAGCGTGATCGATGAATCGATGCGGCACCCTTCGAGGGTGAGGTTCACGGAATCGGGGGCTGTCGCCCCGGCGGCGGTGAACGCGGTCGGGGCGAGGGCGGCGAACAGGGCGACCATGGTGGTCACCGCCACTGTCCGGGCGCGCCCGAGCGGCCCCAAAGAAGAACTGCTGTGAACCGACAAGGCGACCTCCACGTCGATGAGGAGAGCGCGTGGTCGGGTTCACGACTGGCTCGCTGCCGCCCCCGTGACCAAATCCCGGGCGACAGGTCTTAGCCTCCACGCATTATGGGAAAACACTGCCTGCTGATCGATTGTACGGCTGCAATTCTGCTGGGCCAAACGGCCTATAGGTTGGAGAAGTGAAGGATAAATTGGCTGTAGTTCGAAAAACAGTTCTGTTGAACTACCCGAGGGTCATAGAAGAACTACCCAGCCTGGTCATTTGTGACCGGCACGGGAACCCGATGGTGGCGCCGGCGAGCCAGTTAGTGCGGTATGTATGGGAACTACCCCCCCAACCCGGGCACTCCGTTCCGGGATCGAAACGATTTGACCCCGCACCACGATCTACTGTCCGGGCGGGATATTTCACGCTCTTGCGGACCTTCTCCGGCGCTCGTCTGCTCAGTTGCACTTCCTGAATCTCGCCGCATGGCAATCGCCAGAATGGCCGCGGGCGCGTTCAGAGATTCTTCAGCGCTTCGTCCCTTCCAGCTTCAGGCGCCGCCGGTACCGTCTGGGCCTTCCGATCAAGGCGCGGCACGCTCGCTCTGCCCAAGGGACAGGAGGCGGTCACATGCCGGAGACCCTTTTCCCCGTCGAGGAGGAGCGGCATCTCGAAGTCGAGGTCGATCCCGCTCCCGGAGACGAAGTCACGGCCGGTATCGAGGTCGTCGTCGAGCCCGAACCGGCCACCGACATCCGGCGAACGCTGGCGGCGGGCATCGTCCTCGCCGTCATCCTCGTCGCCCTGTTGGCCATCGTGGACCTGATCGCTGACAGCTCCGGCAACTCCGGGCCGGAACCCGCCGGCGAAAGCGTCACGGCACCGGGCACCACCTTGGAGCTCAACAGCTGCGTCCCGTTCGGCAGTCCGAAGCTGGTGAAGATGTGCTGAGGGGACCGGACCTTCCGGCCGGCCTCACTGCCTGATCAGGCGTGCACCGGCCGGAGGTCGTGGCGAGCCTGATCGAGCAGCTGCTCGAGCGACTGGGCGCCGTTGGGATGGTAGGTGGCCACGCCCAGCCGGACCCGTTCCTCTCCGGAGGCGACAATGGTGTCCGCCAGCCGGACCACGGCGTGGTGGGCGTCCGGCTGCTGCATCACGAGGACGACCACGATCTCTTTGGCACCGGACCGGGACACCAGGTCGCAACGCCGCAGCGTCCCGCGCAGGATGGCGGCCAGTCCGGCCATGTCGAGGTGCTCGCCTCCGAAGCCGGCCCCAGGGCCCTCGAGGCGCAGGCACAGGATGCCGAGGTGCAGGCCGACCCGGTCGGCCACGCGCAGGAGGTGGCGGCCGATGGGTTCGAGGGCCGAGGACCCGGATTCGTCCCCGGCCACGTCGACGGTGTGCCCCGGTCCGGAAGACTCCGGTCCCGCCAGGTCGCGGCGCCGGTCGATGGCGAGCAGGATCAGTCGCCCCAGGGCGTTGACCCCCAGGGTGCCCTTGACCACGTACTCGTCGGCCCCGGCGTTGATGGACTGGAGTGCCGTCTGGGGGTCGGCGTTGCTGGAGAGCACGATCAGCGGCACTGCGGGCGTCGCCCGCCGGAGGTACTGCACCGTGGCCGGGCCGGCACTGTCGGGAAGCTGGAGGTCGGTGACGATGACGTCGATGGGCTGGCGGATGAGGGTGGCCAGCGCGCTGCTCAGGCGGCGGACGTGGTTGATTTCGATCGAGGGCTCCGATTCCGACAGCACGTAGCGCACCAGATCGGCGAATCGGGGGTCGTCCTCGACGAGGAGCAGGCGGGTCGGCTGGGGATCGCCCTGGTCGCGCATTTCCAATCTCCTCGCTCAGACCCTGCGCATGCCGCTTTCCGGTCCCCCGATCGTGGGGGCGGGCGCTGACGGGGCTCTGAGTGGGTGCTGAGGGCTCCCTGAAGCCTTGCCGCTACGGCTGATCGGGGAGGAAGAAGGCGAAGCGACTGCCGCCGCCCGGAGCATCCTCCACCCAGATGCGGCCCCCGTGACGCTCCACGACCGTCCGGCAGATGCTCAGCCCGATCCCTTTGCCGCCGTCCTGGGGAGCGTCAGCGCCCCGGTGGAAGAGCTGGAAGATCCGGTCCCGGTCCCGGGGCGAGACGCCCGTCCCGTCATCGGTGATCGACAGGTGCCAACCCAGCGCCACCCGCCGGGCGCCGACGACGACCCGGGCGGCGGCCCCGGGCGGGGCGGACTTGCAGGCGTTGGAGATGAGGTTCTGGAACACGCGTCCGAGCTGCACAGGGTCGGCGTGGACCACGGGCAGGGGCTCGAGGCGGACCCGGGCCCCGGTGCGCTCGATCTCGGCCTGGAGGTGGATCAGCGCCCGCTTGACGACCTCGGTGCAGTCGACCAGTACTTTTTGCGGCGCGGCGGTGGCCTGCTGCCCATGCTCGAGGGCGGCGTCCAGCAGGCGTCCCATGTCGCCGGTGGCACCCAGGATCATGGCCACGAAGTGCTGGGACAGCTCGTCCAGCCGTCCTCCCTCGTGCCCGGCCAGCAACTGGGCGAAGCCGGCGATGGCCGACAGCGGCGCCCTGAGGTCATGGGCGGCGTCGGCGACGAAGCGCCGCAGGTCTTCGTTCCAGCACCGGATGTCATCGATGTCGTCCTGCAGCGCCAGGCACCGGCGGGCCAGGCCGGCGGCGCGCTCGACGTGATCGGTGACGTCGCGGGTGAGGGCGTGGACCTCGAAGGCACCCTGCTCGAGGAGGACCACGCGCCGGGCCAGCGTTTCCACCGAGACGACGGCGCCGCCGGGCCGGCACATCCGGTACACGTGGGTCGTCGGGGTTCCGGCGGTGAGGCCCCGCCACCACGCCGCGAAGGCGGCCCGGTCATCAGCGTGGACGAAGTCGTGCCACATGCGCCCCTCCACCTGCCAGGGCGCCCGGCCGACCAGGCCCTGGACCGCCGGTGAGGCGCCCAGGACCGTCCCGTCCTCATCGTGCCGGGTCAGCAGGTCGCCCTTCTCGTCGTAGAGGAAGCGCGAGGCGCGGCGGTCGGCACCATGGAGGGGCGGGGGCGTCTCGACCCGGGGCGTCGCCGCCCGCCGCTCGACGACGGGCCATCGGTCCCCCCACGTTTGCACGACGAAGGATGGCTTCTCGCTCATGGCATCCATGTCTCCCTGCCCTACGACCGGGGGCATGCCCTAGGCGGTCGCTCTGGCCTCGGTGCTCAACCTCGATCCGAGGTGAGCCCGCATCCAGTTCCAGGCGTCGTTGATGATGGTGTGCAGGTCGGAGTGGAGCGGGACCCAGCCGAGCTCGTCCCGGGCCAGGGTCGTCGAGGCCACCAGCCGCCCGGCCTCGCCCTCCCGGCGGGGTGCGGCCAGGGTCGGGACGGCGTGGCCCGTGACCGACCGCACCACGTCGACGACCTGGCGGACCGAGTGGCCCACCCCCGTACCGAGGTTGAACACCTGGTGTCCGGGCTCCATGGTCGCCTCGAGGGCGAGCACATGGGCGCGGGCCACGTCGAGGACGTGGACATAGTCCCGGATGGCGGTCCCGTCGGGTGTGTCGTAGTCGATGCCGTAGACCGGCAGGGCGGCCCGCACGCCCGCACCCACCTGGAGGGCGGCGGGAACGAGGTGCGTCTCGGGATGGTGCCACTCGCCCAGCGGCCCGCAGGCTCCGGCCACGTTGAAATAGCGGAGGCTGACGGCGCCGAGGTCGGTCGCCGCCGCCTGGAACCCGATCGCCTCCTCGATGGCCAGCTTGGAGGCGGCATACGGCGTGAGGGGCCCGGCGGGCGCCGACTCCGACACGTGGGTGGAAGTGGGATCGCCGTAGATGGCCGCCGACGAGGCGTAGATCAGGCGGCGGACCCCGTGCGTCCCCATGGCGTGGAGGAGGTTGAGGGACCCGGCCACGTTGGCCCGCAGGTAGCGCACCGGCTCCCGCAGCGAGGCGGCGGCCAGGGACAGGCCGGCAAAATGGAAGACGGCGTCGTAGCCGCCGCCCAGCACCAGGTCCAGCGACTCCTCGTTGGCGATGTCGGCGGGAACGAACCGGGCGTCGGGCAGCACCGCCCAGGCGTTGCCCGTGGCCAGGTTGTCGCACACCGTCACGTCGTGGCCGGCTTCGCACAGCTGCTGGGCGGTGACGCTGCCGATGTAGCCCGCTCCCCCGACGACGAGGAGCTTCACATCGCACCGGCCAGGGCGTCGTCGGCGGGCTCCGTGGCCCGGAAGACGTAACCGACCCCGCGTACCGTCTGGATGACCCGCGGCCCGCGCTCCTCGAGCTTGCGCCGCAGGGCGCTGATGTGGACTTCGACGACGTTGAGGTCGTAGTGCTCGAAACCCCACACGTTGGTCAGCAGCTGGAGCTTCGACAGCACGATGCCCGGATGCCGGCACAGTGTGACCAGAAGGGAGAACTCCCGGTGGGTCAGGTCGAGGGGACGCCCGCCGCGGTAGGCCATGTGGGCACCCTCGTCGACGATGATGTCGCCCATTTCCAGGACCGAGCGGCCTTCACGTCCGCTCCGGCGCAGCACGGCTCGCATGCGGGCCAGGAGCTCGGCCATCACGAACGGCTTGACGATGTAGTCGTCGCCGCCGACTTCGAAGGCGGCCAGGACATCCTCGATGGCGTTGGCCGAGGTCAGGAACAGGATGGGGAAGTCGTCCGTCCCCTTCAGCCGGCGGGCGACGGTGATGCCGTCGACCCCGTCGCCGAGCTTCATGTCCACGAGCGCGATGTCGGGGTGGAAAGTCAGCGCCGCCCGCTCGACCCGGGTGCCATCCGGTTCGGCGTGCACCTCGAACCCGGTCCCCGTGAGAGCGGCGGACAGCACCTCCCGCGTGAGGGGGTCGTCCTCCACGAGGAGGACGCGGATCCCGGCGTCGGAGTTGGCCGTCCTCATGTTGGGTCGCCAGAGGGCATGAGGGTGTTCCTCTCTGTGGATGGGCCGGGAGTATGTGTCGTGCACCACGACGGGTCGTGCTCCCGATCCACCCGAGGGTCGTCCGCCACGCTGAAGGCTTCCTGAAGCCGTCGTGAGGAAGCTCTGAAGCGTTCCCGGGGCCATTCTCGGGGCCGGCGGCGGACCGCGCACTAACCAATTTCGCAATGCCCTGCCTGGAGGTCCCGGTCTGGCCCGCAGGCGAACCCGCTCCTGATCCCAACGGACCAAAGGCATGGTAGGGGGCGCCGGACGTCGCCTGGGTTCAGTCCAGTTGGAGCCGCCTGGCCGCCCGCCGGTAGTTGTCGATCAGGACGGACCCGGAGACGAGGGGGAGGCCCGAAGGCAACGTCTGGCCGGCGAAGGCCCGCAGAGCCGTCCCATCCATGCCCGCCTTCCGCAGGCCCTCGAGACCGGCGCGCCGGAGCTCGCCTGCGCTCTGTATGGGCCGGCCGCTCCGGACACAGCTGCGGACCACAACCTCTCGGATGCCCTGGACTCCCAAGGGGAGGCCGCGGCGCCGGCCCTTGCAGGCAATGAAGAGAGCGGGGGTGTCCACGCCGGCGGGACGCTCGTCGGCGAGGTAGTCCTCGACGTCGTCGAAGAAGGAGCTGACGACGGGAACGATGCGCCGGCGGCCCTGGCGCCCGGTGACGAAGAGCACCCCATCGACTGCCTTCAAGTCATCGAGACGCAAGCCGGCAACTTCACCGACGTGCAGCCCGCCGTAGAGGATGGCGGCCAGGATGGCGCGATCGCGGGCGCTGGAGGCGTCGACCAGATGGATTCGCCGGAGCGTCCCCACCCCCAACGGCAGGGCCCCCACCGCCGTGGGGTCCGCCGCCTCCGGGGGGCGGCAGTCTGCGGGGCGCCGGCGCGAGCGCCGGTCGGTGAGGGCCTCGGGCACCGGATGCCCGTGGTCGGGCTGTTGCTCCCCCAGGAGCAGGCGGGTGTAGAAGCGCGAGAGGTTGCGCAGCTGGCCGGTCAGGGTCACGGGCTGGCCGTCGTGGAGACGGACCCCGTCCACATTCGGGTGGATGCGGCCCGTGACATAGGTGAGCACGTCGAGGACGGTCACCTCCAGGGGACGGCGGGCCATGGACGTGAAGAAATCGTCGAGGTCGCCGGCCACCCTGGGCACGGCCGCGGGCCGGAGGCGGCGCAGGTCGGCCAGATAGGACTCGACGAGCGGGTGACGGTCCGGGCCGTCCCCCGCCGGGGCTGTGCTCACGATTCTCCCACGCGGTCAGGATGCGGGCTGGCGGCCGCGTGCGCCACGGCCGATCGACCTATCGGCCAGTCTGAGCCATTCCCGCAGCAGATTCGGGTGATTCCAGACGGTGGGACCTCCCCGCCCGTCCACCGATCACCTCGGACTAGCCGGTCTAGTGCGTTCGCGTCATCGTGGAAATGCCCCTCGTCGGCCCCGGTCGGAGCCCTGATACTCGCCTGGATGGGCATCCCGCCGGCAGGCCTTACTCTCGATGCGCGCCAGAGCGCGCCCCTCGACGCGCCGGCCCTCGATCCGGCGACCCGCACCGTGCTCGTGGCCGACGACGACTCGTCGGTCCGCCACCTGGTCGCCCTCGCCTTCGAGCTCGACGGCTTCAACGTCGTATCCGCCGTCGACGGGCGGGAGGCGCTGGAATACGCCTACCGCCTGCGGCCCGCCGCCGCCGTCCTCGATGCGGTCATGCCCCACCTCGACGGGATGGAGGTGAGCCGCCGGATGCGATCGGAGCTCGGTCGCGGCCCGGCGCTGCTCATCCTCACCGGCAGGACCGACGTCGCCGACCGGATCGCCGCATTCGAGGCGGGTGCCGACGATTACGTCGTCAAGCCGGTACGCGTGACGGAGCTGGTGGACCGGGTCAAGCGCCACCTGCAACGGGATCCCGGCCACGGCGGGAAGCTGCTCGGGGGCCCTGACATCTACGCCGACCTCCGGCGCCGGATCCGGTCCGGTGAAGCGGTGGCGGCCATGTCTGTCGAGGTGACCGGCCTGCGAGCCTTCAGCCGCCACTACTCCTATGCCCGGGCGGAGCGGGTGCTGCAATGGATCGGCGACCTCCTCCTGGCGCTTGCCCACCCGCACCCGGGAACCGTGGTCGGCCGGCTCGGCGCCGACGACTTCCTCGCCATCAGCCCGTCCGACTCGGTGACGGCGCTGGCCGGCGAGTTGGTGGCGGGCTTCGCGGCCCAGGTACCCACCTTCTACGACCCGGTCGACGCCGAACGGGGCTGGATCGACGTTCCCGACCGCGCCGGCCGCATCCGTCGACACCGGCCGCTGACCTTGGCGGTGGGCGTGGCCACCAGCGCTTCCGGGAGTCGCGGGCACCATCTCGAGCTCGTGGAGCGGGCGGTCGAGATGGCTCGCTACGCCGGCCGGCGGGACAGCAGCCACGTGGCCGTCGACCGCAGGTCCGAGGGCTAGGTCCGGCACTCCCGGCACCGGCCGACGATGGCGAAGTGGCGCCGGTCGAGCTCGAAGCCGTACTGGCGCTCCAGCATCCCGAAGAGGGGCCGGAGCTTGGTCACCGGGACCTCCTCCACCCGTTCGCAGGTCTCGCAGAACAGGTGCTGGTGGCTCTGGTCGGTGAGGTGGTAGACGGCCCGGCCGTGGCCGAGGTGCACGTGATCGACCACGCGCAGCTCCTCCAGGGCCTCCAGCGTCCGGTACACCGTCGACAGGTTGACGGAGGGGAACCGGGACTGGACCTCGTCGGCGATCTGCTCGGCGGTGAGATGGCCCCGGGCCGCCACCACCGCCTCGACGATGGCCTGCCGGCTGGCCGTCCGGCGCCCACCGGCGGCGGTGAACCGGGAGAGGATCTCCTCCACCAGGGGATCGCGGGCGGCGGCGGTCACGGCCGCCATGGTAGATCTTCCTGCAACAACTCGCTGTTGCGGGTGCTTGCATCACCGTTCTCGGCGATTCGGCCGGTTTCGGCTTTCTGCCAGCAAATTACTGGCAGAAAGCCGACAGAAACGGCTGAGGTCCTAGGGCGCCGGCCTCAGGGCCAGCAGCACGCCGATGTTCTTCCCTGACTGGGACGCGGTGGCGATACGGCTGCCGGTGGCGCCGGCGTCGGTCTGGATCACGTCCGAGGATTCGGCCAGCGCGTCCCGGGTCGAGTCGGTTCGGAAGGCGAAGTTCTCCCAGCGCTCGGTGCTCCCGGACGGCGGGGCGATGGTGCCCTCGGCGTTGATGGCGGCCAGGTGGAGGACCATGGCCCCGGGGGTGGTCGTGGTGATCGACGGGGCAACGATGCTGTTGCTCCCCACCGCATCGGTGGCCCCGTTGTGGGCGTCGACGGGATGGGAGGTGTCGACCCCCGAGTAGGCGCTGATGCCGCCGGTGATCCGGCGGAAGTCGGGGATGCTCCACGTGTACGACGCCGGCTCGGAAGCACCCGCCACCCGCACGAAGATCGTCTGCATGACGGCGTTCTGGACCGCGTCCTGGCGGACGAGGGTCCAGCCCGCCGGCGCCGAGACGGCGGGGTCGTCGTCGTTGAGGACGATGGAGGCGACCATCACATCGCCGGCCTGCGTGCCGGTCGGCTTGGCGATGGTGATGCTCGACCTGGTGTCGTTCGAGCCGTTGGACGACGCCGCCCGGAAGGTGACGGGGCCGGACCCGGGGGGCGGAGGGGGAGGCGGCGGGGGCGGCGGGTCAGTCGACGGCGCTCCGTGGCACGACGCCGTCCCGGAGTCGGAGTACGTCTTCCCGGCCTCGGGGACGAACTCCCAGTCGTAGCCGTTGACGTGCAGGGCGACCTCGAGGACGCCGAAGGTGTCGGCGTTGCGGGCCACGCTGTTGGGCCGCACGGTGCCGAGGCCGTAATGGCCGACGCCGCCCGTCCCCACGACGATCTCGGTGAGGCCGAAGTCCAGGTCGAGCGACCCGGTGGCCGTCTGGGGGGCGAAGCGCTCGTAGATGTGGTCGTGGCCGGCCAGGACGAGGTCGGCACCGGACTCGTAGAGCGCCTGCCACAGGGCCAGCGTGGCGGGGTCGCTGCCGTGGACGGATCCCGAGCTGAACAGGGGGTGGTGCCACATGGCGACGGTGCAGGCGGCGTTGGAGGCGGCCAGGTCGGCCCGGAGCCACTGCTCCTGGGCCGAGCCTGCACCGCAGCCGCCGATGGCATTGCAGTTGCTGTTGAGGACGATGACGTGCCAGGCGCCGAGGTTGTAGCTGTACCAGCCCTGGCCGGCCTGGCCCGCCGCCGTTCCGAAGTAGCCGAAGTAGCCCGCCGCCCCGGCCGTGGCGTAGTCGTGGTTGCCGGCCACGGGCCGGGTCCGGAACTTGTGGCGGCCCCAGCTGGGGTTGTAGCAGTTGGTGAACTGCGCGCTGGAGCCGTTGTCGTAGACGTTGTCTCCCAGCGTGAACACGGTGCCGTCGATGCTGTCGAGGAGGGCGGCGGTGGCCTCGTCCCCGCTGGAGGAGCAGCTGGAGATGTCGCCGGCGCCGACCAGCACCGGGTCACCGGGAGCGTTGGGATCGACGGTGAAGGCTCGGCTGGCGGGGTCAGGGTCGACGTTGCCGGACGGGTCGATGGCCCGCACGGCGAAGGTGTGGAGCCCATTGGCGAGGCCCGGGTAGGTCTTGGGCGAGGAGCAGACGACGAAGGCGGCGCCGTCGAGGCTGCACTCGAAGCTGGATCCGGCCTCCGTGCTGGAGAACGTGAAGCTGACCGAGTCGGCCCGCACCGTGCCCGAGGGCCCGGAGTTGATCACCGTGTCGGGCGGGGTGAGGTCGGGTTCGGAGAGCGTGATGAAGAGCTGGGGCTTGTTGGTCGCCGCCTCGCGGGAGTTGAACTGCACGTCGTCCTTGCCGTCGGTGGCGACGTTGAAGCTGTAGGTCCCGTTACCGGTCACCACGGCGGTGACGTCGAATTCAGCCCAGGAGTTGCTCGGGACGCGACCCGAGTTGGAGAGCTTGCCGCTGGTCCGGGCCGGGCGGTTGTTCCAGTTGATGCCGTTTTCCGACCACACCGGGTCGGACCGGTAGACGGCCGGGCCCTTGTTGGCCCCGTTGAAGGCGAAGAGGCGCAGGGTCGCTTTCTGGACGACGCCCTTCAGGTCCGAAACCACGAAGCGGGCATAGCTCTCGACCAGCGGCGCCTTCGACACATCGAGCGAGGTCGTGGGGAAGTTGGTGTTGGGACTGCCCTGGACGACCTTGGCGTCGGCGTCGGCCGCGAACGTGGCCGTGGCGGCGCCCGCGGAGTTGATGACGGGAACGGTCACGGCCGCCGCCAGCAGGGTGACGAACGCGACGAGGCGTAGGATTCGGGGGTTTCCCATGGCCGTGCAGTTCGGAGTGCCGCCCGGGCGCTCCTGCCGTCAGCCCTCCCCCTGGGTCAGGCTGCCAGCAGGTAGGCGCCGTGTGCGCAGTTTGTCGCCCGCCGTCAGCCGACGGGCGCGCCCCCGTCGAGGATGAAGACCCCGCCGGAGACACCGGCGTAGAGGGTTCCGTCCGGACCCACGGCGAGCTCCCGGGCAGAGTTGACGGCGCTGCGCCACACGCTGTCGGCGGCGTCGATCCAGGCGGACCGCAGTCCGGTGCCGGACGTTGTCAGGGCGCTGGCGTAGACGCGGGAGAGGCTCCCCGTCCCCTCCGCCTGGGTGGCGACGTAGATCCGCCCGTCGGGACCGACGGCCAGCGGCCCGGGCTTGCCGGCGGGCAGGCCCAGGGACACCAGCGTGGCGCCGCCGGCGGTGGCGGTGCCGGCGTCGGCGATGACCGAGACGCCGGCCGAGGTGGACAGGTAGACGATGTCCTGGTTGGTGGGGTGGGCGGCCACGAAGCCCTGCTTGTTGGTGCCCGTGTCGGGGCTGGAAGAGAGCTTCGTCCACGTCAGCCCGAAGTCGTCCGAGCGCCACAGGCCCGACGAACGGTCGTAGACGTAGACCTTGGTCCAGCCCGGACGCCAGGCGAACTCCACCACCTGGGGATACACGAACCCGTTGACGATGGGGCTGGTGAAGCCGGACGCCTGGGCCCACGACCCGCTCCCCACCTTGCGGTACATGCCCCCGCCCTGGAGGACGGCGAGCACGATGGGCGAGGACGGCGCCGCCGGATCGCGCACCACGGCCAGGCCGATGGGTCGACGGCCGTTGGAGACGCTGGTATCGAGGACCTGGGTCCACCCGGTGGTGGGGGTGGACGGGTCGGGGTCCATCCAGATCTGGCCGAAGGTGTTGATGTCGCGCTCGCCCATCCCGTAGTACACGGGCTTGGGTGACCCGCTGGCCGCCGAGTCCACCGCCACCGACCAGGTGTCGCCCGCCTCGTTGGGAGCGCCCGCCTGGCGGATGGCGACGCCGAGGTGCCGGGCCGTGCGCAGGGCGTCGGTGCTGGAGAAGCCGCGATAGTCGTTGGATCCGACGTACACCCGTCCGCCGACCTCGGGGTCGGCCGTCACCCGGGTCTGCACCAGGATGTTGATGCCGGTGGGCACCGGATACCAGGTGGCGCCGTTGTCCCGGCTCCGCCAGGGCCCGAGCTGGCCCGCCATGACCAGGGTGTTCGGGTCGGTGGGGCTGACGGTGACGGCGCTGGCGGTGTAGATGGGGTCGCGGCCCAGCCAGCCGTAGGTGCTCTCGGCGATGGCCCAGAACGGGTCCGGGGTGGCGTGGGGGCCGGCCATGTCGTTGGGCGTGTCGGTGAGC
>JBIOYN010000271.1:0-17128 GCA_044870155.1 Acidimicrobiia bacterium | reverse complement strand
CGACGACCTTGATGGCCGGGAATTCGGAGGTGATCTGGACGGCCACCTCCAGCGCGGACTCGTCGTCAAGGTCGAGGACGACGACATCGGGTCGCACTTCGTTGACGAGCCGGACGATCCCGGTGGGCGCCACCGGCCCGCCGGCCGCCCCGGCGCGCTCGGCGTCGGCCCGGCCCACCACCTCCAGGCCCTCGTCGGCCAGGATGTCGAGGAGGCCGAGACGGGCGACGGCGCCGAAGTCCCCGATCACCACCCGGTGGGTGGGCATCAGATCAGGCCCCGTTGCGTGGCGAGGGCGACGGCCTGCGCCCGGTTGCGGCAGTTCATGCGGACGAGCAGGTCGTGCACGATGTTCTTGACCGTCTTCTCGGAGTAGGACAGGCCGGTGGCGATCTCCCGGGTGCTCTGCCCCCGGGAGAGGAGACGGAGCACCTCGAGTTCCCGCCCGCTGAGGCGCCCGGACGAGCCCGGGCGGCGCCCGGTCCCGGGGCCGGCCAGCAGGCTGGTGAGGGCGCTGGCGGGAATGGAACCGTTGCCGCCGGCGACGGAACGCAGGCAGTGGAGGAAGGCGGCGGGGGTGACCTGGGCACGGACCAGGGCGCCGGCCACGCCGGCCTCGACGGCATCGATCAGGAGGCCGTCGGCGGCATCGGCGGCAATGGCCATCAGCCGGGTCCCCCGATCCCGGGTGAGGCGGACGACCTCCCCCAGCCGTCCCCCTCCGAGGTCGAAGACGAGGATGTCGGTCCGGTCCAGATCGGGACCGGGAACGAGGGATCGGCTCTCCCCCGCCAGCACGAATCCCGGCGTTTCGAGACAGGCGGTCAGCCCCAGGCGGAAGATGTCGTTCTCGTCATCCACCCAGACCCGGACGGGGCGTTCCTCGATCACGGGCCGATCCAACCAGGACCGGACACCCGCTCCTAGATGCCTTCGGACCGTCTTTCGGGTGGCAAGGGGACGGCGGGGACGACCGGAGGGGTACCCCGTCGGTGGCGGTGCGGGGGGCCGGTGGGGCAGGACGCCTTCCCGCCCGTCCCGGCCATCGAGGCGGTGCGGCCGGGACTCAGGTCTCGGCGCTCAGTCCGATCAGACCCTGACGTACCCCTTCGGCCACCGCCTGGGCCCGGTTTCGGGTCCCGAGCGCCAGTTGGATCTCCCGGACCACGCCCTTGATCGTCCGGTCGGAATAGCCCAAATGCTGGGCGATCTCCCGGGTGTCGGCGCCATCGGCCAGCAGGCGGAGGACGGCCAGGCGCCGGCCGTCGAGGCGGGAAGTCACCGCCGCCTGCGGCGGGCTCACGCGCAGGCCGGCGGCAGCGGCGTGGATGCTGGCCAGCAGCTGCTCGGGGGTGAGGGTGGAACGGGGCAGCACGGCCAGGACCTGGTTGCCCTCGGCGATGCGGAGGGGAGCGTCGCCGCAGATCACCAGCGGACAGGCAAAGGACCGATCGCCGGCCACGGCGGAGGAGACGACGGCGACGTCGAAGGGCTCGTCGGCCGCGGCTTCGATCCGGGACTGGCCCCCGAGCGCGGCCCGCAGCCCGAGAGCGAACATCTCGTTCTCGTCGACGATGCCCACTCGGATGGTGGCGCCGGCGGTGGAGGTGGGGACAAGTCTCATCAGCGCAGAACGTTTCAATTCTCGAGTTTTCCAACTCTTGCCACTCTTAAAACTAAAGCAACAGACGCACCCCTTCAAGAGAAATTCAACAGAACCTATTTGACAAAAATGGCGAACGTTAGCCAGGGTAAACGGTCGATCGGGCCCTGTCTCCGCAAGGGTGTCTATTTAAGATTGCCGCCCAATTTGGTTACGCACATTGGTTTATGGGAGTTCTGTGTCAGTGAGCGGCGGAGAAGATTTGACAGAAGAGGGTCCCAGCCGATGGGAAGCTCTGGCTGTCGCCGGACTGCTCCATCCCGACCCTGCCGGCGTCACTGCTCCCCTGTTCAGCGGACCCGGTGACTTCTTCATGGCCGCAGACAAGGTGCAGGTGAAGTACGAGATGCTCCGGGCCCATGTGGTCGACGGACTGAGCGCCACCGCCGCCGCCCAGACCCACGGCTACTCCCGGGCCGCCTTCTACCTCGTCGAGGCCGCCTTCGAATCCGCCGGGGTGGCCGGCCTGCTCGACGAGCGACGGGGCCGCAAGGGCCCCGTCAAGCTCACCTCGGAGATCCTGGACTTCCTGCACGCCGAGGGCGGGCGCTCGGCAGCCGTGGTGGCCGCCGAGGTCGAGGCCCGCTTCGGGGTGCGCCTCCACCGCCGGACCGTGGAACGGGCCCGTCGGGGCTGACGGCTGCGACGATGAGAAGAACCCAGGCCATCAGACGAAGGGGACCCACTCCCGGGCGGTCAGGTCGCCCAGGTTGCTGGCCAGGACGCCGGCGGCCGACAGCGTGTAGAGCGCGTCGTCGATGACGAACGACCGCAGGATGAGGTTGGACCCGTCGACCGCCATCTTGCCGGCGCTGCCGTCGGCCGGAACCGTCCCCTGGGGGTGGCTCACCCGTCCCGCCTCACCCAGGCCCCGGCCGGGCACGACGGTGAGGCCGACGGCCACGCTGGAGTAGACCGGCTCGTAGGTCTGGAGGGGGAGGACGGCCAGGCCCCGGGGCTCCCACCACAGGAAGGCGTGGTGGTCGAACTCCACGGCCGAGGAACCCTGGCCGAGGTCGACCTGGTCGAGGCGGCGGGGTTGCGCCGGGTCGGACACGTCAAAGAGCGACGCCTGGGCACCCGTGCGCCGGCCGGTGTCGGTGGCGTCCTGACCCACCCCGAGCAGGAGCCCGTCCCCCACCGGGTGGAGGTAGGCGGAGTAGCCCGGGATCTTGAGCTCGCCCACCACCCGGGGTGCCGCCGGGTTCGACAGGTCGATGGTGTAGAGGGGGTCGGTCTGGCGGAAGGTGACCACGTAGCCCACGGCGTCGAGGAAACGCACGGCGTAGATCTGCTCGCCGTGGCCCAGGCCGGCCACCTCACCGGTCTTCTCCAGGACTCCGGCCCGGTCCTCGAGCACGGTGACCAGGCTCTCCGAGGTTCCCGGGGCGCCCACCGCCGGCTCGGCGAACGAGTCGGTGGTGGCCACCCGCAGGTGCCTCTGGTACTCCGACATGGAGAACTGGTTGAGCAGGTGGCCCCGCACCCGGCCCGAGGCCACGTGGCGGGCGGGCGCCTCGCCGGTGATGTCGAACTTGTGGATCTCGGTGGTCTCGCTGGGGCTCACCGGGGCGTCGGGCGGCGGGACCCCGGCCCCGGTGTCGGCCAGGGGGACGGCGTCGGGGTAGCGGGTGGTGGCCACGTAGAGGGCGTCGGCCGAGGCGTAGACGGTCTGGCCGTCGGCCAGGACGGTGACGGCGTCGCCGTCGGAGAGTCCCTCGGAGAGGTCGAAGGTGAGCACGGAGATCGTGCCCAGCCCGGAGAACTCGGCCGGGCGGCTCACCCGGTCACAATCCACCGCCAGGCCCGAGGTCTTGGCGGCGCCGTCACCGCCCTTGGTGAGGGTGAACTCGGGCAGCCAGTTGTGCAGCGTGGATTCCTCGAGCTCCGTCCGGTTCGCCTCCGTCACCCGGGTCTCCTCGGCGACGGAGCTGTCGTTGGGATAGGTGGGGGTGAGGCCGCGGGGGCCGGCGCTGGTGACCACCCGGGCCACGTCTCCCACCAGGCGGGACCCCAGCACATGACCGTCGACCTCGAAGGTGGATTCGACGGCGGGGGCGTCGGGGTCGGAGATGTCCACCAGGGTGAGGACGGTGCGGTCCCGCCCGGGGGCGATCATCATGTCGGCGGCCACCCCCCGGGCGGGGGCGTCCGCCACCGGCGAGAAGTCCCAGATGGCGGACCGGACGAGCACCTTGTCGCCGGCCAGGAGCAGGTCGTGGTCACTCCCGTTGCCGGGCAGGGCGAGGGAGCCGGCCCGGCGGTGGTGCCCGTTCTCGACCACGAGGATCTCCAGGCGGGCGGCGCCGGGGTTGGCGGGCGTCCCCGACACCACGGTGACGATCCGCGTGCCGTCGGTCTTGACCACGTCGGGCTCGTCGACGCCGGCCTCCTGGACGTTGGTGCCCGAGGCCTGGGCGGCGTCCTTGGCCGTCGACCCGGCGGCGTCGGTGACGGGCGACGCCGCCGGCCGGGCCGCTCCCGTCGTCGCCTCGTTCAAGGCCGTGGCCACGCCGCCCCGCAGGGCGTACACGTTGCCCGTCATCCACCAGCCGTCGTTCTGGTGGGCCAGGGCCTGGGAGCGGACGTGGTCGAGGAAGTCGCCGCAGGCGTCGAAGGGGCGCAGGGCGGAGGCGAGCCGGAGGTCGATGCCCCGGACTTCGGCCATGACCTTGCCCGGTCCCGCACCGGAGGTGCAGGCGCCGGAGACGAGGGCCAGGGCGGCGGTGGCGGCGGTGACGGTGAGGGTGGTGCGGTGGCGGCGGCGCATGGCGGGGTTCCTTCCTCAAAGCGTCGACTGCTCAGTTGACGGTTCGGACGACGCGAGCGTCGCCGCGGTTCCCGGCCTTCAGTCGAGAACCCGGGCCGCCGCCTCCGCCCGGGCGCCCACCATGTGCTCGGCCAGCCATGGCGGGGCCTCCGGCAGCCGGGGAACGTCGAAGGCGAGGAACCACACCACGGAGGCGGCGTCGACCGCCCGGGTGAAGGTGACGGGATCGACCGGCCGGCGCCGGGCGGCCAGGTACCGGCCCAGGTGACCGGCGGCGTCGATCTCCCCCCGGAGGAACCATGGGGTCTGGTCGAGCCAGGTGGCCAGGTCGGCGGCCGCCGGGCCCACCGAGGCCTGCTCCCAGTCGAGCCACACCCGCCGGCCGGGGCCGGTGCGGCGGATGTTGGCGGGCCAGGGATCGCCGTGGAGGAGGGTGACGGGCTCGGCGCCCAGCACGTCGAGGAGCCGCCCCGGCTCGGCCAGCAACCGGGCCAGGATGGGCGGGAGGAGATGGGAGAGCGGGCGGGCCGGCGCCAGCAACCCGCCGGCGGTGGCGGCGTCGAAGGGCCGGCGCAGGACGACGTCCGCTCCCGCCGGGAGGTCGTCCTGGTAGGCGTCGTGGAGCCGGGCCAGGTCGGTGAGGGCACCGGAGAGGTCGGCGTCGTCCCAGGGGCCGTCGTCACCGCCGACCTCGGCGGTGACGACCCATCCGTCCCCGGCCGCCACCAGCCGGGGGGCCGGCACCGGCAGCGCATCGAGACCGAGCACGAACGCCTCCCGGGCCACGACCCCGGCCGGGCCGAGGCGGGCCACGTGGCCGTTGCCCACCAGCACCCGCCCGGCCCCCTCCCCCGCACGTTCCTCGGGGTTCGGGCCCACCAGGGCGGTCACGGCGGCGGGAATGGGCACCACGCCCGGCGAAGCTAGCGGGCGGGCGTGGGCAATAAGTGAGCCCGGCCCCCTCGGCGGTGACCTGCTCTCGCTCCGGGGTATCAAGGCCGCGAGGCCGACACCGCACCAGAGTTCCGCAAGACGCCATGTTGCCGAGGGGGGCCGGGCTCCGTGACGAGCACCCGTCGTGGTTCCCCCCGTTACCACGCTCAAGTGCTCGGCCCGTCACAATTTCGACATATCTGAAGCTGTTCCTGCCAGGGAGTCATTACCAGGAGTGGGAAATTTCTTGTTCCGGACGAACTCGCTGGTCACGGCTTCGGAGCCCGGCGAAGGGTGAGGAGAACCATGAGTTGGCGGCCATGACGGGGGCTTTCGAGCGGGCGGCGGGAGCGGTGCTCCCCGTCGACACCGCCGCCATGGCCGACGCCGCCGCCCTCCAGGACCGGCTCACCAAGCCCCGCGGCGCCCTCGGTCGCCTGGAGGCGCTCGGCATCCAGCTGGCCGGCATCGCCGGGTGGTGCCCGCCTCCCGTCCCCGCCCCGGCGGCGGTGGCGGTCTTCGCCGGCGACCACGGCGTGGTGGCCGAGGGGGTGACGCCCTGGCCCTCCGAGGTCACGGCCCAGATGGTGGCCAACTTCCTGGCCGGGGGGGCGGCCATCAACGTGCTGGCCCGCCAGGTGGGGGCCAGGGTGGTGGTCGTCGACGTGGGGGTGGCGGCGCCCATCCCCGGCGGCGCCGGCCGGGGCGACCCGGCCACCCCCCGGCTGCTGGCCCGCAAGGTGGCGCCGGGGACGGCCAACCTGGCCCAGGGACCGGCCATGACCGAGGGCGAGTGCCGGACGGCGCTCGACACCGGCGCCGCCGTGGCCGCCGGCCTCGTGGCCGGCGGCGCCAGGGCGCTGGTCACGGGAGAGATGGGCATCGGCAACACCACCCCGGCGGCGGCGGTCATCGCCGCCCTCACCGGCCGGCCGGCGGGCGAGGTCACGGGGCGGGGGACGGGTGTCGACGACGCCGGCCTGGCCCGCAAGGTGTCGGTGGTGGAACGGGCGCTGGTCCTCCACGCCGGCGCCCTGGCCGCCGGCGCGCTGGCCACGCTGGCCGCCGTCGGCGGACTGGAACTGGCGGCCCTGGCCGGCTTCGTGGTGGGGGGGGCGGCGGCCGGCGTCCCCGTGGTCGTCGACGGCGTCATTGCCGACGCCGCCCTGCTCGTGGCCGAGGGCATCGTCCCCGGGGTGGCGGCCCGGTGCGTGGCCGGGCACCGCTCGGTGGAGCCGGGGGCGGCGGCCGTCCTCGACGCCCTGGGCCTGGAGCCGATCCTCGACCTCGGCCTGCGCCTGGGTGAGGGGACGGGCGCCTGCCTGGCCCTGCCCGTGCTCGAATCCGCCGCCCGCCTGTTGGGCGAGATGGCCACCTTCGACGCCGCCGGCGTGACCGACAAGGATCGGTGAGCGGCACCCGGGCGGCTGCGGTAGGGTAAGCGCCCGCATCGTGTCGTGAACGTCCGGATTTGAGAGCGGAGGGCCGATGACTGCGATCACCACCACCCGTCCCGTCGCCCTGCCGATCCCCCGCTGGGTGTGGCTGGCCGTGGCATTGGCGGTCGGCGTGCTGTGGCTGGTGACCTTCGAGGGTGGGTCCCTGTCGCGCGCCATCAGCGGCTCTGCCAGCTTCCTCCACGAAGCGTTCCACGACGGGCGCCACCTCCTCGGCGTGCCCTGCCACTGACGGCCGGGCCGGGCAGGCGTCTGGGGGTGCCCATGTTCAAGAGCTTCGACCCGTCGCGTCCCCCGTCCGCGCTCCTCGGCGCCGTGGTGCTGGGTGTGCTGGCCGGGTTGCTGAGTGCCGTCTTCCTCTCGATCACAGGTGAGCCGTCGATCGAGGACGCCATCGCCATCGAGGAGGCCAACGCCGCCAGGGCCGAGGGCCATACCGGAGCCACGGGACACGAGTCCGAGGAGCCCGAGGTGTCCCGCGGGGTGCAGCGGGGTGCCGGCCTGTTCGGCGCCTACGCACTGGCCGGAGCGGCCTTCGGCGCCCTCTTCGGCGTCGCCTATCTCGGCTTGCGCAGGCGGATCCCGCACCCCCTCAGCCGGGCGCTGGTGACGGGCACGATCCTGGCGGGCGCCATCACCGTCTCGCCCTGGCTCAAGTACCCGCCCAACCCGCCGGCGGTGGGCGATCCCGCCACGCTCTCCGAGCGCCAGACGCTCTACGCCACCATCATCCTCCTGACGCTGGTGGTCCTCCTCGGAGCCGCGCTGCTCTCCGCCCGGCTGCGGTCATCGGGGTGGGTCGACGACCAGCGGCTCTTGTTGGTGGCCGCCACCGTGGTCGTGCCCATGGCGGCGATCTACGCGCTGATGCCGCCCGCCCCCGACGAGATCACCGTTCCCGCCTCGCTCTTGTGGCGCTTCCGCCTGGCCTCCCTGGGCGGGAACCTGCTGCTGTGGATGGTGCTGTCCCTGGGGTTCGCGGCGGCAGCCGCCGCCGCCGAGCGCCGGGCCCGCTCCCCCCGGGCGACCGGCGCCCTCGCCCCCGGCTGACCCCGCGCGCTACCGCGCCGGGTCGATGGCCACCGGCTCTCGCCGGGCCTCGTGGTGGTTGGTGGCACGCGGCGTGGCCAGCACCGCGGCCGCCTGGCCGTCCAGCTCGGAGCCGGTCAGCACCCCGGTCCCCGAGAGCACGTTCTCCAGGGCCTCCAGCCAGCGCTCGTAGTAACGCCACGGCGCGCTCTCCGGGTCGCCCTCCCAGCGCCGGATGGAGCCGATGAGCGCCAGCTGGAACTCGCTCCAGTCATAGAGGCCCCGGTGGTAGGCGGCCACGGCCACGGCGAAGGCCCGTAGCTCCCACGGCTCGTTGAACGCCAGCTGGTCGGCGTCGTCGCCGGGGCCGGGCAGCTCGGTGAGGAGCTGCTCGACCCGGCGGCGGGCCTCGCCCAACTCGGTGGCGTCGGTCCTCATGGGCTCGTGGGCCGGCCCACGCCGATCATCGAGTCCCGGGTCACGAGGGCGGCCAGCTCCTTCTCGCTCATCCCCTCGGTGCCCGCCGGGCGCTGGGGCAGCACCCAGTAGCGCATCTCCGAACTCGAGTCCCACACCCGGATCTCGACCGAGGCGGGGACGTCCATGTCGAAGCTCTCCCGGAGCACCGTGCGGGGCTCACGCACCATGCGGGAGCGGTAGGCGGGCTGCTTGTACCAGTTGGGCGGCAGGCCCAGTGTGGGCCACGGGTAGCAGGAGCACAGGGTGCAGGTGATGACGTTGTGCACCGTGTCGGTGTTCTCCACCACCACCATGTCCTCGCCCTGGAGGCCGCCGATGCCGAGCTCGGCGCAGGCCTTGGTGCCATCCTCGAGGAGCCGGGCCTTGAACTCCGGGTCGGTCCAGGCCTTGGCCACCACGGAGGCGCCGAGCTGGGGACCGACCTCGTTCTCGTAGACCTCGGCGAAGCGGTCGACGGCCTCGGTGCTGAGCAGGCCCTTCTCGATGAGGATCGACTCCAGGGCCTTGACCCGGGCGGCGATCTCGGCCTCCGAGCGGGGCAGGGTCCCCGTCGGCGACGGGCTGGTCTCGGACTGTGTCATGTCGGTGCCTCCCTCAGTTGGCCGGCTCGATGTAGGGCTCCCAGACGTCGAAGTAGACCGTCGTGTTCGGCTCGGCGGCGTTCTCGCCCCACAGCTCGGTGCCGTCGAAGCGGAGCGTGTACACGTGCTGGGGGTCGTCGCCCCGGCCGTTGGCCACGCTGTCGGGATAGACGAACGTCCCGTGGTGGATGGCCACGGTGCCGGTCCGGCCCCGCACGTAGCGAGCCCGGCGGGTGTGGTCCTTGGGGCTGTCGGTGCGGACCCGGACCCGGTCCCCGACGGCGAACTTCGCTGGCGCGTCGAGCTCCCGCCGCGGGGAGACGCCGTGCTTGACGGCGGCATCGACAAAGGCGACGAGCTCGGGGTCCTGGCGGTCGGGCAGCGGCTCGTTCGGGTTCTCGAGGTAGTGGCGGGTCCGCTTCTCGACCTCCTCGGGATCGAGGGCGCCGGCCAGAACGCCGTAGTGCTCGGCGGTGTGCATCCAGTGCTCGTAGTAGGGCGAGAGCAGGTAGTGGGCCGGGTGCATCTGCTCGATGCCGAAGCGGAACATGTCGACGTTGAACCAGCCGGCACGGAACGGGAACGGGAACATGCAGAACCCCGCCTTCTCCCATTCCGACCGCCAGACGGGCTCGTTCTCAACGACGACGACCGGGCCGAGGCCGTCGGTGCCGCCGAGGTCGTGGACTCCGTTCATGAGCGGCTCCCTAGGGTTGGGTGGAGGGCGGCACGGGGAAGCCCCCGACCGCCGATTCGTAGGCGTTGGCCACCCGCAGGCAGGTGGCGTCTTCGAAGTGCCGTCCGATGATCATGAGGCCGGCGGGCAGGCCGTCGACCAGCCCGGCGGGCACGGAGATGGCCGGGTGCCCCGTCACGTCGAAGGGGGCGGTGTTGCCGATCATCTCCAGGGCCCGGGCGAAGTACTCGTCGCGGGGGCAGTCGGTGGCGACGATGGGCGAGGCCGTGATGGGAAGCGTCGGCATGACCAGGACGTCGAACCGGTCGAGGGCGGCGTCGTAGGCGGCCCGCAGCTCGTAGGCCAGGTTGCGGGCCATGGCGTAGTGGCGGCCGTGGTAGTTGTCGAGGGCGTAGCGGCCGGCCAGCACCACGAGCTTGACCGTCTCCGACAACCGGTCCGAGCGCTGGCGCCACTGCTGGCCGTAGTGGGCGATGAGCTCGGGGTCGTAGAGGCCCTTCCAGTTGATGCCGTAGGCGTTGCCGTCGACCATCTGGGCGGTGGCGCCCTCGGTGGCGATCACGTTCCAGACGTGCATGGCGTCGGTGTGCCACGGCACCGAGACGTCCTCGACCGCCAGTCCCCCGCCCCGCAACCTCTCGACCGCGGCCCGGACGGTTTCGTCGACCCCGGGGTCGGAGGCGGGCGTGCCGAACCCCTCGGTCACCACGCCGATCCGCAAGCCGGCCGCCGGTTCCCCCAGGGCCCCGACATAGTCCTGGGCCTGGACGTCCGGGGGCTGACGGGGGTCGAAGCCGTCGGCCCCGGCCATCACCTGGAGCATCAGGGCGGCATCGGCCACCGTGCGGGTGATGGGGCCCAGGTGGTCGATGGTGACCTCGATGGGGAAGGCACCGGTGTACGGCACCAGCCCGTGGGTGGGCTTGTGGCCGACGGTCCCCGAGAACGCGCTGGGGATCCGCACCGAGCCGCCCTGATCGCCGCCGGTGGCCATGTCGACGTCGCCGGCCGCCACCAGGGCGGCGCTGCCCGAGGACGAACCGCCGGATGAGCGGGACGGATCCCAGGGGTTGCGCACCGGGCCGCTGCGGGAGGTGAAGCTGGAACCCGAGAGGCACAGGTCCTCGCACACCGCCTTGCCGGTGATGGTGGCGCCGGCGGCCAGGAGACGGGAGACGATGGTGGCGTCCCGGGTGGGCACGAAGCCCTCGACGGTGTCCGAGCCGTTCATCATGGGAACGCCGGCCACCATCGTGTTGTCCTTGATGGCCACCGTTCGCCCGGCCAGCGGGCCGTCGCCGCCTTCGGTGATCTCGGTGCGGACGTACCAGGCGCCGAGCGGGTTCTCGGCGTCGTCGGGGCGGAACCACTTCCGGTCGTCACGGGGCTTGGGGGCCGTCCGGGAGTAGAGCTGGTCGATGACGTCCCAGCTGCCGAGCAGCCCACTGACGAACGGGCTGAACTCGGCCCGGTCGGCGTCCGAGAGGCCGAGGCGATAACGCTCCGCCAGGGCCCCGAGATCCTTGTCGTCGGGTGGCCGGAGGGGCATGGCCGTCTCCCTTCTTCATGGGGGGAGGGGGAGAACGAAACCGTAGCGCGGCCATCGGAGCCGTCAATCCCGCCATTAGCCTCCCGGCCACGTTGACCCGACCCACGCCCACCTATCCGCCCGAGCTGCCCATCACGGCCCGCAGGGACGAGATCCTGGCCGCCATCGAGGGCCACCAGGTGGTGATCGTGGCCGGCGAGACCGGCTCGGGGAAGAGCACCCAGCTCCCCAAGATGTGCCTGGAGCTGGGCCGGGCCGGGTCCCTCTCCGGGGACATCCCGGGCCCCGGGCCCCTCATCGGCCACACCCAGCCCCGCCGGTTGGCGGCCCGCACCGTGGCCGAGCGGATCGCCGCCGAGCTCGGGACGACGATCGGCGGCGCCGTGGGCTACGCCGTGCGCTTCACCGACAGGGTCGGCCCCGCCACCCTGGTCAAGGTCATGACCGACGGGATCCTCCTGGCCGAGATCCAGCGGGACCGCCTGCTGCGCCGCTACGACACGCTCATCATCGACGAGGCCCACGAGCGGAGCCTCAACATCGACTTCCTCCTCGGCTACGTCAAGCAGCTGCTCCCCCGGCGGCCCGACCTCAAGGTGGTGGTGACCTCGGCCACCATCGACACCGAGCGGTTCGCGGCCCACTTCGACGGGGCGCCCGTGGTCGAGGTGTCGGGCCGGGCCTACCCGGTGGAGCTGCGCTACCGGCCTCCCGGGGAGGACACCGACCAGGCGGAGGCCATCTGCGAGGCCGTGGTCGAGCTGTCACGGGAAGGCCCAGGCGACGTCCTCGTGTTCCTGTCCGGGGAGCGGGAGATCCGTGACGCCGCCGAGGCGCTGCGGGCCACCGCCGCCCTGGAGGACGTCGAGATCCTCCCTCTCTACGCCCGGCTGTCGGCCGCCGAGCAGCACCGGGTGTTCCAGCCTGTTGCTTCGGGGACATCCCGGACACCGGTGTCTTCGGGGACACCCCGGGCCCCGGGGCGGCGGCGCGTGGTGCTGGCCACCAACGTGGCCGAGACCTCGCTCACCGTCCCCGGCATCCGCTCGGTGGTCGACCCCGGGACGGCCCGGATCTCCCGTTACAACCGCCGGACCAAGGTCCAGCGCCTGCCCATCGAGGCCATCTCCCAGGCGTCGGCCAATCAGCGCGCCGGCCGCTGCGGCCGGGTGGCGCCGGGCATCTGCATCCGCCTCTACGCCGAGGACGACTTCGCCGCCCGTCCCGAGTTCACCGAGCCCGAGATCCTGCGCACCAACCTCGCTTCCGTCATCCTCCAGATGGAGGCCCTGGGCCTGGGGGACCTGGCCCGCTTCCCGTTCCTGGAGCCGCCCGACGCCCGCAACATCAAGGACGGGGTGGCGCTGCTGGAGGAGCTGGGGGCGCTGGACCCCGGGGTGACGGAGCCCGGCCGGCGCCTCACCAGGCTCGGCCGCCGGCTGGCCCGGCTGCCCCTCGACCCCCGGCTGGGACGCATGGTGCTGGAGGCCGACGGCCAGGGGTGCCTCCACGAGGTCATGGTCATCGCCGCCGCCCTGGCCATCCAGGACCCCCGCGAGCGGCCCTCCGACCACCAGGCGGCGGCCGACGAGGCCCACGCCCGCTTCGCCGGCGGCGACTCCGACTTCCTGGCCTACATCCGGCTGTGGAACCACCTGGGAGAGCAGCAGGAGGCGTTGTCGTCGAACCAGTTCCGCAAGCTGTGCCGCCGCGAGTTCCTCAACTACCTGCGGGTGCGGGAGTGGCAGGACATCTACGCCCAGCTGCGCCAGGTCACCCGCACTCTCGGCATGGCGCCGAACCGGGAGCCGGGCCACCCCGACCGGATCCACACGTCGCTGCTGTCCGGGCTGCTGTCCCACGTCGGCGTGCGGGAGGGGACGACGCGCGACTACCAGGGGGCGCGGGGAGCCCGCTTCGCCATCGCCCCCGGATCGTCCCTGTTCAAGGCATCGCCCCGGTGGGTGATGGCCGCCGAGCTGGTGGAGACCAACCGGCTGTGGGCCCGGGTGGCGGCCCGGGTCCAGCCCGAGTGGGCCGAGCGCCTCGGTGCCCACCTGGTGAAGCGCACCTGGAGCGAGCCCCACTGGGACGCCGGGCGGGGCGAGGCCATGGCCTACGAGCGCGTCACCCTCTACGGACTGCCGCTGGTCACGGCCCGCAAGGTGTCCTACGGGCGCGTCGACCCCGCCGCCGCCCGGGCCCTGTTCATCCGCTGTGCCCTGGTGGAAGGCGACTGGCGCACGCATCACCGCTTCGTGGCTGCCAACCAGGCCCTGGTGGACGAGGTGCGCGCCCTCGAGGCGCGCGCCCGCCGGCGGGATCTGCTGGTCGACGACGAGGTCCTGGCCGACGTCTACGACCAGCGGATCCCGCCAGGGGCGACGTCGGCCCGCCACTTCGACTCGTGGTGGAAGGAGGAGCTCCGCCGCCAGTCCGACCGCCTCGACCTCACCCTGGACCAGCTGCTCGACCCCGGCGCCGGCCCCGTCGACCGGGCCGACTATCCCGACACCTGGCCCGTCGACGAGGCGTCGTTGCCGCTGCGCTACGAATTCGACCCGGGGACGGAGTCCGACGGCATCACCGTCGCCGTCCCCCTGGCACTCCTCGATCGCCTCGGGACCGCCGGCTTCGACTGGCAGATCCCGGGCTGGCGGGAGGAGCTCGTCACCGCCCTCATCCGGGCGCTCCCCAAGTCGTTGCGGCGCAACCTGGTCCCGGCCGCCGACCACGCCCGCGCCTTCCTCTCCCCGGCGCCGCCGTCGCCCCCGCCCGGCCCGGCCGACGGACCGCTGCTGCCCGTCCTGGCCCGGGCGCTCACCCGGATGAGCGGTGAGCCGGTGGGTGCGGCCGACTTCGACCTCGAGCGCCTCCCCGCCCACCTGCGCATGACGTTCCGCGTCGAGGACGAGACCGGCCGCGCCCTTGCCACCGGCACCGACCTCGACGAGCTCCGGAGCCGGCTGGCCGACCGGATGCGGGCCGCCATCGCCGAGGCGGCCCGGCCCTTCGAGCGCACCGGCCTCACGGCCTGGACCCTGGGCCGGCTCCCCCGCACCGTGGAGGTGAGCTGGGCCGGGCACACCGTGGAGGCCTACCCCGCCCTGGTCGACGAGGGGGACAGCGTGGCCGTGCGCGTCCTCACCACCCGGGCGGCCCAGGAGCGGGCCATGGCGGCGGGAACCCGCCGGCTGCTGGTCCTCACCCTGGGGTCGCGGGCCCGGGCCGTGCCGCGCCTCCTGCCCAACGACACCAGGCTCGTGCTGGCCCGCAGCCCATACGGCGGGGCCGCCGAGCTGCTGGCCGACTGCGTCACCGCCGCCGTCGACCAGCTGGTGACCGAGGCCGGCGGGCCGGTGTGGGACGAAGCCGGCTTCGAGGCGTTGCGGGAGGCGGTGGACGCCGGCGTGGTCGACACCACGGTCTACGTGGCCACGGTGGTGGGTGGGATCCTGGTGGTGGCCCACGGGATCGAGGACCGCCTCGACGCCGTCACCGCCGCCCCATTGCTGGCGGCGGTGACGGATCTGCGCCGCCAGCTGCGGGGGCTGGTGTTCCCGGGCTTCGTCGGGACCGCCGGCGCGCGCCGGTTGGGCGACGTGCTCCGCTACCTGGAGGCCATGGAACGCCGGCTGGAGAAGCTGGCCTCGGGCACCCGGCGGGACTCCGAGCTCATGGCCCGGGTCCACGCCCTGGAAGCGGAGTACCGCCGGCTGGCTGACACCCTGCCCGGCGACGCCGGCGTGGAGGCGGTCCGCTGGATGCTCGAGGAGCTGCGGGTCAGCCTGTTCGCCCAGACGCTGGGGACGGCTCATCCCGTCAGCGAGCAGCGCATCCGCCGGGAGATGGACCGCCTCCGCGCCGCCCAGTCCTGATCAGTCCCCGCCCCCACCTCCGAAGCACTCCCCGGATCGGCATCCGCTGACGCCGGGGATGTCGATGCTGAGCTCGGGGCTGAGGGCGGCGAAGAGGAGGAGGATGGTGACCGCCACCGTGACGCAGGCGGTGGAGACGACGGTCACGAAGAACAGCTGGTCGGATCGTTCGGGACTCATGGGGTCTACTCCGAGGGCTCGTGGGACGGGCATTCCGCCCGAATCCATCGTGCGGGAGTGCGGATCGCTCCACCATCGGGAATGACCCTGGCCCGACCCTGAATCTCCCCCGACCGCCCCTCATAAGAGGGGCTTCCCCCCGGGGTTAGACGTAGTCGCGCAGGAGGTCCCGCAGCTCCCGGGCGCACAGCGCCAGCGCCTCCCCGTCGACATCGGCTCCCTCCAGCTGGGCACCGATGGCGGCCGCCATCTGCGCGATCCGGGTCCACAGGGCCCGTTCGATCCCGAACGGGGGCGGCGACGCCTCCACCGTGGCGGCGGCGTCGGCCAGGTCCTGGGCGGCGCCCTTGTCGAAGGGCTCGTGCTGGAGCCGGTCGGCGGCCACGAACACGTCGGCCATGGCCGCCTGCGCCTCCTCCCCGCCGTCCTCCCCGTCATCGGTGGCCGCCTCCAGCTCCTCCTCGGAGGCGGCGGCGAAGTCGGCCTGGACCTGGTCGAGGATGCCGTCGACCCGCTCCTCCACCGATGCCGGCACCACCAGGGCCAGGCCCTCCTCCCAACGGAAGGGGATGTCGGCCTCGCCCAGGGCGGCGCTGGCCGCCCCCCGGTCCGACACCGGCCAGTCCTCGAGGACGTAGGCGACCTCGTCGTCGGAGGGCACCAGCATGGCCGGAATGTCGGTGATGGCCAGGCGGCAGTCCGGGCAGCGGATGTCCGCCCGGACCCACTCGCCCATCGGCTCCTCCATGTACTGGGCGCCGCAGCGGGGGCAGAAGTTGATCACGGGGCGCAGCATACGGCCAGGTGCCCCGCCACACAGCGAGGTGCCGGTCACCTGGAGACGATGACCGGCACCTCGGGACGGCAGAATCGTGTGCGTCCGGGTCGACCCCCGGGTCCGGACCGGCGCGGCACTCCTGGATATGGGACCGGCCCCGTCGCGTCGGGGGGTCCTCGGGCCGCAACCCCTGTGAGGGAGGGTGACTCGGATGCGTTCACCGACCGGATCGGCTCCGGCCGGCGTACCTAGCGGGGCGGACTCTCCTCGCTGGTCGCCGCGGTCATGCCGATGGCACCTCCTTCGGGATCAACCGTTGTCAGGTGCTGCTCTGGCCGCAGGGGCGCCGCCGGCGGTCGCTGTTTGGTCAGCGTTCCCGTCCTGGCAACGTTCCTGTGACCTTCTACTGTGCGAAAGTGCGGCGCCCAGGTCAAGGGACCAATCGTGACAAGTGTGTTTCGTCAGGCCGGGGCGTCGGCGAGGATCCGCTCGAGGTGGTCGATGACCTGCTGCAGGGCCGGCGGGCCGGCGTCCTGCTCGCAGCGGACGGTCCGGCTCTCGTAGGTCACCTCGTAGCGGTAGCCGTCGGCGGTGGGCGGGTCGTTGCGGCAGCTGGGCCGCAGATGGGGGAAGTCGGCGGCCTCCGACTCGGCCTCCAGCCGGGTGACCACGTCGGCCGGCACCTGGAAGTCCCGGGGCTCCCGGCCCCCGCGCTGCGCCCGGGCGGCGCCGTCCCGCCCGATCTCGAGGTGATCCTCGACGCCGGCGAGGCCGCCGGAGCGCCCGAAGGTGACCAGGGTCCCCGCATCCTGATCGGGGGCGGCGTGCGCCGCCGGCCCCGCCGCCAACGGCAGGCTCAGTGCCACCACCAACACCATCAGCATCCATACCGGTCGGCTCATCGAGCCCATGTTCGGGTTCGCCGTCGGGCCCGTCAAACGAAATGCGCTGGCCGTGGCGGCGGCCGCCACCCGGTGGTCGGTCTCCCGCGACGTCTCCTGACCGACTGCCCCCGGGCGCGGCCTTGCCACCCACTCGACCGCATCTCGTCGTCGACGCCCGGTTTGGCCCGAAGATCAAGCCGCGACACCGCCACGCCGACTGTCGACATACCGACGTCGATTTGGAGTGAT
>JBIOYN010000270.1:0-7465 GCA_044870155.1 Acidimicrobiia bacterium | reverse complement strand
CCGCTCTGGCCGACGCCCTGCGCCGGCCCCAGCCCCTGGGGTGGGGCGCCGACCCGGAGGTGGCCGGCGCCGTCGAGACCTTCACCGACCGGGCCGGCCCGCTGGCCATCGGTGAGCTGGTGTGCCTGCGGGAGGCGGTGAGCCGTCGCCTCCGGGGCCGCATCCCCGCCGACGAGCGCGAGGAGACCTGGGCCCGGCTGCAGATGGCGATCGACCGGGCCATGGCCTGCGCCGCCCGCCGGGCCTTCGTCCACCTGGAGGAGGCCGCCTCCATGGACTTCCTCACCGGGGTGGGGAACCGGCGCTCCTTCGAGCGGGACCTGAGCCGGGAGATGGGCCGCAGCGCCCGCCACGGCGCCGGGTTCGCGGTGGTGATGATCGACGTGGACGGGCTCAAGGCCGTCAACGACTCCGAGGGACACGCCGCCGGCGACGCCCGCCTCCGGGCCGTGGCCTCCGCCGTGCAGGCCAGCGTGCGCCGGGAGGACACCGTGTACCGCGTCGGCGGCGACGAGTTCGCCGTCCTCCTGCCGGGCGCCAGCGCCCGCCAGGCCGACCGGGTCATGTCCCGGGTGGCCGCCGGCTCCGCCGCCCCCTTCAGCTGGGGCGTGGCCATAGCCCCGGCCGACGGCCCCTCTGCTGAAGGCCTGGTGGCCGCGGCCGACCGCCGCCTCTACCGCCGCCGCGCCCGCCGCCGTGGCCACTCCTCCGCCCCACCCATCCCGAGTTAGCCAAACCCGGCTGGCAGACGGGTCTCGCTCACGCGGGTGAGGGAGGGGTCAGGGGTCGAAGGGGCTCGGAACCCGGCCCGGCCCTCCACGAAGGCGGCCAGCGGCAGCAGGAGGCGGGCGCCGGCAAGGGCGTCGCCAACCCGCTCAGGCCGCGGTGGCCTGAGCGGGTTCCTCCTCCAGGGCGAGGCGCAGGACCTCGGTGACGTCGGAGACGAGGTGGAAGGTCATGTCCGTCCGCACCGCCTCGGGCACGTCGTCGAGATCGGGCCGGTTCCGCTCGGGCAGAATGACCTCGGTGAGGCCGGCCCGGTGAGCGGCCAGCACCTTCTGCTTGACCCCGCCGATGGGCAGGACACGCCCGGAGAGGGTCACCTCGCCGGTCATGCCCACCTCGTGGCGGACGGGCCGCCCGGTGAGCAGGCTGACCAGCGCCGTGGTCATGGTCACGCCGGCCGACGGGCCGTCCTTGGGGACGGCGCCGGCGGGCACGTGCAGGTGGAACCGGCGCTTGTCGAAGATCCCCGGTGGGAGGCCCAGCTCGCCGGCGTGGGACCGGACATAGGACAGGGCGATCTCCGAGGACTCCTTCATCACGTCGCCCAGCTGGCCGGTGACCATGAGGCCGCCCTCACCGTCGGAGGCGGCCGCCTCCACGAAGAGGACGTCACCACCCATGCCGGTGACGGCCAGGCCGGTGGACACGCCGGGCACGCCGGTGCGCTCGGCCGCCTCGTCATAGAAGCGACGCCGCCCGAGGTAGTCGGGGAGGTTCTCCTCGTCCACGGCCACGGCGCTCCCAGCCTCACCGGCCTGGCCGGAGGCGATCCGGGTCACGGCCTTGCGCAGCAGCCGGCCCAGCTCCCGTTCGAGGTTGCGCACGCCCGCCTCCCGGGTCCAACCGGTGACCACGGCCCGCAGGGCGCCGTCGGTCACCTCCACCTCACCGGGGACGAGGCCGTGGCGCTCGCGCTGGCGGGGCAGCAGGTGGTCGCGGGCGATGGCCAGCTTCTCGTCCTCGGTGTAGCCGTCGAGCCGGATGACCTCCATGCGGTCGAGCAGCGGGCCGGGGATGGTGTCGGCCACGTTGGCCGTGGCCAGGAACAGGACGTCGGACAGGTCGAGGTCGAGCTCCAGGTAGTGGTCCCGGAAGGTGTGGTTCTGGGCCGGGTCGAGGACCTCCAGGAGCGCCGAGGTGGGGTCGCCCCGCCAGTCGGCGCCGAGCTTGTCCACCTCGTCGAGGAGCAGGACGGGATTCATGGTCCCGGCCTCGGTCAGGGCCCGGACGATCCGCCCGGGCTGGGCCCCCACGTAGGTGCGGCGGTGGCCGCGGATCTCGGCCTCGTCCCGCACGCCGCCCAGGGCGACGCGCACGAACTTGCGCCCCAGGGCGCGGGCCACCGACTCGCCCAGCGAGGTCTTGCCCACCCCGGGGGGACCGACGAGAGCGAGGATGGCGCCCGAACCCCGGCGCACCGATGCCGTCGAGGGCTCCACCGGGGTGTCGTCCAGACCCCGCTCGCGGCGCAGCTTGCGGACGGCCAGGTGCTCGACGATCCGCGACTTCACGTCGTCGAGGCCGGTGTGGTCGGCGTCGAGGATGGCCCGGGCCTCGGGCAGGTCGAGGTTGTCCTCGGAGCGCTCGCCCCAGGGCAGCTCGAACAGCCGGTCCAGCCAGGTGCGGATCCAGGAGTGCTCGGGGCTCTGCTCGCTGGTCCGCTCGAGGCGCTCGACCTCCCGCTCGGCGGCCGTCCGCACCGCCTCGGGAAGGGTCTCCAGGCGGGCGCGGTAATCCGAGGCGACGTCGTCGCCGTCCTCACCCAGCTCCTTGCGGATGGCCTCCAGCTGCTGGCGCAGCAGGAACTCGCGCTGGCGGCGCTCCATGCCCTCGGACACGTCCGTGCGGATGCGCTGCTTGAGCTCCAGCTCGGCCAGGGTCTCTTTGGTCCAGCTGACGGCCTTGGCCAGGCGCTCGGCCACGTCGACCGTTTCCAGCAGCTCGACCTTGCGCTCGAAGGCCAGATCGGGGGAGTAGCCGGCGGTGTCAGCCAGGGCGCTGGGGTCGGTGATGCCCCGCAGGGCCTCGGCCAGCCAGGGCGCCTTGCGGTGCTCGAGGATGGTCTCGACCACCGCCCGGTATTCCCGGGCCAGGGCCTGCGCCTCCTCGCTGTCAGCGCCGGGCTCCTCGTCGACCAGCTCGACCTCGACCCACAGGGCCTGACCGGCGCCGGGCACGCCGACGCCGACCACCGCCCGCTGGAGGCCCCGCACGAGCACGGCCCGGCCCCCGCCGGGAAGCCGGCCCGCCTCCTCGATCTTGGCCACGGTGCCCACCCGGGCGTAGCTGACGCCGTCCGGGGTCTCACGCCGGGGGACCAGGATCAGCATCCCGTCCACGGCGACGTCAGCGGCGGCCTTGGCCTCATCACTCTCGAGGGCCAGCGGGATCACCATCTGGGGAAGGACCACACCGGAGACCAGGGGGAGGAGCGGCAGGGTCCGGGTTTCGACGTTCGACATTGAGTGCCTCGCTATCAAGAAATTTCTTAGCCACGTAAGTAACGACCGGGAGGGTCCTGGAATTCCCTGGGTCCACCACTTCACCGCTCCGCACTTTTAGGATGCGCGGCAAGGGGGAACTAGTCCGACCGAACTGGAAGAACGGCCCAAACGGGTGATGTGGCGCCCGTCCGGTCTCGCCGATACCTCAAGCGAGCACCGGGCGACCCACGAGCCAGGAGGCGTTCCGGAAATGGCGGAGTTGGCGGGCAGCAACGTCAGGCAGTTCGTGGGCAAGCCGGTGCATGTGGCGCTCTCCGGAAGTCGCGTCGTGGATGGCTATCTGGTCAGCTTCGACGGGCGCAGCCTGTGGCTGGTCACCGACGGCGAGGACGTCTTCGTCCCGCTGAGCCAGGTGGACCTGATCACGCTCCGGGCCGCGGCCGTCCCTCTGGCCGGCTGACCTCCACGCCCGGCGCCGGGCCACACTGGCGGCCGATGGCACCGCGCGACTGGAACGCCCGCAGCTACGACCGGGTCTCCGACCACCTGACGGGGTGGGGCACCACCGTCCTCCACGGCCTGGAACTCCGAGGCGACGAGCGGGTCCTCGACGCCGGCTGCGGCACGGGGCGGGTCACCGGGGCGCTGCGCGACCGTCTGCCCGGCGGGCGGGTGATCGCCCTCGACGCCTCCCCATCCATGCTGGCCGAGGCCCGCACCCGGCTGGGGGACGACCGGGTGGAGTACGTCCTCGCCGACCTGGGCCGGCCGCTCCCTCTCGACGAACCGGTCGACGCCGTCTTCTCCAACGCCACCTTCCACTGGGTCCGTGACCACGACGCCCTCTTCGCCCACCTGGCCGCCGTGCTGCGCCCCGGCGGCCCGCTGGTGGCTCAGTGCGGCGGGGCGGGCAACATCGCCTCGGTCCTGGAGGCGGTGCGCCAGGTCGGCTACCCCGGCCCGGACCCGTTCCAGTTCGCCGGGCCCGAGGACACCCGGCGCCGGCTCGAGGCCGCCGGCTTCGTCGACGTCGCCACGTGGCTGCACCCCGAGCCCACGCTCCTCGAGCGGGGTGAGCCCCTGGAGGAGTTCCTGGCCACCGTGGCGCTCGGCGCCCACCTCGAGCACGTGGCGCCGGGGGACCGGAAGGACTTCTTACGGGCGGTGGCCGAGCGCCTTCCCCGGCCCGAGATCGACTACGTGCGCCTCAACATCCGGGCCCGTCGCGGCCGGTAGGGAAGCGTCAGGAGCGCTTGGGGTTAGCTAGATTTCGCCAAAGTTTGCACTTTTTCGCTTTTCTGTTTATGATGCCGCTGCGACTTCAGTGGCAAACGGTGGCAAGGAGGAAGTGCACACCTTGTGACCAAGGTTCCGGGGTGGCCGTCGGCCGGACGCCACCCGTCGGTCAGAGGCCTGCTTTTGTGCCGGCCTTCCGGCGGTCACCCCGGCACATCCCGCGAAGGGAGAGAGCGTTGAAACGGACGGGACGGACCCTGGTGATCCTCACGGTGGCCCTCTGGCTGGCCGCCCTCTCCCCCGCCCGGGCCGGGACGGGGCCGACGCCAGCGCCGGCCGGGCGCGATCCGATCCGGATCGGCGTCGGGGTCGGTGGGGAGTTGATCGACCTCATCAGCCCTGCTGACCACGACGAGGACGAGGGCGACGAGGACAACGGTGACAGCCTGCTCGACGGGCTCGTGGACCTGCTCATCGGCAATGGCGACGACGACGATGAGGACAGCGACGGTGTGGTCACCCGGGTGGTGGAGATCCTCTTCGGCGAGGAGAGCGACTCCGTGGGCTCGGGCCCCGTTGTATCGGCCACCGTTGTGCCGGAAGCCGACCTCCGACCCGCCGACGACGACGGCGTTGTGGGAGAGGTGCTCGAGCTCCTTGAAGACGATGAGATCGGTGCCCTGGAGGACATCCTCGACTTCGTCGAGGACACGGTCGAGTTCGTCCTCGTCAGCGTGGGGGACAACCAGGTGGTGGCCCTTGTCTGCCAGGTGCGCCACGCTCTTCACAGCGGAATTCTGGTGATTCCCCCGATCGGCGGCGCCACGCCCCCGGTGTGCGTACCCTGAGCGCAGGTCCCCCAGGTGCCTCTCCGGTAGTGTCCCGTTGCCATGGACGGCGATCGTGGCTACGTCGTGCTCACTGCGGTGGGCCCCGACCGCCCCGGGCTGGTCAACGAGCTGTCGTCGCTGATCCGCGACGCCGGCGCCAACATCGAGGACAGCCGCATGGCGATCCTCGGCGGTGAGTTCGCCGTGATCCTCCTGATCTCGGGCCCCCCAGGCGCGATCGAGCGTGCCCAGGAGATCGGGATGCACGCCGAGGACGAACTCGGGCTGCGCTGCATCCTGAAGGAGACCTCCCCCGCCGAGCCGTCGGACTACCTGCTCTACAGCATCGAGGTGAGCGGGGCGGACCGGCCGGGCATCGTCCAGGCCATCGCCGCCATACTCGCTCGCCGCGGCATCAACGTGGCGTCGCTCGAATCGCGGCTGAGCTACGCGCCGTTCAGCGCCACCCCCATGTTCGTCCTCGAGGCCTCCCTCCAGCTCCCTTCGAGGACCGTCCTGTCGGAGGTGCGCGCCGAGCTCGCCACCACCTGCGAGGACGAGAACCTCGACTTTCGACTCGAACCCGGCGCCTGACCAGCACCTGCAACAGCGCCCTCGGCAGGATTCGAACCTGCGCACACGGCTCCGGAGGCCGTCTCAACCCCTCTGCGTGACCAGCGCCTCGTCCCAGAAATGCCGTGTGACCTGCAACGTTACTTGCCAGCAGTTGCCGGCAATTTTCGACGTCTCTCGCCATCGGACGGACTTTTCACGGACTGTGATCGGGATCTACGCGAGGACGGCGACGTCGATTTCGAGGTCAGCGGCGGCTCGGGCCACGACCCGCCCAACGTTCTGCCGGGTGCCGAAGTAGAGCCCGCCGTAGGCGAGCCCCGCGGCGAGGGTCTCGGCGATGAGAAGCCCGGTCCCGCCGTACCGCGCCGCGATGGCGGCGTCATCGAGCAGCGGCCGGGGGTCGAGGACCTGGAGGACTTCCGGGTGAGGGTGCCGGACGGCGTCCCGGTCGGGCTCTGGGAGCAGCCCGAGGGCCCGGGCCAACTGACCGCCCCGGGGCGCGTGGACTGCCTGCAGCAGCCTCCAGTGGCGGGTCATCGGAAGCCCCAGCTCGTCGGTCGGCAGCTGATCCGGCCAGTGCCCGAGGAGGACGCGCACGGCCAGGTACTCATCGATGACGATCATCAGGCGGGCCGGCCGGCTGGTTAGCTCTCGGCGTCCCGGTCGCCGCCGATGAGCGGGTCGGCCTCGGACACCCCGTCGAGCTCGGCCTGGAACTCGTCCACCAGGTCGCCGTCGACCAGCCGGAGCAGGATCTCCCGGCCGTCCGGCGTGATGCGCGGGTCACCCGCCTTGCGCCGTCGGTGCCGCTCGTTCAGCAGCTCGTCCCCGATGCTCATGCTTCCATTGTGGCAGCACCGTGGGCTGGGTCTCACCAGTCACGAGGACCGTCGCCCTCCTCCCGGAGGATCGTCGACCCCAGCGGACCAGGGCACGTTGCCCGGAGCGGCCCTCTGGCAACGAGTGAGCCGATCGATTGCCCAGGCTGTGCCGACCCGTTCGGAAACGACGTTTATGGGCGGTACCGATCGCCCTCGTAGCCGGCGTTTCCGTGCGGGTTCGCCGTGAGCGATCATGGAGCGTGCGAACCTGGGGCTTCGGCGTGTTGTCTCTCGTCCTGGCGTTTGCTTCAGCCTGCTCTGACCCCTCGGCTCGGACTGCGGTCCAACGCGGCGCCTCCCCCGCCGCGGCCCATTCCGGCGCCGAGGATCTCCCGGCGACGTCGACGACCGTCACGACGGAGCGATCCAGGCTCGACGCCGGCGAGCTTCACTTCCTGGACTCGCGGATTGGCTGGGTGCCGGTAACGAGGTCGTGCGGGGAACAGACCTGCATCGTGGTGTTCGCCACCGGTGATGGCGGGCAGACGTGGACGCCAAAAACGGACCCGCCGGTATCGGTCAGGGCTGCCCCGAACGACGACGTGCTCGGTGCCCCGCTGGTCCGCCTTGCCACCGTCGACCTCGGCTGGCTTATCGACCCAACGGGGAACCTGTACTCGACGCAGGACGGCGCCAAGACCTGGCGGGCCGAACAGTCTGATCACCCCGTCGTAGCGTTGGAGGCCCGGGGTGACACGGTGTGGCGGCTGGA
>JBIOYN010000269.1:0-5715 GCA_044870155.1 Acidimicrobiia bacterium | reverse complement strand
AGGTACATCCCGGCGTCGGAGTACACCAGGGCCTCGAAGGTGCCGTGGGTGGGACAGCGCTTGCGCAGGAACACCCTGTGGTCCCGCACGTTCACCTGCCCGTCGACCACGTCCTTGCACACCGGACAGATGCTCTTGGTGTACTCCAGGTAGATCTCGTCCCGGTCGCGGCGCTCGGGAGTCATGGTTCAGGCCGCCACCCGGGCCGGGACCGGGGGGCGCCGGCGGGCCTGGACGAGGACCCAGCCGGCGAGGGCGAGGAACTCGGCGTCCTCCACCAGGACCCACCACCGGAGCGGCTGGGCGAGGTGGGACCCGAAGCATCCGCAGTTCCGGAGCGCCAGGCCCCGGAGGAAGGCCTCCACCCCGGCGGTGGACCAGGCCACGGCGACGGGCACGGCCAGGACCTCGCCCCCCCGCCAGCGCCGGACGAGGGCCACGGCGGCGAGGGCCTCTGCCCCCACCAGGAGGCGGGCGGTGGGGCCCAGGGCGGCGCCGGGGACCACCCGGTACCCTGCCAGGGCCGCCTCGAAGCCCTTGAGATCGCTGGCCTGACCCAGCGCCATGGCCCCCAGCAGGCCGGCGAGGACGGTGCGGGCCGACAGCCAGCGCCGTGCGCGCCCACCCCCGGACCGTCGCATCCCCCTCCTTCCGCCGGCGATCCTAACGGCCGCCTCAGGGCGGTGGCCGGCCCGTAGCCCGACGGCGGGATGTCATCCGAGCAGCGCCGCCACCTGCCTCTCAACGCTGCGCAGACCCAGGTGGCGGGCGCCGGCCAGCGCCTTGTCGAGGAGGCGGCGGGCCCGATCGACGTCGCCGGGTTGCGCCCGGGCCAGGAGCATGCGGGCCAGGCCGACCTGCGTGCGGATTTGCCAGGTGATGGCGTCGAAGCGGGTGTGGATCGCGTCGGCCAGGGAGAAGTGTGCTTCGGCCTCGTCGAACCGACCCAGGGCGGTGGCCAGCACCCCCAGATGCTGGGCCACGGAGCCGAACGTCACGGTGGCGAGGAAAGCCAGCCGGTCCGGGTAGGGGCGGAGCAGGTGGTAGAGCGCCTCGGCCCGGGGGACGTCGCCCAGGTGGACGACCGCCTCGGCGCACGCTGAAGTCGCCGGGAACCAGGTCCAGTCCACGGGGAGGGCCCGGAAGTCGCTGCCGGCCACGCGCTCGAAGGCGCGACGAGCCCTGCCGTCGTCACCCAGTTCGCAGTAGGTCACCGTCAGCATCGCCCAGAACATCGGCAGCCGGCTGTACTCGGCGGCGGCGGCGGCGAGACGGGGTTCGACCTCCTCGAGCCCTCCCCGCTCGTAGGCGAGCAGGAACTCCTCGATGATGAAGATGATGGGCGCGTCGCGCTGCCCTGAGCTCTGCCCGAGCTCGTAGTTCTCGTGGGCCAGGCGCTCGGCCTCGTCGAGCCGGCCCGCCAGCAGCAGCCGGCCGACCCGGAAGAACCCCGCCGTCCACCGCAGGGTGGGCTGGCCGAGCTCGGCGGCGGCGTGGAGGAAACCGTCCAGGCTGTGGTCGGCCCCCTCGGCGTCGCCGCTCTCCATGAGGCAGCGGTAGCGAAGCGACCACGCCACGCAGGCGGCCACCGGGTCGCCCGCCCGCGCCGCCGCCCGTTCGAGCTCATCGACGTTGGCCAGTCGCTCGGAGAGGTTGTCGGGGGACCAGATGGCGGCGTTGCGGGGGATGAGGACGGCCGCCACCGTGGCGGGATCGTCGAGCTCTCGGGCGATCCGGAGCGCCTCGTCGCTGATGGGGGCGCGCTGCTCACGGTCCGAGCCGAACGTCAGCTCGATGGCCAAGATGGCGAGCAGCCGGGCCCGCACGCCGCTCTCTCCCGGACCGGCCATCTCGAGCGCCGCCTCGAGGATCTCGACCCGTTCGGCGTCGACCACGCCGCTGGCGCTCCACAACGTCCCCCGGCTGTTGGCCAGCGCCGCCCGCGCCAGGGCATCGGCGTCCCCCCGCTCCCTGGCCGTGCGGGCGGCCTCGAGCAGCGTCTCCCGGTGGGCGGGTTCACCCGCCCGGCGCTGCGCCTCCCCCAGGGCGAGGAGGAGGTCGACCTGCTGCTCTTCATGGAGTGGCCCGGTCCCGGCGGGGAGCATGTCGAGGGCCTGGCGGTAGTAGGCGACGGCCTCGTCGTGGGCCAGCTGGGCCAGCGCCCGGTCGCCCGCTCGCCGGGCGTACTCGACGGCCCGGGCCGTCTCCGGGGCCGGCGCCGCCGCCCGGGCCCAATGGTGGGCCAGGGCCGGTAGCTGGTCGTCGAGGGCGTCACCGTGGACGGCCTCGATGGCCTCGGCGATCCGGCGGTGCAGGGTGACCCGGCGGGCGGTGCTCAGCTCGTCGTACAGGGTGGCCCGCACCAGGGCGTGGGCGAAGCGGTAGCGGGGGACGGCCCCTCCCACGTCGGAAACCAGCCGGGCGGCGGCGGCTTCGTCCAGCGCCGAGAGCAGGGTGTCCTCGCCGAAGTCGCCGGCAGTCCTGACCACGGCGGGATCGAACTCCAGCCCGACGACCGAGGCGCAGGCCAGGACGCGGTTGGCGTCGCCCGACAGCCGGGACAGGCGCCGCCCCACGACGTCGCGCACACCCTCGGGGATCCCCAGCTCGGCGACGGAGACGGAGGCGACCAGGCGCCCGTCCCGGTATTCGACGCCGCCGGTCTCGGTGAGATGACGGAACACCTCTTTGACGAAGAACGGATTGCCTTCGGTCTCGTCGTGGATGGCCCAGGCCAGCCCCAGGCTCTCCTCGGCGTCGAGCGAGTGACCGCCCGCCTGCTCGAGGAAGGCCACCACCCCCGCCTGGTCGAGACCGGACAGCGACAGGCGTGTGAACCCGTTCCGCCGGCGCAGGTCGGCCAGCGCCTCGGCCAGGGGGTGGTCACGGCCGATGTCGGTGTCGCGGTAGGTCCCGAGGACCAGCAGCCGCATCGGTTCGGAGGAGCGGGTCACGTGGCGGAGCAGCAGCAGGGTCGGTTTGGCCGCCCACTGGAGGTCATCGAGGACGAGGAGGACCGGCTGGCGGGAGGACCAGGCCGCCAGCCAGCCGGCCACCGCGTCGAACAGCCGGTAGCGCTCGGTCTCCGGGTCGGCCCGGAACGGCGGTGGCAGTCCGGGGAGCCGCTCGGCCAGTTCGGGGACCAGCCGCACCAGCTCCCCGGGGTAGCGTCCGAGACCGTGGGCCAGCCCGTCGCGGCCGCTGTGGTCGACGAGATGACGCAACGCCTCCACGAACGGCTGGTAGGGCACCCCCAGGTCCTCGTCGCAGGCGCCGGCCAGTACCGTCGACCCGTCGGTGGCGACACGATGGGCGACCTCGGCGGCCAGCCGCGTCTTGCCCACCCCGGGCTCGCCGGTCAGGAACACCACCCGCGCCTCGCCCGTGACCGCCTCTTTCCACAGCTGGTCCAGCGCCGCCACTTGCTCATCACGGCCCACGAAGACGCGCCCGGTCGTCGCCAGCAGGGACGGAATCGGCACCGTCCGGGGTGGCCCGGCCCCGAGCGTGGCCGCCTCCTCCCCGGGTTCCTCCGGCTCGGCCGGGTGGCGGTCGATGGCCACGGCGGCCACCGGAGCGCCGAGGCCCTTGAGGGCAAGGGGCCCCAAGGGCGTGAAGCGGAAGCCGCCCCGGGAACCGACCAGGCCGGCCACGAGCTCACTGGCCAGGATCTGCCCTCCGTCGGCCCGGTCGCAGAGCCGTTTGGCCACCACCACGGGGGTACCGAAGTAGTCGTCCTCGTCCCGGGTCGGTTCACCGGCGTGGAGGCCGACCCGCACGTCCAGCCGCCCCTGCGGATCCGTCCGGTTGTGGTCGGCGACGGCGTCCTGGATGGCGACCGCACAGCGGAGGGCGGCGAGCGGACTCGAAAACGCCACCATGAGCCCGTCCCCCAGGTTCTTGACCTCGTCTCCGCCGGCGTCGGCGACGGCCCGGCGCAGGAGGGCGAAGTGGGTGCGACGGACGGCGTCGGCTTCGTCCTCACCCAGGCGGTCGAGCAGCGCCGTCGAGCCCACCAGGTCGGTGAAGAGGAAGGTGACCACCCCCGCGGCCAGTTCCGCCGTCTTCTCCGTCTGGCGCAGTGGCTGGGCTGGTCCCGGTTGTCCGGGGGGCGCCCAGTCCAGTTCGGGATCCTGGTTCAGGATGCGACGCTCCAGACGGACCACGTCGCCGCTCGGCTCCAGTCCCACGTCGTCGGCCAGGGTGCGCCGCAGGTCCTGGTAGGCCCGCAGGGCGTCCGCCTGGCGCCCGGCCCGGTACAGGGCGAGCATCCGCTGGGCCCACAGCCGCCCCCGCAGGGGGTGGACCCGCACCAGGGCGTCGAGCTCACCCACCAGCTCGCCGTGGCGACCGCAGGCCAGGTCGGCTTCGATGCGTTCCTCCAGGGCCGCCACCCGGGCCTCCTCCAGGCGGGTCGACTCCGCCAGGGCGAAGGGAGCGTCGGCCACGTCGGCCAGCGCCGGCCCCCGCCACAGTGTCAGCGCCTCTCGGAGGAGCGTCGCCGCCTGCTGGTGATCGCCCACGCCCGCCCGCTCCCGGGCTCCGGCCACCAGAGCTTCGAAGCGGGTGGCGTCGATGGTGCCGGCGTCCACCCGGAGCAGGTAGCCGGGGACCTTGGTGACGAGCATGTCGCCGGCTCCCGCCTTCCGCAGGGCCTGCCGCAGGCGGTACACGTGGGTCCGCAGCGCGTGGCTCGCCCCCTCCGGGGGACGGTCACCCCAGAGGGCGTCGGCCAGGAGCTCGGAGGACACCACCCGGTTGGCCGACAGGAGCAGGAGGACGAGAACGGCCCGCTCCCGGCTGCCGCCCACAGCCAGCCCGGCGCCTTCGTCGTCGAGCACTTCGAGCGGACCGAGGATGCGGAACTCCATCAGGCCTGGAATCCCTTCCGCTGTGCCGCACGCGACCGGTGGGGTGAACGCCCAGCGTACCCAAGCGTTCAGCGCTGAGTCACGGCGCGGTGACGCCGGAGTGACCCGTGGCGCGACCGGCCCGGCCGATGCTGCCGGAGAAACCCCACCCCGGCTCGGAGCGGTGACCCGGGCCGAGAGCACGAGAGAGGGAGTGCCATGACTGGGAACGCAGCCGAGACCGATCTTCGCCAGCGCCGTGAGGCCATCGTCAGGGAGCACATCGACGCCGAGAACCGCCACGACGCCGACGCCACCGTGGCGACGTTCTCGCCGTCGAAGGCGAGCTATGACATCCCCGCCTTCGGTGACGAGGGCCAGCGGCCCGACCACGAGTCCGTTCGTGACATGTGGGTCGAACTGCTGTCTGTCTTCCCCGACCTGCACATCGCACCGCAGTTCTGGCGCTACGGCGACGACCACATCTTCGTCGACGTGCGGGTGACCGGCACCCAGAAGGCCGACTGGGCCGGCATTCCCGCCGCCGGTGGGTCGATGAGCACCCGGATGGCCGCCTTCTACGAATTCGAGGGCGACGAGCTCGTGTGCGAGCGGGTCTACATGGACTTCGCCGAGATCGCCCGCCAGCTCGGCAGCGGGTCCTGACCCCGTGGCGTCGCCCTATCCGCCGGCAACGGACCGGGCCCGTTCCACCCAGGCCGGGCCGGCGTCCAGCCGGTCGTAGACGGCCAGGGCGGCGTCGAGGCCGGCGGCGGCCCCGGTGGCGTCCCCGGCGCCGGCGCGCAGCCGGCTCTGCCACAGCCACGCCTCCGCCTCCTCCCAGGGCAGGCGGAACCGACGGAAC
>JBIOYN010000268.1:0-11900 GCA_044870155.1 Acidimicrobiia bacterium | reverse complement strand
GTTGTCCTCCACCCGGAAGCGGTAGCCGGTGTAGACCGAATCCACCACCTCGAGGCAGGCGACGGCGACTTCGGCGGCGGCGAGGGCATCGTGGCCCGAGACGTCCGCCCCGGCCAGCGGGTGAGCGAGGAGGAAGCCGATCTCCGGTTCCACGCGGGGCTGGGTGAGGTGGCCCCCGGCGGCGGCCCCGTCTTCGAGAAGCATCCTGTCCGTCAGGGACCCGAAGTTGGGCTGGTCCACGCCCATCTGCTCCCGCATGGCGGCGGACGTGTAGCCGAGCTTCCACCCCACCACCCGTTCGCCACCGGCCACCCGGGCGGCGGTGACCAACCCCTGGATGCGGTAGGCGTCCTCCATGGTGAGCGCCATGCGCTCGCTCAGCGGGGCCAGGGTGCGTCGGGCGCGGCGGGCGCCCAGCAGCTCGGCGGCGAGGCTCGAAGCCGTGGTCTTGTCGATCACCGGCCCCCATGAGACCACATCTTCCGGAACGTTCGATCCGATGTGGTTGAGCGGCCGGCCATCCTCCGGTTGCCTCGGGAGGCGGTCACCTGGTGGATCGCGCCGGATACGCGACCTGGTCGCGTATCCGCAGGACCACTGGGCGCTCTGCGGGCTCTCAGTGCTCTGGGTGGAAGAAAAACGTGCTCGTCAGGGCACTGGGCGGGCTGGGTGGACGATCGGGAGCGGACTCTTAGTCCGCGGGGTCAGGGTTCGAGTCCCCGGGGGCGTACCTCGAAGGCGCTGGTCATGGGGCACATGTCCTGCCGAAAGGGTTCATCAGGCGATGATCCCAGCGGGGAGAGGGTTTCCTTCGACGTTCTGGCACAGCATCTCCGCCGCCAGCCCGGGGGTCCTCCCGGGCCGACGGCACCCCGGGAAGCCAGGCGCCGACGGAGCTCTCGCTTGGAGTTGGCCGCCTTCGACAACACCGTCCCGGCGTAGGGCACGCCGCCTCGCACGATCCGGTTCCAAAGGGCCAGCCAGGAGCACACCCCGCGCTCCCCGACCCAAACCGGCGCGCACAGAGAACAGGCGAGCGGAAAGATGTCGGCCCCGCCGCCCCGGCGCCGGCCGGTTTCGGCCATGGCCACGACTGAGACCATCCCCAGACCCAGCGCCCAGGCGTGACCTCCGGCCAGGAGCGCGCCGACCGTGGGGACCACCGCCAGTTCCACGGCCATACGGACTGGTTGGGCGAAGCTGTCGTAGGCCTGGCGCACCCGCTGGGACCAGAAGTGCCGGGCGGGCGGCGGCAGCCGCCGTATGTAGAAGTCGAGCGGACTGACGACCCGGCCTCCGGCGGCTTCGACAGTGCGGATGAGCTCCAGGTTCTCGAACAGGCAGTCGGCGTCGTAGCCGCCCACACCGAGGATCGTCGACCGCCGCACGCCGAGCGTCCCGGGGTAGTCGGCCCCGAAGGCCCGGTTGAGGAGAATGCGGGCCGTGTCCCACCGGGCATGCCATGGCAGCGGGGAGAAATAGTTCTGGGGCCGCACCAGGTCGGACCCGTTCAACAGCCCTGCCATCCGGTCCAGGTCGTCGGCCTCGTAGCGGACATCGTCGTCGGCGATGATGACCTTGTCATGTCCGGCGGCTCGTAGTCCGGTGACCACGCCGTTGACCTTGCCGTGGCGCCCGGTGAGACGGGGATCGACCGGGATGTGGGTCACCCACGAGCCGAAGGCCTGGTGATGGGCGGCGAAGACGGTCTCGTGGGAACCGTCGACGACGATGGTCTGGACCCGGGGGGCCAGCCACCGCAGGTAGGCGACCAGCTCCTCGTCGGCCTCGGCCCGCCAGCGGCGGAGCGGTAGGACGTAGGCCAGGTGACGTTCGCCGTCGCCACCCGCAATCATGGCCGGACGGCCACGAACGGCGACAGCGGGCCCAGCAGCGAGCTGCGGCCGGCGGCCCAGGCGCCCAGAAGGTGTCGGGCGAAGTGCTCCTCGACCACCATCAGGGCCCGGGCCCCGAACACGATGTCCGATGCGATGGCGGGCTCGGCGGCGGCCAACCCGGTGGTCAGAGCATTCCAGGCCACCTCTTCGTGGTGGGCGTCGACCTCGACGTGTACGTCGTAGAAGCGCTGGGCGTCGGGGCCGACCCCGAGCCGGCGGAGCGCATTGCGGTAGCGGCGCATGGGCTGCACCGACGTGGCCTCGAACATGGCCAGGTGGCCGGCCAAGGCTCCCCGCCAGCGCCGGTGCAGGCCGAACAGCGACATCAGGTTGGTGGTGACGAGCGTGGTGCCGGGCAGGAGATCGAGGTAGGCGCCATAGGAGCTGTCGAGTCCCAGCCCGTCGAGCGTGTCGGCGAACAGGGTGGAGTGCATGGCGGCCTCGTCCCCTCGGCCGTACTCGTCCATCTGGATCTCGATGAGCGCCGCCTTGGGTGCTCCCCGGAGGCGGGGGATGGCCCACGTGTGGGGGTCGGCCTCCTTTAGCTGGTAGGCCGAGCGATGCACGGCGAACTCCCGGAGGTGCCCGATGGTCCCGGCCTCTTCCATGAAGCGGGACAGCGAGGGCCCTCCATCACGGTGGAGGGCCTCCTCCAGGGCGGCGGCCACGTCGCCACGGGGCAGCACCACCGGACCCACCTCCTCGGCCAGCCGCCGCTCGAAGGTGCCTTCGAGGCGCCGGCGCAGTGCCAGCAGCGACGGCTCCCACTCCCAGGCCGCGTCCACTTGCTGGAATGACTGGTAGTGCAGCTCATAGCAGCAGTAGAGGGTGAGCTGGGCGTCGTCGCCCCACAGCGGGTCGCCCTGGGCGGACGGGAGCATCGACGGCAGCGGGCGGCAGGGCTGGAGCAGGCGCTCGAGCACCGCCGCGCTCAATGGACCCCGGGGCGCGGGCAGGGCGGGGGCGGCCGGTCCCGGCGAAGAAAAAGCGCTGAGGGGCGTGGTGCTGGTCGTCATGTCCCGGATTTGGGCTCCAGACGCGCCAGGGCGGGCCCTTCGATGACCTGCCCGTCCACGTTGAAACGGGAGCCGTGACAGGGGCAGTCCCACGTGCGCTCGGCCCGGTTGAACCGGACCAGGCAGCCGACGTGGGTGCAGATCGGACTCACGGCGTGGAGTACCCCGTCATCGCCTCGGAAGGCGGCGACCTTGGCGCCGTCGAGGGTGACGATGCCGCCATCACCCGGCGCCAGGCTGTCAGCCGGCGGCGGGCGGAGGGTGGCCAGGCGATCGCCGATCAGGCGGCGCCCGACGGCGTCGGCGTTCTCCTTGTACAACTGGCTCGAGGTAATGACGGACCCCATGCGGGTGGCGTCGAAGGCCTCGCTCCACGGATTGTCGACTCCGGTGACGAGATCAGTGAGGAGCCGGCCGGCGGCGGCGCCGTTGGTCATGCCCCATTTCCCGAAGCCGGTGGCCACCAGCACGTTCGAGCCGGGGAGGAGTCGGCCGACGAAGGGGAGCCCGTCGACGGACCGGTGGTCGTGGGCCGACCATCGGTGGGTCACCTCGCTGGCACCCAATTCGGTGGCGGCCCAGGCCTCCAGGGCGGCGTAGCGTTCCCGGGTGTCGGGGTCCTGGCCTGCCTTGTGGCCCTCGCCGCCGACGATGAGGACGCCGTCGGCCGTCGTCCGGAGCGAGCGGGTGGGCTGGTCGGCGCTCAGGTACATGCCGGTGAGGTCGGGTGTGCGGGGTCCCGGCCGGACGGCGACGGCGTAGGACCGTTCGGGCCAGCACTTGGCGAAGAACAGCCCCCGGTCGAGGAACGGGAGGTGGGTGGCGAGCACGACCCGGCCGGTGTGGATCGATCCGGACTCCGTCGTCACCGTGGTCGGGTCGCCCTCGTCGATGTCGTGGACCTGGCTGCGCTCGAACACGTGGCTGCCCCCGCCGGGCAGGGTTGCGGCCAGGCCGAGGCCGAAGCGGCGGGGATGGAACTGGGCCTGGTCGTCCAGGCGGACCGCCGCCACCACCGGAAAGGGGAGCTCGGTGTCGGTGGTGAAGGTGGCCGCCAGGCCCGCCTGCCGAGCGGCCTCCACCTCGGCTTCGACGTCGCCCTTCCGGCTGGGATCAGTGGTGTAGGTCAGTGCCGGCCGGCGTTCGAGGTCGCAGTCGAGACCATGGGCCGTCGCCAGCCCGACGATGGTCTCCATGCCGGCGATGTTGGCGGTGGCATAGGCGCCGGCGGTCTCGTTCCCGTGGGTCGCAGCCAGGCGGCCGTAAATCAGGCCGTGGAGGGTGGTGACCTTGGCGGTGGTGTATCCCGTCACCCCGGCGCACAAACGTCCGGCTTCCACCAGGGCGACGGAAGCGCCCGCCTGCTTCAACAGGGCGGCGGTGACGATCCCGGCGATGCCCGCCCCGACGACGGCGACGTCCACCGTGACGTCACCCTCCAGCTCCGGATACTGGCGACCGGGCGGGGCGGTCTCGATCCACAGCGACGGATTGGTCTCATGCGTCGAACCCATGGCGGGCACCTTTCCCCATCCGGCGCCAGCTGACACCGCTGGGCCTGCGCGCTGCGGCGGTGACGGAGGAGGCGTTCGGGTGAGGGAGGGCTCCCAGGGGTAGCCGCCCCTCCCGCTGTCACAGAAGAGCGAGCCGCCGTCCGACCGTACCGAATCAGCGCCGCTCCTACGCTCACTTCGGTGCTCGTCGTCCATGCCCTCTGGTCGCCCCGGGCGGGATTCTGCTTCTGGGCCGAAGACAGCACCCGGGTCACCGCGCTCGTGCAACAGCCGCCGGGGCGGGGCCAGCCCGTGCTCCCCCCGATCGTCGCCCATCCCTTCGCGGTGACGGCCGGCCTCGTCGCCGCCGTCCTCTCCCCGGGGGGCGCCCACCCAGCCGAGGGTGCCTCTGACGGGCAGCTCACCTTGATGCTCCCGACCAATTCGTGGGGCCCCATCCCTTCCCCCCGAGCTCGGATCGAGGCGTGGGGCCGGCCCACCAGGACGGAGCAGCTCCGGCCCTGGCTGGTGCCCGTGGTCCGCCTGCCGGCGCAGGCCGCCGTCGACCTCCTTCTGGACCGGCCCGGCCCGGCCGGCACCGACGACAACCCGGTCATCACCGGTGGAGCCTGGGACTGGCTCGCCGCCGTGGCTGACACGGCCGTCGACCTCGTCGCTTCAGGTCGGGCCCTGCCGGGGATCGTGGACCCGGCGGGCGGCCGGACGCAGGCCCGCTGGTTGCCCGTCCCCACCCCCGCCCACAGCCGCCGCATCCGGTCCCTCGTCGCCGCCATCCCCCCGCTGTGCCGGGCGGAGACCGACCCGGCCGGGAACACCGCACCGCCCCTGTCCGAAGCGTTGCTGACCGGAGCGCTGGGCGCCATGGTGGACGCCATCGTCCGCTCGGCCGTGGCCGACTGGCCGCGGGTGACACCCGGGGGGGCGCCGAGCCCCGAAGCCCTTCCGGTCGAGGAGGCGTTCCTGGCCGCCCTGACCGGCGCTGACGCCCGCCTGGCCGCCGATCCCACCGAGACCTTCAAGCTGCAATCCGTACTCGACGACTGGCGCCGGACCGGCCTGCCCGAGGCCGGTCCGCTCCGCTCCGGCTTCCGGGTGACCCCAGCCGGCGCCGGCGGCCCCCGCCGGGTGGAGTTCCTGCTGGAGTCCGCCGACGACCCCGACCCGCTCCCCGACGGGGGCGCGGGGATGCTCCTCCCGCCGTGGTGGCGGTCGCCGGCGGCGCGCCTCGGGTTGCGGCTGCGGGCCCGGCCCCGCCCGGACGACGGCTCCGACCGCAACCCCTACGGCCTCGGTCTGGCCGGGGTGTGCGACTACGACTACGAGGTGGCAGTCGGCGACCTCACCCTGACCGTCGCCGAACTGCGAGAGCTGGCTGAGCTGAAGACGCCCCTCACGCAGGTGCGGGGCCAGTGGATCGAGCTGCGCCCCGGCGACGCCGAGCGGGCCCTGGCGGCCCTGAGCGGGTCCCGCTCCCCCGGCGCCGGTTCGGTCACCGCCGCCGACGTGCTCCGGATCGGCCTCGGCCTCGACCCCGCCCCGGGCACCGAACTGCCCGTGGTGGCGGTGACGGCCGACGGCTGGCTCGGCGACCTTCTGGCCGACGACGGCGATCAGCGGATCAAGCCCCATCGGACCCCCGCCAGCTTCAACGGCAGCCTGCGCCCCTATCAGGAGCGGGGCCTGGCCTGGCTGTGGTTCCTCCACCGCCTCGGGCTCGGCGCCTGCCTGGCGGACGACATGGGTCTCGGGAAAACCGCGCAGCTGCTGGCGCTGCTCCTGGCCGAACGCGAAGGTCCCAGGGGCGGGCGCCGGCGCCGGCCGGCGCCGACGCTGCTGGTCTGCCCGATGTCACTGGTCGGCAACTGGCAGCGGGAATCGGAGCGCTTCGCCCCCCGCCTCGCCGTCCACGTCCACCACGGCGCCGCCCGCGAGGTCGGCTCCGCCTTCACCAAGGCCGCCGCTCAGGCCGACCTGGTGCTCACCACCTACAGCCTCCTGGCCCGTGACCGGGACCTGCTGGCCCGGGTCAGCTGGGGCCGCCTGGCGCTCGACGAGGCCCAGAACGTCAAGAACCCGGCCGCCCAGGCGTGGCGGGCGGCCCGGTCCCTTCCCGCCGCCACCCGGGTGGCCCTCACGGGCACGCCGGTCGAGAACCGCCTGCGCGAACTCTGGTCGCTGATGGACCTCCTCAACCCCGGCCTGCTCGGATCCGAACCGACCTTCCGGGAACGCTTCGCCATCCCGGTGGAGCGTTACCGCGACGAGGAAGCGGCCGGAACGCTGCGGAAACTCACCGGCCCCTTCATCCTCCGCCGGCTGAAAACGGACCGGTCGATCATCGCCGACCTCCCCGACAAGATCGAGATGAACGTGCTGTGCAACCTCACCCGGGAGCAAGCCGACCTGTACCAGGGAGTGGTCGAGGAGATGCTGGCCAGGATCACCCAGGCCGGCAGGGGGATCGAACGGATGGGCATCATCTCGGCCGCCATGATCAAGCTGAAGCAGGTCTGCAACCACCCCGCCCATCTCCTGGCCGACGGGTCGCCGCTGGGCGGGGCCCGCTCCGGCAAGCTGGCCCGGCTCGAAGAGATCCTGGAGGAGATCGACGCCGCCGGTGAGCGGGCCCTCTGCTTCACCCAGTTCGCCGAGATGGGCCACCTCCTGCAGGGCCACTTCCGGGGCGTGCTCGGGATCGACGTCCCGTTCCTCCACGGCGGTGTCCCCAAACGAGGTCGGGACCAGATGGTCGCCTCTTTCCAGTCCGACGGGGGCCCTCCGCTCCTGCTGCTGTCCCTGAAAGCCGGTGGGGTCGGCCTCAACCTGACCGCGGCCAACCACGTCATCCACTTCGACCGCTGGTGGAACCCGGCCGTGGAGGATCAGGCCACCGACCGGGCGTTCCGCATCGGCCAGCGGCGCAGCGTCCAGGTGCGCAAGTTCGTCTGCGTGGGCACCGTCGAGGAGCGGATCGACCGGATGATCGAGGAGAAACGGGACCTGGCACAACGGACCATCGGGGTGGGCGAGGCGTGGATCAGCGACCTTTCCGTCGTCCAGCTCCGCGAGCTCGTCGCCCTCTCCGACGACGCCGTGGCCGAGGCGTAGGTCGAATCAGTCGAAGTCGTCGAACACCAGCATCTGGTTGCCGCGCCGACGCCAAAGAGTCCCATGGAACGGCAGCTGTCCTGCAGTGGGAGTCACGGTCCCGTCGTCGGGGCCGTCATGGAACCTCGGCTCGATCTCCTCGCTCCAGACCCGCTCGCGGTCGGCATCGGAAATCCACCGCAGCATCCTCCGTTCGGAGTGCACACCGACACGAACCGTTCGATCGGCCAGGAGGCGTACGACGGCGGCGCGGGACAGGTCGCGCCGGACGCGGTGCCACTGATTGCCGGAATCATCGGTGAGCAGGCCGTCGGTGATGCGGTTGTGGCTACGCCTGGAGCGCGGCATTCGCCCATGATGACTCTGAAATTGGGCCGGAGCGGAGACGTTCAGGCGGTCCCGTCAGCCGCATCCTCGGTGCACACCACCCAGCCGATGATCGAGCAGGAAGTGCATCATCTGCCGCTGCAGGCCGATCCCGACGTCCTCGTAGAAGAGGGCTCCGTTGACCATGTGGTCAGCGGGTGACGTCAGGAACTGGCCCAGGACACAACCGTCGTCGGCTCCGTAGTCCTCGACCACAAGGGGGAGCGGCAGTCCCGGCCCCGGCGGCTGCACCGTGGCGGTCTGGGGCAGGCGGGACACGGAGTGGTTGAGGGCGCCGTCGTCGGCGTAGTCGTCCGTCCCCAGCCATTGCAGCATGTTGGTGCGGCCGACCGGATAGACGCTGATCTCGTCGGCCACCCCCTGGAGGATGAATGCCGGTACCGGGCGGGCCCGGGGACCCATCTCCTCGTAGGCGTGCGCCCCCGAGGGATCGAAGCGGTAGGGCGCTCCGGACGAAGGGGCGATGGCGGCGTAGACGTCGGGATAGGCAGCTCCCATCACGCTGGACATGGCCCCGCCCGCCGAATAGCCCCCGACGTAGACGCGCCCGGGATCGACCCTGAGTTCCGTGATCAGGGACGTGGTCAGGTCGGCGACGATGGACGCCTCGCCCGAGCCCCGGTGCACCTCGGCCTCCCGGAACCAGTTCCAGCACTCGTTGGCATTGGCGGCCCGGTCCTGCACGGGATAGGCGAGTACGAAGCCCTGCTCCTCGGCGACCTTGGCCAGGGCGTAACCGGCCTTCATCGTCCCCGGCCCTCCGCATCCGTGCAGCCACACCATGAGCGGCCGGCCCGACGACCCCGAGGTCGGCACGTACAGAAAGTAGGCGCGGGCTCCGGCGCCGTTCATGAAACTCCGCTCCACCACCTCACCGGGCGCGACAGCAGCCTGATCGGCCCTGACCGGGGCGGCGAAGAGCGCCGAGAGCGCCGTTATGAGGACGACGCCGGCACGGCCGGCCAAGGAGCGGTGGGGTGAGATCATTGGAGACCCAGTCCCTGCCATTGTCACATGCCCACCCGGGGTAGGAACGACCCGGGGGGAATGACCGGGCGTCGAGGAGGTCAGGCATGGGCGGTCGTGACCGTGGCTCCGAGAAGGGCTCGGCGGTGAACAAGGAGGACCGTCGGGCCGAGCACCGGCGGGACCGGCGGGCGGCACGCCAGCAGATCGACGTCGTCGAACCGGACTCCGCCGTACTACCCGGCGAGGGCCCCGGCCACCTGCACGCCCACCGGCCCACGGTGCTCGAGAAGAAGCCTCGCCGTCACTGGAAGCTCCCGTTCTGGAAGCGCCGCCGGGCGGCCCGGGCGGAGAGGGTCCGGGCCGAACGGCGGCTTGCCGAGGACGAGTAGCGCCCCCGCTCGACCCCGTCGATCATCCGGCGGTCCGGCGCCGCGCCATCACGCGGACGGCGGAGCCGGCGGCGGCCAAGCCGATCGCCAGGGCGACGAGCAACCCGGCGGGAAGACCGGTACGCGGCAGCTGCGAGGCGGGATCGGGGACGGTGGGGTTCGGGTCGGGGCAGTTGGTGCCGCCGGGATTCTGCTGGTCACCGCGCAGCGCGCCGCCGACCGGGGCCGCCAGTTGCGTGACGTAGAGCTCGGCGGGCACGGTGCCGTCATTGCGGCTCACGTGCGCGGGGCCGACGGGCTCCACGTAGACCTGACCGGCGGAGAAGCTCTCCGAGGTACAGCCGGCCGACGTCCCCTGGTAGAGGGTCACGGTTCCCGACTTGACCGCCACGATGTTGACCCCGGGGTGGCTGTGCCAGCCGGCCGTGCCCCCGGGCTGGATGACGACGGTGTCCATGGCGAGATCGGATGCCGCGGTGGCATTGACGTTGATCGGCACGGCGACCTTGGCGCGGACGATGTTGGTCACCGTGGGTGCGGGCGTGCCCGCCGGCGGGTCCGCAGGACAGTTGGCGCCGCCCGGGTTCGCTTCCGCCTTGCGCAGCTCGGCCCCGACCGGGACACCGATCTGCGTGACGTAGGCCTCCACCGGTGTCGAGCCCTCGTTCTTGGCGGAGTGGATCTGGCCGACGTGCTCCAGATACCCCTGCGCGCCTGAGTATGTGGACAGGGTGCAGCCGTCGGCGCCGCCCACGGCCACGGTCAGCGCCCCGGACTTCACGGCCACGAAGTTGGCCCCGGGGTGGCTGTGCCAGGGAATGAATCCTCCCGACGGAACGGTGACCATCTGGCCCGCCACCTCCGATTCCCCCGTGGTGGTGGCGGAGACGGGTGCCGAAATCGTGGCCCGGGCCAGATCGGTTTTGGTCACGCCCGTTCCCGGTGTGGCCGCCGCCGTGACTGTCCCTGTGGCCAGAAGCATCACAACCAACATCGCGATCCGACGTCTGCCCATGACCCCTCCCGATGCCAAAAGAAGGATATTTACCACTTTTCTGCCGGAGCGATACGCATCGCCGCGCCGTACCACCGGCCAGATCCCCACCTCCCGGGGGCATGGTGGACGGGCAAACCGGGCAAAATGGGCGGGCGGCCACGTCGGCGGAGGCGGCGGCGGTGTCGAAGGGAACCTGACCACGGGGAGTTTCGGATGCGTCGCCTGATCATGCTCGGCCTGGCGGGTCTGGCCGCCACCGTGCTGCCGCTTCCCGCCGCCGATGGCTCCGTCGCCCGGACCACCCCCTCCGCCCTGGGAACCGCGCCCTGCTCGCTGATCCCGGTGCCCGCCGCCACTGCCCCGGTGGGCTCGGGCGGCTGCCCGGGGGTGCGCCCCGGGGGGGGCGTGGTGACCAGACTCGGCCTGTGCACGCTGAACTTCCTGTTCCGGGCGCCCGACGGCACCCGCTACATCAGCACCGCCGGTCACTGCATCGGCACGAGCGAGGGCGCCACGGGCGACCCTCACGAGAAGGTCTGGCCGCCCGGGAGCGGCCCCCCGGCCATAGACCCCGACGGCCGAAAGTTCGGCGAGTTCGCCTACGGCGCCATCCAGTCGCACGGCACCGGGTTCGCCATCACGTACACCAAGGACTTCGCGCTCATCCGCCTCGACCCTGGCGTCGAGGCCAGCCCCGAGATGTGCTACTTCGGCGGCCCCCGCGGCCTCTTCACCACCGACGCAACCGGCCCCCTCGCGCTCCGGTACTACGGCAACGGGGACAACGTCCTGCCCGCCCGCACCGCGGTGGCGCAGGGCACACCGGACCCCGACCACGTCTACGCCACCGGCGTGGCGCAGCCAGGGGACGGGGGGAGCCCCGTGATGACCGCCGACGGGATGGCCCTCGGCGTCCTCGTGACCTTCAGTCCCCACGGCGTCGGATTCTCGACCGAGCCCGGGGGACCGGGGCCCGCCTACCTCGAAAGCCAGCAGGGCACGATTGGACTGACCCGGCTGGCCCCCCAGCTGGCCCGGGCGTCGGCGACACTGGGTGTGCCGCTGGAGCTGGTCACAGCTGATCAGTGAACGCTGTGAACAGCGGCGAAACCTCCCGCGTCCGGCGCGTGCTGGAGAGCCAGCACGGGAGCTGACGCCGACAGCGGCAGCGGAGGGCGGAGCCGCTAGCCTGTCTCCCGGCGATGGGGCTCGCCACAACCGCCTGCGAGGGCTGATGGCTCCTACCCGAAGACCTGACCGGCCGGGAACCGGAGGGAGCCGATGGGTAGCGAGCTCGAGGAGCTGGACACCAGGTCCCGGCGGCGTCGTTCCCGTCGCGCCCAACCGGGGGTTCTGGCTGCGATCGCCCTCGGTGGCGCGCTGGGGACCACGGCCCGTTACGGCATCGCCCTGCTCGTCGATGTGACGCCCGGGACCTTCCCGTGGGGCACCTTCTGGACGAACATCACCGGCAGCTTCGCCCTCGGTTTCCTGTTCGTGGTGCTGCTCGAGCGATTCCCGGCCAGCCGCTACGTCCGACCCTTCGTGGCCAGCGGCTTCCTCGGGGCATTCACGACCTACTCCACCTTCGCCATGGAAACCGACCTGCTCGTCAAGAACGG
>JBIOYN010000267.1:0-2940 GCA_044870155.1 Acidimicrobiia bacterium | reverse complement strand
GGGTACACCGACGTGTGGCGCGGCCTCCTGGTGGCCAAGGGGCTCCCCGCTGTGGTCTTCACCGTCGCCTTCTTCCTCCTCATCCTCGGCAACCTCGTCATCGCCGACCGGATGGCACCCCGCTTCCGCCCCGCCGGCCCCGAAGAGGAGCTGGTGGAGCGCTACCGGCAGTTGATCGGCCCCTACGCCGGTCGGGTGCGGATGGCGGTGGCCGCTTTCCTGGCCCTGGTGGCGGGCGGCGGCCTCACCAACCAGTGGAACGAGTGGGTCCTGTTCCGCAACCGGGTCCCCTTCGGCGCCTCCGACGCCCAGTTCGGCACCGACATCGGGTTCTACGTCTTCACCATGCCGTTCCTGCGCTTCATCTTCGACTGGGCCTTCGCCGCCCTCGTCATCGTCCTGCTGGTCACGGCGGTGGCCCATTACCTGAACGGCGGGATCCGGGTCCAGGGCCCGCTCCAGCGGGTCACCCCCCAGGTGAAGGCGCACCTGTCCGTGATCCTGGGGGCCATGGCCCTGCTCAAGGCCTTCGGCTACTGGCTGGAACGCTACGAGCTCAACTTCTCCACCCGGGGCGTGGTCCACGGGGCCAGCTACACCGACGTCCACGCCGAGCTGCCGGCGCTCAACATGCTCATCGTCATCTCGGTGGCCGCCGCCGCCCTGTTCCTCGTCAACATCCGGCTGCGGGGCTGGGTGCTGCCCGCCATCGCCGTGGGCCTGTGGGGGTTCGTGTCCCTCGTCATCGGGACCATCTACCCGGCCGCCGTCCAGCGCTTCTCGGTGGAGCCCAACGAATTCCAGAAGGAGTCGCGCTTCATCCAGCGCAACATCAAGGCCACCCGGACCGCCTTCGGGCTCGACCGGGTCAGCGCCCGCAGCTTCGACTACAAGGAGGATCTCCAGCCGGCCGACATCACGGCCAACGAGGGCACCATCGGCGACGCCCGCCTGTGGGACCCCAACGTCCTGGAGCAGACCTACCGGGCCATCCAGCAGTTCCGCCCCCAGTACATCTTCGGCGACGTCGACATCGACCGCTATCCGCTCGGGGGCGAGCCCCGCCAGGTCACCCTCTCAGCCCGGGAGCTCGACCTCGACAACCTCCCGAGCCAGACGTGGCAGAACCGCCACCTCGTCTACACCCACGGCTACGGCGTGGTGGCCTCGCCCTCCAACGCCGTGACCGACCGGGGCCTGCCCGACTTCCTGCTCAAGGACATCCCCCCGCAGGGGACGGGGCTGGAGCTGAAACAGCCCGCCATCTACTACGGCGAGCGCCTCTCGGGCTACGCCATCGTGGGCACCAAGCAGAAGGAGTACGACTTCCCCTCCGAACCCCGGGACACGGTCACCTCCTACCGGGGTGAGGGTGGCGTCCCCATGAAGGGGCTCATCCGCCGGGCCGCGTTCTTCCTGCGCTTCGGGGAGTTCAAGCTGCTGCTGTCCGACCAGATCACGCCCTCGTCCCGGGCCCTGTACCTGCGCGACATCCGGGAGCGGGTGTCCAAGGCGGCGCCCTTCCTGCGCTACGACGCCGACCCCTATCCGGTGGTCCTCGACGGCCGTGTCCTGTGGGTGATCGACGGCTACACCACCACCAGCCGCTACCCCTACTCCCAGGGCTACGTGATGGGCCACCCCGAGCGGCTCAACGCCAACAGCGGGCTGCGCGGGGCCCGGTTCAACTACGTGCGCAACTCGGTCAAGGCCACGGTGGACGCCTACGACGGGACGGTGAAGTTCTACGTCTTCACCGAGGGGACGGGCCGGGATCCCATCGTCGAGGCCTACCGGAAGGCCTTTCCCCGGCTCTTCTCCGACCGCTCCCAGATGCCGCCCGGACTGGAGTCGCATCTGCGCTACCCGGAGGACCTGTTCCGGGTGCAGACCGACCACTACAGCGAGTACCACGTGACCGAGCCCCAGCCCTTCTACAACAACTCCCGGCAGTGGGCGGTGGCTCAGGACCCGGGCTCAGGGCCGCTCCAGCTCGACGCCAGCTCCGCCACCTCCCCCACACTGGCGCCCGCGCCCGGAGGGCGCACGGCGGCGGTGTCGATCTCCCGCAAGCGGCGGATGGAGCCCTACTACCTGCAGATGCGCCTCCCGGGTCAGACCAAGGAGAGCTTCCTCATCCTCCAGCCCTTCGTGCCCACGGCCCGGGGTGAGGAGCTGACCAACCTGGTGTCGTTCATGGTGGCCAAGTCCGACCCGGGGGAGTACGGGAAGCTCGAGGCCTACCAGATGCCCATCGGCCAGGTCATCCGGGGCCCGGACCAGATCAACACCATCATCAACACCACCCCGGAGATCTCGGGCCAGTTCACCCTCCTCAACCGCTCCGGGTCCCAGGTGCTCCAAGGCAGCCTGCTGCTCATCCCCGTGGAGGACTCGATCCTCTACGTGCGGCCGCTGTACCTCCAGGGCACGCAGGGGACGCGCCTGCCCGAGTTCAAGTTCGTGGCCGTGGCCTACGCCGACCGCGCCGTGCTGGGGGCCAACCTCAACGAGGCCCTGGCCAAATTGTTCCCGGGCCTGACCACCGAGCAGCCACCAGGGACGCCGCCACCTCCGGGGACGCCACCGCCGCCGGCCGGTACCGACGTCGCCAGCTTGCTGGCTCAGGCCAGCGCCGCCTACCAGGAGGCCCAGACGGCGCTGCGCGCCGGCGACCTGGCCGGCTATCAGCGGGCGATCGACAAGGTCGGCGAGCTCATCCGTCAAGCCACAGCAGCCTCAGGGGCACCATCAGTTCCAGCGGAGACGACGACCACGACGGCGCCGGGCAGTTAACCCGCTCCCTCCCCCGGTGTCGTGATGCCGGTGCCGGGGGTATTTGTTACTATCTCGGTAGTGATAATTCGATGACCACTGCATCGGGGGGCGATGCGCTGTGACCAGCACCATTGATCTGGGCCGATACAAGCTCGGCTGGTC
>JBIOYN010000266.1:0-7960 GCA_044870155.1 Acidimicrobiia bacterium | reverse complement strand
GGCCGCGGCTTCGACCAGCTCCTGGGGGCTGGCCGAGGCCACCACGCAGAAGTCGCCCACGGCCAGGTGCATGTCCAGCAGCCACCGGGCCCCGGGTAGGGCGGCGCGGGCCAGCTCGTCACCCAGTTCCCGGGCCACGGCCAGGTAGGGCGTCGCCTCCCGCCCCGCCACCGAGGCGAGGAGAGCGGTCAGCAGCCGCGAGGCGGTGCACGTTCCCTCACCGCGCCGGGCGAAGGCTGCTTCCCGGGCCATCCAGGCCGTGAGCTCCCGCCGGTCGACGAGTCCGGCCCGGTGCAGGGCCCGGCCCAGGATCATCAGACTGGACCCGGGGAGCAACGTCCGGTCGAGATCGAAGACCGCCAGGCGGGAGCCGTGGAGGGGCCATGCCAGGTCCGGTCCTCGATTTCGACGGGCGAAGGCCAGGGTGCTCATGGTGTCCAGGTTGACGGTGACCGGTGTCGTGGTGGTGAACGCCGTCAGCGCCGAGCGGTGAACGCTGCAGGAAGTGTTGCGCTAAACCTTGGCGTCGAGCTCGCGCAGCCGGCGGGCCATGCCCACCATGAGCTTGCGGGCCATGCCCGGCGCCTCGGCCAGGGCGGCGTCGAAGTCGGCCCGGGTGAGGACGATGGCCTCCATGTCGGAGATGGCGGTGACGGTGGCGTTCCGGGGCACGCGCTCCAGGAGGGCCAGCTCACCGAAGAAGTCGCCCGCCCCGAGCTCGCCGACCTTGCGACCTCCCCGGCTCACCTTGGCCCGGCCATCGGTGATGACGAAGAACTCGTAGCCGAGCTCACCTTCCTTGACGAGCACCGACCCCGGCGACACCGGAATGTCGGTGGTTCGGCGGGCCAGCGCCCGCAGCTCCATTTGCGAGCAACCGGAGAACAGCGGCACCTTGGCCAGGTGCTCCAGATAGGCGTTGCGACTCTTCCGCACCATGAGTCCGTAAATTACCCGGCGGTCGGCTTCAGGGCGCGGAGGGGGTGGATGGGGGCGGGTGGTTCCCCGCCGGCCACGTGGATGTCGCCCCGTAGTCCGTCGCAGCCCGAGACCTCCCAGAACAGGTCGTGTTCGGGGATGGCGAGGACCATGTCGGCGGAGCCCGCCGTCACCGACAGCTCCAGGTGTCCGGGGACGGACACGGTGGCCCGCTCGAGCTCCAGCCTCCACGTGGTGGGGACCTGGTAGACGCCGAGGTCCCGGTCGGCCGGGCCGGCCAGGGTGGCGAGGAGCCCGCCACCGATGCGGCCCTCGACCAGGTCGAGGAGGACGCGGACCTGCTCGGGAGTGGCGCGCTCGTCGACGAGGACGAGGCGCCGCAAGGGCCCACCGGGCAGGCGCCGTTCCCCGGCGGTGAGCACGCCCAGGCCGGACACGTCGACGCCCGCCACCCGGCCCGACTCGAACAGGAGGGCGGCGACGGAGCGGCAGGCGGGCCGGGAGTCGTCCGGTCCGGGCCGGCGCCCGTCGCGCTGGCAGGCGTCGAGCAGCACGCCGTCAAGGGCGTAGGTGTGGTCGGGGGCGGTTCCCGTGGGGGCGCCGCCGCCGGCGCTCAGTGGGCCCTCCGGGCCAGTCGTGCGTGGTCGACGATCTTGATCCGGCCCCGGCCGAGGGAGAGCCACCCGGCCTCCTCGGCCTGGCGCAGCACCCGATTGACGGTGGCCCGTGACGTGCCCGCCAGGCTGGCCAGGTCGTCCTGGGTGAGGGGGATCTCGGAGCCGTTGGCGTCGCTCTCGTCCCCGTAGATGCCGGTGAGGGCGACCAGGCGGCGCAGCACCCGGCGCTCCACGGGGAGGAACAGCGCCTCCATCAGCTGGCCGTCGAGGCGGCGGACCTCGGCGGCGAGGACGTCGATGAGGAACCGGTCGACGGCGGGGTGCTCCCGGCGCATGGCCTCGAACTGGTCGCGGTGCAGCGACAGCGTCTCTGACTTCTCCAGCGCCACGACGGTGGCACCCCGCTGCCCCGTGCCCAGGATCGCCATCTCGCCTACGCACTCTCCGGGGCCGAGCACCGCCAGGGTGGCCACGTCACCCAGGGGGGTGGTGATGCGCACCGCCACCCGGCCCTTGTCGATGAGGTGGAGCGTGTCGCCGGGGTCGCCCTCGTGGAAGAGCACCTCGCGCCGGGCGAAGCGGCGCCGGCGGGTGGAGGCCAGCAGGTCGCGCCGGGCATCCTCTCCGAGCGACGACAGGATCGGCCAGTCCACGCGCTCACCTCCTCCGAGAGTCGGGCTGTACCGGAGGCTAGGCAACCGGAGGCGGCGTCTCCTCCGTACTGGTACGGATTCGGGTCTGGTACGGATCGAGCCGCGGGCGCGTCACAGTCCGAGCTCGGCGGCCCGACGGACGAGATCGAGCTTGGACGAGACCCCGAGCTTGGCGTAGGCATTGGCCAGGTGGGTCTCCACCGTCCGTTCCCCGATGTAGAGCTGGGTGGCGATCTCCCGGGCGCTGCGGCCCTGAGCCGCCAGCCGGGCGACCTCGCGCTCACGCCGGGTCAGGGATGCGGGCCCGGAGACGGCCGCCGCCGCCCGGCGGCCGGTGCCTCCGAGGCTGCGGAGGACCTCCAGCGTCCGGGCCTCGCGCCAGCTGGCACCGGCGGCTTCGAAGGCGGCGGCCGCCGCTTCCAGGGCAGCTACGGCTGCGGTCCGCTCCCAGGGGCTCGAGGCCCGGCCCAACACCTCGATGGCCCGGGCGCGGAGCGCCTGCGCCCCCGTCGGTTCCAGGAGCTTGACCGCCTCGGCGGCGGACTCGGCGGCGGCCTCGTCCCGGGCCGCACCCAGGTGGGCCCAGGCGCCGGCCAGAGCGGCCAGCCCCCGGTGGAAGTCACATCCGGTCCTCTCCGCCAGCTCGCCCATGGTTCCGGCCGCGGTCGCCGCCTGCTCCGGCTCGCCGCTGGTGGCGGCCAGCTCGGCCAGATCCACGAGCACGAAGGCCAGGAACGGCCAGGCCTGGCTGCGCGGGATCCCGGCCGCCGCCCGCTCCAGGGCGGAGAGGCCCTCGGAGGGGTGGCCCGCCCGCGCCGCCAGGAAGCCGTCGACGTAGTCGCAGTAGTGGCGGAGGTAGGACCATTCCCGCTCACCGAAGGCGAGGCGGCCGGCGTCGGCGAAGCGGCGGGCCTCGGAGAGGTCGCCCGTCTCGGCCGCGGCCAGGGCCCCGAAGACCACGCCGATGCCCCGGCGGCGGCTGACGCCGGCTGGATTCCAGGTCAGCGCTTCCCGGGCGTAGCCGAGAGCGGCGCCGAAGTCTCCCGCCACCCACTGGACCACGACGCCGAACTCCAGCACCAGGCTGTCGCGATAGGCCGGGTCCACGGCGACGCCCTCGGCCACCAGGGGCAGGCTGGCGGCGAGGCGGCCCTCCATGGCCAGCGTGAGGGCGAGGTGAGCCAGGAGGCGGGATTGCTGATGGCGCATGTCCTCGGACCGGGCGAGGTCCAGGGCCCGGCGGTAGGCGGCCTCGGCCGGCTCGAAGCGGCCCCGGTGGGCATTGGCGTAGCCCAGGGCGATCAGGGCCTGGACGATGACGAAGGGGAGGACCTCGGCCTGGGCGGCGCCCAGCACCTCGGTGGCTCCCGACTCGAGGGCGTCGATGTCGCCGCGCAGACCCTGCACCCAGGCCAGCTCGTTGCGGGCCAGGAGGGCGCCGGCCACGTCCCCGCCGGCCTGGAAGAGCTCCATGGCCGCCCGGGCACTGTCCTCGGCCTCCTCCAGCTCTCCCGTGCCCCAGGCGCAGAAGTTGGCCAGGCGGAACTTCACGCCCGCCTGGCGGGTGGGGTCGGACACGCCGGCCAGCACGGCGTCCATGGCCCGCATGGCCTCGGCGCCTTCGGCGGCGTGGATCTCGGCCCGGTGGTCGACCACCCACTCCGCCCGCAGCGACATGACGTCGACCACCCCGCGCCAGCGTTCGTCGCCGGCGGGCACCAGGGTGACGAGGGAGGAGAGGACGGCCAGGGCCTCCCGGTGGGCTCCCGCCTCCTCGGCCTGGCCCACGGCCTGGCGGAGCACCTCCACCGCCTCGGGATCGCCGGGCTCGGCGGAGCGGGCGTAGTGGGCCGCCGCCTCCGCCAAGCGGCCGCCGGCCAGCAGCGCCCGTCCCACCAGGCGGTGGAGTGCCACCCGCCGGGCGCCGCTGATGGACTGGTAGATGGCCTCGGTCATGAGGGGGTGGGCGATCTCGTAGCTGGGCTGGGGTCCCTCCGTCTCCACCACCAGGCGGAGGCGGACGAGCCGGTCGAGGATCTCGGAGAGCCGGTCGAGGGGGCGCCCGGAGAGCCGCACCACGTCGCCCAGCTCCACGGCCCGGCCCACCACGGCCAGGACCTCGAGGCTGGCCAGGGACGGTTCGTCCAGGTGGCCCAGGCGGGTGGTGACCTGATCGGTGAGCGTTTCGGGCAGGTGGTGGAGGTCGGGATGGGCCAGGTCGGCGTCCTCCTCCAGCAGGGCCCCGAGGAGGCCCAGGGTGTAGAGGGGATTGCCCTGACCCCGGTGGCGCAGCCAGTCGACCAGGGCCGGGGGCGGAGTCCGGCCCAGGACCGCTTCGGCCAGCGCCGCCAACCCGTCCGCCGTCAACGGTTCCAGGTGCAGCCGGGTGAGGCGGCCCTCCCGGTCGAGGCCGGCGAACACCTCGGTGGCGGGGGCGGAGAGCTCGCCGGGACGGGCGGTGACGACGAGCAGGACGGGGGCGTCGGGAGCGTTGCGGGACAGGTAGTGGAGGGCCTCCCAGGAGGAGGCGTCGGCCAGGTGGGCGTCGTCGAGCACCGCCACCACCGGGGCCCGGGCGGCGAGGTTGCCCACGGCCACGGCCACACCCTCCAGCAGCCGGGTCCGCGGCGCCTCCCCGCTGGGAACGCCGCCATGGGCGGCGGCCACCGACCGGCACAGCCCGGCCAGGTCATCGGTGAATCCCCCGCAGATGTCACCCACGTCCTCGGGTCCGAGCGTGCGGAGGTGGCTCTCGAGGGCTTCGGCCCACAGGGCGAAGGGCGCCGTGCCCCCCATGGGGAAGGCCCGGGCCGAGAGCCCGATGCCCGTCCGCCGGTGCCGGGCCAGCAGCTCGGTGGCCAGCCGGGTCTTTCCCACCCCGGCGTCGGCCAGCACCAGGGCACAGCGGAGCTCCCCGGTGGCGGTGCGCCGGCGCTCCTGCTCGAGCACGGCGAGTTCGGGGTCCCGTCCGACGAGTCGTGTCTTCCACGGCGTGCTCGGCACCGTTCAGACCTGGGCCCGGCCCGCCGCTTCGATCCGGTCGAGGATCTCCGGGGGCTCGTCCTCGAAGATTCCCCAGCGCAGGTGGAAGCGGCGGAGGGGCCGGGGAGCCCACCAGTTGGCCCGCCCGGCCAGGCGCATGAAGGCGGGCACCAGCGTGGCCCGGATGAGGAAGGCGTCGACCAGGACGGCCAGGGCCAGACCCACGCCGAAGACCTTCACCACCGTGACCTCGGCGGTGGCGAAAGCCACGAACACGAGGGCGAGGAGGAGGGCGGCGGCGGTGACGATCCGGCCCGTGCGCTCCAGCCCGATGGCCACCGCGTCCTCGTTGCCGGCGCCCAGGTCGTACTCCTCCTTGATGCGGGACAGGAGGAAGACCTCGTAGTCCATCGACAGCCCGAAGGCGATGCAGAACAGCAGGACGGGCGTGAAGATGCTGATGGTTCCCGTCGGCGTGAAATTGAGCAGTCCGGCCAGATGGCCCTCCTGGAATACCCACACCAGCGCCCCGAAGGTGGCCGACAGCGACAGCACGTTGAGGATCAGCGCCTTGGCCGGCACCAGCAGGCTGCCGGTCATGAGGAACAGGAGCAGGAACGTGGCCAGGCCGATCAGACCCAGCGCCAGCGGCAGCCGGCTGCCCAGTGATGTCTTCCCGTCCACCAGCCGGGCCGATTCGCCGGTCACCAGCACGTCGACCGGCGCGGCGGCGGAGCGCACGGAGTGCACCAGCTGCTCGCCGGCGGGGGACAGCGGCTCCACGGTGGGGACCACCGACAGCCACGTCCCCCTGGCCGCCCCCGTGAAGCGGGCCGAGAGCTGGTTGGGCGGCGCCAGCAGCATCCCGGCCCGGTAGAAGCCGGTGGCGGCGTCGACCCGGAACACGCCCTCGATGTTGGACAGGGTCTTCGCATACCCGTCGATGGCGGCCTGATCGGCCGCCGGGGCGGCGTCCGGCGCCACCACGGCCAGGGCGCCGGCTTCCTTGGAGTCGAAGTGGCGGCGGATGTCGTCGCCCACCACCCGGGCCGGCGCGTCCTCGCCCAACACCCGGTCATCGGACAGCCCGAGGTCGAGGTGGACGAAGGGCGTGCCCAGGACGAGCAGCAGGCCGACGACCACGATCACGACGGGTATGGGCCGGCGCATCACGGCCCGGGCCCGTCCATACCAGAAGCCCTGCTCCACTTCCTTGGGCTCGCGGTGGAAGAGGGCGAGGCTGTCGACCCGGCGGCCCAAGGCCGAGAGCACGGCCGGCAGCACGACGACGGCACCCACGGCGGCCATGAGCACCACCCCCACGCCGGCGTAGGCGAAGGAGCGCAGGAAGGGCAGCGGGAAGACGACGAGGGCGGCCAGCGAGATGGCCACCGTAAGAGCGGAGAAGGCGACGGTGCGCCCAGCGGTGTAGAGCGTCCTGGTCACGGCCTGGTCAGGCTCGTAGCCGTGCCGGAGCTCCTCGCGGTAGCGGGAGACGACGAACAGGCTGTAGTCGATGGCCAGGCCCAGGCCCATGGCCGTGGTCAGGTTGAGGGCGAAGATCGAGACGTCGGTCAGGCTCGTGACGACGCGGAGCACGAGGAAGGTGCCGACCACGGCCAGGGCCCCCACCGCCAGGGGGAGGCCGGCGGCGACGACCGACCCGAAGACGAGCACAAGGAGGATCACGGTGATGGGGAAGGTGAGCAGCTCCGCCTTCTTCAGGTCCTTCTCGGCCTGGGCCTCGATCTGGTTGAAGACCTCCCCCGCCCCGCCCATCCCCACCTCGATGGGCCCCGACATCCCGGCGTAGCGGGCCGAGAGGCCCTCAGTGGCGTCCCGGACATCGTCTTCGTCGCCCGGTACCCGCCCGAGTACGAGCGCCTGGCGCCCGTCCTTCGAGCGCAGGGGGGTGCCGAACCGGCCCAGCGCCCAGTAGGAGACCACATTGGTGATGCCCTGCTCGCCCGTGAGTCGCTGGGTCAGGGCCAGGCCGGCGGCGCCGACGGCGGGATCGTCGACCGTGCCCGAGCGGGCGGTGACGAGCAGAACGAGGTTGGGCGTGCCCGCCTTGAACCGATCCTCGAGGATCGCCGCCGCCCGGGCCGACTCCGAGGCCGGGTCGGTGAAGCCACCCGACGACAGGCGCTTCTCCACGCCCCCGCCCAGGAGGCCGGCCACGGGGAGGAAGGCGAGCGCGAAGCCGAGCACCCACCATCGCCGGCGAGTGACCAGTTTCCCGAGCGCCCGCATCAGGCCCTCGCCCCCATGAGGCGACCTCCCTCCGGGCTCCAATCTAGGGGAGCGGCCGGGGCTGTCCTAGGGCTCAGCGCCTCGCCGTCTCGACTAGCGCCTCGATCTCGGGTAGCTGGGCCCGGGCCGCCCGCTCGCCTTCGGCCACGAAGGCGTCGGCCTGGCTGAAGTCGAAGCTCGAGGCGGCGTACACCTGGGGCCGGATGCACACGTCGACGAGCGGGATCTGGGCCTTGATCATCTCCCGCTCCATGGACGAGAGCATCCGGGACATGATCTGGAGGAGGTGCGGGGTCCGCCCCGGCGCCCCCGGCCCCGTGCCGAAGATCTCCTGGCCGGCCACGGTCGATCCGATGACGTAGCGCAGCCCGGCGTCGCGCAGCACGCTGGCGGGCATGGGGTTGACGACGGCGCCGTCGATGAGGCGGCGCCCGTTGTAGGGCCAGGGGTTGAAGGCCCCGGGGATGCTCATGGAGGCCCGCAGCCCGTCGGCCGCCTTGCCCTCGGCGATGACGA
>JBIOYN010000265.1:0-3509 GCA_044870155.1 Acidimicrobiia bacterium | reverse complement strand
CGCAACGGCACCTTTCTGGTGGAGGACGGCAAGGTGGGGCCGGGTGTCAAGAACCTGCGTTTCACCCAGTCCTTCCTCGACGCTCTGGCGCCGGGGAACGTGGTGGGGGTGGGGGCCGAGGCCCGCTACGCCGACTCCGAGTTCTTCGGCACCGGCGTCGTCCACGTCCCCCCCGTGCGCCTGGGGGCCTTCCGCTTCACCGGCGGGGCGAAGGGGTGACGGTGATCAACTGGGAGGTGCAGGGGCTGGTGGGCCTCGCCACTCTCGACCGGCCGGAACGGCGCAACGCCCTGTCGGTCGAGATGTGCCACCAGCTCCGGGATCACCTGGCCGGGCACCGGTCGTTGCGAGCGGTGGTCATCACCGGGGCCGGCTCCGCCTTCTGCGCCGGCGCCGATCTCGGCAACCGCCTGGCCTCTACTTCCGGGGACACCCCGGGCCCCGGGAGCGAGGATGAGTTCCGTCCCGCCTTCGAGCCGCTCCTCGACGAGGTGGTGGCCTTTCCCGCTCCGGTCATCGCCGCCGTGAACGGGCCGGCGCTGGGCGGTGGCACCCAGCTGGTGGTGGCCTGCGACCTGCGCGTGGCGGCGCCGCAGGCGTCCTTCGGGATCCCCGCCGGCCAGCTGGGGGTGATGCTCGCTCCCGAGAACATCCAGCGCCTGGCCCTGCTGGTAGGCCAGGCCCATGCCCGGGACCTCCTCCTCACCGGCCGGCGCATCGACGTCGACGAGGCCGTGCGCATGGGCCTGGTGCAGCGCCGGGCCGACGACGCCCTGGCTGCCGGACTGGCCCTGGCCACGGAGATCGCCGCTCTGGCCCCGCTCTCCGTGTCCGGCCACAAGGCTGCTCTCAACGCCGTGGCCCGCCACACCGGGTACGCCCGGGAGGAGGACGGCGCCGTCCTCGACGAGCTCGACTCCCTGGTCCGGCGCGCCTTCGCCAGCAACGATCTGAAGGAAGGCCTGGCGGCCTTCACCGAGAAGCGGCGGCCCGAGTTCTCCGGAAGCTGAGCTTCATCCCGGGCGTTCAGCGGGCCTTCAGCGGATCTTCAGCGGACTATCAGCGACCGCCCCGCACCATCCGGCAGGTGCGAATCCTGCTGGTGGAAGACGAGTTGCATCTGGCCCGGTCGATCAGGCGTGGTCTGGAGGCGGAGGGTTTCGCCGTCGACATCGCCGGCGATGGCGATGAGGGCCTGTACCGCGGTCAGGAGACGGCCTACGACGCCATCATCCTCGACATCATGCTGCCCAAGCGCAACGGCTACCGGGTATGCGCCGACCTCCGCACCGCCGGGGTGTGGACTCCGATCCTGATGCTGACGGCCAAGGATGGCGAGCTCGACGAAGCCGAGGCGCTCGACACCGGGGCCGACGACTACCTGTCCAAACCGTTCTCGTACGTGGTGCTGGTGGCCCGCCTCCGGGCGCTGCTGCGCCGGGGCCACCGCGAGCGCCCACCGGTCCTGGTGTGCGGGGACCTCCGCCTCGACCCGGCGTCGCACCTGGTGTGGCGGGGGGACGTGGCCGTGGAGCTGACCCCCAAGCAGTTCGCACTCCTCGAGTTCCTCATGCGCCGGTCCGGAGAGGTCCTGTCCAAGACCGAGATCCTGGAGCACGTGTGGGACTTCGCCTTCGACGGCGACCTGAACGTCGTCGAGGTCTACGTCCGCCATCTCCGGAAGCGCATCGACGAGCCCTTCGGACGGAAGTCCATCCAGACCGTGCGCCTGGTGGGCTACCGGCTCGATCCCGACGGCGGTTGACCAGGTGAAGCCCGGGCGGGCCCTGGGCTCCGTTCGCAGCCGCACCACCGTTGGTGCCGTGCTGGTGGTGGGAGCGGCCGTCCTGGTCGGCTCGCTGGGGCTCCTCGGCCTGTTGCGGCGCTCGCTGGTCGACGACCTGGACGAGATCACCGAGATCCGCGCCTTCGACATCGCCGCTCTGGCGACCAGCGGAGACCTGCCCCCCGTGCTGGCCACCTTCGGCGACGAACCCGCCTTCGTCCAGGTGGTGGGGGCCGGCGGTCGGGTCGTGTCGTCCACCGACAATGTCAGGGAACGGCCGCCGCTGGTGACCTTCGAGCCCCAGGGCATCCACGGCCGATCCGTCACCGTCTCCGGTCTGCGCCTCGACCGTCACGCCGGAAGGTTCCGGGTCCGGGGCCTGCGATCACCCTCCCCCGAGGGCGAGCTGCTGGTCTACGCCGCACTGAGCCTGGAGCCGGTCGACCAGACCACGGCCAAAGTGAAGATCATCCTCTGGACCGGCCTGCCCCCGCTCATCCTCCTGGTCGGTCTCACCGCCTGGGCCGCCACAGGACGGGCGCTGCGTCCCGTGGAGGCCATCCGGGCCGAGGTGGCCGAGATGTCCGAGCGCCAGCTGGACCGGCGCGTGCCCGTTCCCGGCGTTGACGACGAGGTGGCCCGCCTGGCCCGCACCATGAACGCCCTGCTCGACCGGCTCGAGACGGCGGTGGCCACCCAGCGCCGGTTCGTGGCCGACGCCTCCCACGAGCTCCAGAGCCCGCTGGCCTCGGCCCGCACCGACCTGGAGGTGGCGCTGGCCCACCCGGAGGCCACGGACTGGGTTCTCACCGGCGTCGATCTGCTGGAGGAGAACCGGCGCATGGAGCGACTGGTCCAGGATCTGCTCTACCTGGCCCGGGCCGACGAGTCCGCCCGCCGCCCCACCCCCACGCCCGTGGACCTCGACGACGTGGTGCTGGCCGAGGCCGCCCGGCTGCGAGGCTACGGCCGCATCCAGGTGGATACCTCGGGCGTCGCTCCCGCCGCCGTCCTCGGCCGGCGCGAGGAGCTCACCCGGGCGGTGCGCAATCTGCTCGACAACGCCGAGCGGTACGCCGCCACCACGGTGCGGGTCGAGCTCGCCGAGGCCGACGACGGCAGCTGGGCCACCCTGGTCGTGGCCGACGACGGGCCGGGCATCCCCCCCGAGCACCGGGAGGTGGTCTTCACCCGCTTCACCCGGCTGGACGAGGCCCGGGACCGGGCCGGGGGCGGCGCCGGGCTCGGCCTGGCCATCGTGCGCGAAATCGTGGCGGCCCACGGCGGGACGGTGGTGGTCGGCGACGCGACGGATCCCGGCGCCCGACTCGTCCTTCGCCTTCCCGGTCGGCCTTGAGCCGGGTCGCGGCGGTCAACCCTTTGATTTCGACAGTTTCAGGCCCGCTCCCTGCTTGGCAGGTTTCAGAGAGCGGTAAGGAGAAAACCCTTATCGTGCAATGACAACTTGTTGTCCCATTGCGCCCTGAGAAGGACAACAGCCCGAATCACGAAGGAAGGGCTGGGATGCGCGGTATGTGGCTGGGAACGAAGGCCGGGCGGTGGGCGGCGACCGCTGCCGGTGTGGCGGTGCCCGTGGCGGGGATGCTCTCTCCGGTGCTCCCGCCTGCCCGGGCCGTGGTGCCCGGCGCGGCGGGGAAGATCGTGTTCACCAGCTGCCGCACCGGCGGCGGTCGCCGCCCACCGCCCGGCCTTCGTTCCCAGC
>JBIOYN010000264.1:0-7628 GCA_044870155.1 Acidimicrobiia bacterium | reverse complement strand
GTTCCGGGATCGGACCCAGGCCAGCGCCTGCTTCCCGTCGAAGACGACGCACCCCGCCTGGCGGACGTCGAGGCCCGTCTTGCGGTCCCGGACCGGCGCCGGGACGTACATCCGCACGCCGCCGATGGCGTCGACCATGGTCCGGAAGCCGGCGAAGTCGAGCTGGATGTAGTGGTGGATGGGGATGCCGAAGTTCGTCCCGAGCACGTCGATCACGCCCTGGGGGCCGATCTCGAAGGACTCGTTGATGCGGTGCAGGCCCTTGCGACCGGGCTGGATCACCCGCAGGTCGCGGGGGAAGGAGACGAGCACGCCCCGGTGGGTGCGGGGCTCCACCCGGGCCACGATGATGGCGTCGGCCCGCTGGCCACCGACGTCGCCGGTGTCGCCGAAGCTGGCCTCGTCCGTCTCGTCGGCCACGAAGGCCCGGGAGTCCGACCCGAGGATGAGGAAGTTCATCGCCCCGGGGAGCTTGGCGGCCAGGTCCACGTCCACCTCGCTGGCCGACCCCAGCTTGTGGTCGAGGTACCAGGAGCCGCCGGCCAGGCCGCCGGCGGCGAGAACGCTGACCAGCACCAGGGCCAGCAGGCTGCGCCACAGGCAGGCGCGCATGGAGGAGGGGAAAGGTGCGCTCATGACCGATGCGAAATGTACCCTGCCCAGCGTGTTCGTCTGGGTCGACGGGGGCCTCTGCGAGGAGGGGCAGGCGCGGATCTCTCCCTTCGACCACGGCCTGCTCACGGGCGACGGGGTGTTCGAAACGCTGCGGGTCTACGGCGGGCATCCCTTCGCCTGGACCCGCCACCTCGAGCGCCTGTCCCGCTCGGCGGCGGGCATGGGCCTCCACCTTCCCGCCGGCGACGTGCTGCGGGCGGCGGCGACGGCCGTCCTCGAGGCCAACGACCTGGCCGAGGCCCGGCTGCGGATCACCATCACCGGCGGTCCGGCTCCGCTGGGCTCGGACCGGGGGGACTTCGGCCCCACGGTGGTGGTGGCCGGCAGCGCCCTGGCGCTGTGGGCCGAGACGGTCCCCGTGGCCACGGTGCCCTGGCCCCGCAACGAGCGGGGTGCCCTGGCCGGCCTCAAGACCATCTCCTACGGCGAGAACGTCCGGGCCCTGGCCCATGCCGCCGAGCTCGGTGCCGGCGAGGCGATCTTCGCCAACACCCGGGGGGAGCTGTGCGAGGGGACGGGCACCAACGTGTTCGTGGTCGCCGGCGGACGGCTGCGCACCCCGCCGGCCGCGGCCGGGTGCCTCCTCGGGGTGACCCGGGCCCTGGTCATGGAGCTGGCCGCCGACCTCGACGTCGACGCCGCCGAGGCGGATCTGCCCCTCTCCGCCCTGGCCACCGCCGACGAGGCCTTCCTCACCTCCTCCACCCGGGAGGTGCAGGCCATCTCGGCGGTGGACGGCGCCCCCCTCCCGGAAGCCCCCGGCCCCGTCACCACCTCGCTGGCCGAGGCGTTCAAGGTCCTCGTCGCCGCCGACCTCGACCCCTAGGGAATCAGGCGATCACCAGGTGCGCTGGCCGGCGCCCATCACACGGCGGACGAGGGTACGGGGCAGCGGCCGCGTGAGGGCGGAGAGTGCCTTCCAGGCCAGCCCGGGAATGCAGACGGCCCGCCCGGCGGCGGTGGCGGCGAGGGCGTCGTCGGCCACGCGGCCGGCGTCCATCCAGGCCCACGTGGGGAGGCGGCTCACGCCCGCCCGGGCCTGGAATCCCGTCTTGGTGAAGCCCGGGAGCACGGCGGTCACGGTCACGCCTTTGGGCCGCAGCTCCTCGTGGAGCGACTCGGAGAACGAGGTCACGAAGGCCTTGGTGGCGGCGTAGGTGGCCATGTTGGGGATGGGCTGGAGGCCGGCGACCGAGGACACGTTGAGGACGGCTCCGCGCCCCCGGGCCACCATGCCGGGAACGGCGGCGGAGGTGAGCCGCACCAGGGCGAGGACGTTGAGGCGCACCTCGCCCGCCACCCGCTCGGCATCGAGCTCGCAGAACCTCCCCGCCGTCCCGTAGCCGGCGTTGTTGACGAGCAGGTCGACGGGCGGGCCCCCACCGTCCGCCAACCGGGCCTCGACGGCGGCCACCCCGTCCTCGGTGGTGAGGTCGGCGGGGAGCACTTCGGCGTCGATGCCGTGGGCGGCCGAGAGCTCGGCTGCCAGCTTCTCCAGGGCCGGCTCCGTCCGGGCCACCAGGACCACATGGCAGCCCCGGGCGGCCAGCCGGCGGGCCAGTGCCTCGCCGATCCCTCCGGACGCGCCGGTCACCAACGCCCGTGGCCACGGCCAGGTTGCCGGGGCGGCGCTCATGCCGGCCGGAGGTGGATGACGTCGCCGGCGGAGACGACCACGTCGGTCCCGGCGGCATCGACGACCACGAGCTCGCCGCTTGGGCCGAGGCGGGCGGCGACGCCCTCGATGAACGCGCCGGGCACCTCCACCCGCACGGGCCGGCCGAGCGTGACCGAGTCCTCCGACCAGGCGGCGAGTGTGGCCTCGGCCCCGCCCGCCAGCAGGACGGCGTAGCGCCGCTCCAGCGCTTCCAGGAACGCCATCAGCAGCTCGGTGCGATCCACGGGCCGGCCGGCGGCCTCCTCGCAGGAGATGGCGATGGCGGCAACCTCCTCGGGATAGGCGCCGGCGGTCACGTTGATCCCGATGCCCACCACCACGGCCGGCGGGCCGCCGGCGTCATCCGGAGAGGACTCCGAGAGCATCCCCGCCAGCTTGCGGTCGTCGCTTCCGGGGACACCCCGCGCCCCGGGGACCACCAGATCGTTGGGCCACTTGAGCCCCGGGCGGAATCCGGCGGTGGCGTGCACGGCGTCGGCGGCGGCCAGTCCGGCGGCGCAGTTGCAGAGCGGCACCTCGCCGGCGGGCAGGGATGGCCGCAGCAGCACCGAGACGAGGAGCGAGGTGCCCGGTGCCGCCGACCACGTCCGGCCCAGCCGCCCCCGGCCGGCGCGCTGGTGGTCGGCCACCAGGACGACCCCCTCGCGCTCCCCTGCCCGGGCCGCCGCCATCAACTCGGTGTTGGTGGAGCCGACCTCCTCGACCCCGCGCACCTCGGAAAACCGGGTGGCCGCCAGCCGGCTCTGGTCGATGGCCACAGTAGGCCCGGGGGGAGACACGCCCGTAGGATACGGCCGCCCATGGGCACGTCCACCCACCTTCCCGGCAAGATTCTGATCGCCAACCGCGGCGAGATCGCCGTCCGCGTCATCCGCACCTGCCAGGAGCTCGGCATCACGGCCGTCGCCGTGTACTCCGACGTCGACCGCGACGCCCTCCACGTGCGTCTGGCCGACGAGGCCTACGCCCTGGGGGGCCAGACGGCAACCGAGAGCTACCTCAACACCGACGCCATCCTCGACGCCATCGGGCGTTCCGGCGCCGGGGCCGTCCACCCGGGCTACGGCTTCTTCTCCGAGAACGCCGACTTCGCCCGGGCTGTGGCCGGGGCCGGGGTCACCTGGATCGGCCCGCCGCCGGGCGCCATCGAGTCCATGGGGGACAAGGTCACCTCCCGGCGCACGGCCCAGGCGGCCGGGGTCCCGGGCGTGCCCGGCACCATGGACCCGCTGGAGGATCCCGCCGAGGTGGCGGCCTTCGCCGCCGTCGCCGGCTACCCGGTGGCCATCAAAGCCGCCTTCGGGGGTGGCGGGCGGGGTCTGCGCGTGGTGCGCGACGAGACCGAGGTGGCCGCCGCCCTGGAGTCCGCCCAGCGGGAGGCCAAGGCCTACTTCGGCCGCTCCGAGGTCTACGTCGAGCGCTATCTGGAGCGCCCCCGCCACGTCGAGGTCCAGATCTTCTGCGACACCCACGGCAACGGCGTGTTCCTGGGCGAGCGCGACTGCTCGGTGCAGCGCCGACACCAGAAGCTGATCGAGGAGACCCCCGCTCCCGGGCTGTCGGAGGAGACCCGCCAGGCCATGGGGAAAGCCGCCCTCGAGGTGGCCCGGGCCTGTGGCTACGTCAACGCCGGCACCGTCGAGTTCCTGTACGAACCCCACGGGGACACCCCGGACCCCGGGGACGGCGACTTCTTCTTCCTGGAGATGAACACCCGCCTCCAGGTCGAGCACTGCGTGACCGAGATGGTGACGGGCCTGGACCTGGTGGCGGAGCAGATCCGGGTGGCCGCCGGTGAGCCGCTGTCGTTCACGCAGGAGGCGATCGAGCGCCGGGGTCACGCCATCGAGTGCCGCATCAATGCCGAGGATCCCGCCAAGGGCTTCCGGCCCGCCCCCGGGCTCATCACCCGCTTCGCCACGCCTTCGGGATTCGGCGTGCGGGTCGACGCCGGCTACGAGGAGGGCACGGCCGTCTCCCAGTACTACGACAACCTCATGGCCAAGCTGGTGGCCTGGGGCCCCGACCGGGAATCGGCCCGGCGGCGGCTGTTGCGGGCCCTCGGCGAGTTCCGCATCGAGGGGGTGCCGTCGACCATCCCCGCCCACATGGCCCTCCTGCGCCACCCCGACTTCATCGACGCCCGCCACTCCACCAAGTGGCTGGAGGAGGAGGTCGACGCCGCCCTCCTGGCCGCCCCCGGCGCCGAGGCGGTCGCCGCCCCGCCCGGGGGTCGCGGCGGCCCCGGGGGGACCGCGGAGGACCTGGTGGCCCGCACCCTCCCCGTGGAGGTGGACGGGCGGCGCTTCGAGGTGCGGGTGTGGCTCCCCGACGTGCCCGAGGCGGGCACCCCGGCCGGCGCCGGCGCCGCACCGGCCGCCCCCCGGCCGCGACCGGGCCGGGCCCGTTCCCAGGCGGCCATGGGAGCGGCGGGCAGCGGCATGGTCGCCTCCCCCATGCAGGGCACGATCGTGAAGACGCTGGTGGCGGTGGGCGAAGCCGTCGAGGTCGGTCAGGCCGTGATCGTGCTCGAGGCCATGAAGATGGAGAACCACGTGGCCGCCGAGCGGGCCGGGACCGTCACCGAGGTGCGGGTCGCCCCCGGTGACACTGTCGGCACCGGGGACGTCCTCATCGTGATCAGCTAGTAGCCGACCACCACCACCTGCCCGGTCATGCCCACGGAGGCGTGGTGGACGCAGGAGTACTTGTACGTCCCGGGCTTGTCGAACTTGGCCGTGAAGGTCTTGTTCGACCCCTCGGGCTTGGTCAGCTGGGGCTCGTTGTGGTTGCGTCCCGCCGGCGGGCCGCCCTCGGTGCCCTTGATGTCGGCCGACTCAAAGGTGACGGAGTGGCAGTAGGGGTTCTCCCAGCTCCACGTCACGGAGTCGCCCGGCTTGACGGTGGTGGTCGAGCTGCTGCTGGAGTGGTCCATGAAGCTGAAGTCCTCGACCCCCACGTGCCCGGCCGAGCTGCCCGGGTCAGGCTGCAGTACGGCCCCGCAGTCGCCGCCGGGGTCGCCGGGGAACAGCGGGAAGAGGTGGATGGCCCCGGCCGGTACGGCGAGGGCGCCGACGGCGAGGGCCATGGCCAGGAACGGAAGCGTGGCGCGACGCAGGATCATGGTTGCCTCCCCAGGCACTGAGTGTCGTGTCCAGTTTGCCCCACCTTCCCGGGCGGGACTACTCAGCGGCGTCGGAAAGCGACTCGGACAGGGCTGGGTGCACCAGCAGCGAGTCGACGAGGTCGCCCACCTTGAGGTTGCAGGTCACGGCCACGGCCAGCACCGAGATGAGCTCGGCCGCCGCCCGGCCCACGATGGAGCCCCCCAGCACCACGCCGGTGGCGGGGTCGGAGATGATCTTCACGAACCCCCGGGGGTCGCCCTCGATGAGCGCCTTGGCGTTGGCCGAGAACGGCACCTTGGTGACCCGCAGTTTGCGGCCCTCGGCGAAGGCCTCGGCTTCGGCCAGGCCCACGTCGGCGATCTCGGGCTCGGTGAAGATGGCCGAGGCGGCCTTGTCGTAGTCGAGATGGCGGTGGTTGCGGGTGTGCAGTCCCATGATGTGCTCGGCGATCTTGCGGCCCTGCATGGCTGCCACCGATGACAGGGGCAGCTTTCCCGAGAGGTCCCCGGCGGCGTAGATGTGGGGGACGCTGGACTGCAGGTGGTGGTTGACGGGGACGTACCCGCCGCCGTCGGAGACGACCCCGGCGGCGTCGAGCCCGAGCGACTCGGAGTTGGGGATGGACCCGATGGCGAGGACGGCGTGGGTACCGTGGACGGCCCGGCCGTCCTCGCATTGGACAGTGAGCGCGGAGCCGTCGACGGAGATCCCCGCCGCCCGGGCCCCCTTGTGGAGCCGCACCCCCCGGCGGACGAACTCCGCCTCCAGGGCGGCGGCCACCTCCGGGTCCTTGGCCGGGAGCACCTGCTGGCGGGAGACGATGAGGCTGACCTGGGAGCCGAGCGAGCGGAACATGTGGGTGAACTCCACCCCGGTGACCCCCGAGCCCACCACCACCAGGTGTCCGGGCATCTCCTTGGGGGGATAGGCGTCGCGGGTGGTCATGACCCGCTCGCCGTCGACGTCGGCCCACTCTGGGATCCGGGGCCGGGAACCGGTGGCGAGCAGGATGGCGTCGGCGTGCAACTCCTCGACGCCGGTCTCGGTCTCGGCGAAAACCTCGTTGGGCCCCTTCAGGCGGCCCGCCCCGGAGATGATCCGCACGCCCTGGGACTCGAGCAGGCCGCAGATCGACTGGTGGAGGCGGGCCTCGATGGACGTGACGCGCTCCCGGATGGCGTCGAGATCGAGCCGGCCCTCGGCGGCCAGGCCCATCACCCGGGCCCGGTCCAGCTCGGACAGGAAGCCCCCGGTGGCGATCATGGCCTTGGACGGGATGCAGTCCCACAGATGGGCGGCGCCGCCCAGGATGTCCCGTTCGATGAGGGTCACCTCGGCGCCCAGCCGGGCGGCCACGGTGGCCGCCGTGTTCCCTGCCGGCCCTCCCCCGATGATCACGAATCGCACCGACACTGTGCTTCCTTCCCGCGGCCAGGCTAACGGCCCACGAACTTGGCCTTCCCGGGGCCGTTCTCGAAGAAGCTCCTGATGCCGATGCCGGCGTCCTCGGAGCGGATGGCGTCGGCGAACAGCTCCGCCTCCAGGTCGAGCCCCTCGGCCAGCGTGGTGTCGAGACCGCCGTCGATGGCGCGCTTGGCCAGCCCCATGGCCACCACCGCCCCCGAGGCCAGAGCCCCGGCCCATTCCAGGGCCGCCTCCAGGTGCTCGCCGGCGGGGACCACCTTGTCGACCAGGCCGATGGCCAGGGCCTCGTCCGGCCGCACCTGCCGGCCGCTCCAGATGAGCTCCTTGGTGCGGGCCGGGCCGATCAGGCGGGGCAAACGCTGGGTTCCGCCGGCAGCCGGGTAGAGCCCGAGGAGGATCTCGGGGACGCCCAGGCGGGCGGTGGCCGATGCCACCCGCAGGTCACAGGCCAGGGCCAGCTCCAGGCCCCCGCCCAGGGCGTAGCCGGCGATGGCGGCGATCACCGGGCGGGGGAGAGCGGCCAGGGTGTCAAAAGCTCTCCGGAAGTTCCCAATCAGATTCCCAGTGCCCTGGAGTTGGCTGATCTCGGCGCCGGCGGCGAAGACCCGTTCCCCGCCGGTGACCACCACCGCCTTCAGGTCGGGGTCCTGCGCCAGCCCTTCGGCGATGCCGGCCAGTTCGGCCAGCAGCTCGGTGGAGAGGGCGTTCATGGGCGGGCGCTG
>JBIOYN010000263.1:0-19351 GCA_044870155.1 Acidimicrobiia bacterium | reverse complement strand
GAGGCGCTCGGGGCCCTTCTCGGTCGCCTGGCCGCCGACATGGTCGCCTACGGCAAGGGCGGCGGCCCCTGAGCCAGCGCCCGCCTGAGGTGCAAGGATCGCCGCCATGGTGCGGACGGGCGGTGTCCTGGTGATCGTGCTCCTGGCCGGATCGGCCCTGCTCCCTCCCGGGGGACAGCCCGCCGGCGGCGCCTCTGGTTCGCCCGGCTACCCCCCGACGCGTATCGACGATGTGGTCGAGAACCTTCACGGGACCGGGGTGCACGACCCCTACCGCTGGCTGGAGGACGCCGGCTCCCCCGAGGTCCAGGCGTGGATGAAGGACCAGGACAGCTTCACCCGGGGACACCTGGGACGCCTGGCCGGCCGGGAGCACCTGGCCCAACGGCTCCGGCAGGTGCTCTACGCCGACTCGGCCTCCGTCCCCTCCCGGCGCGGTTCCCGGCTGTTCTTCACCCGGCGCCGGGCGGACCAGGAGAAGGCCGTCCTGTACTGGCGGGAGGCCGCCGGTGGCCCCGAGCACGTCGTGATCGACCCCAACACGCTCTCGGACGACGGGAGCGTCTCGCTGAGCGAGTGGCGGCCGTCCCGCGACGGGAAGCTCCTGGCCTATGCCCTGAGCGAACACAACGCTGACGAGGCCACCCTCCACGTAATGGACGTGGCCACCGGGCAGGAGCACGACATCGACCGCATCGAAGGGGCCAAGTACGCCAGCCCCTCATGGACACCGACGGGTGACGGCTTCTACTACACCTGGCTGCCCACCGACCCGTCCATCCCGGTGGCCGAGCGCCCCGGCTACGCCGAGATCCGGTTCCACGCCCTGGGCACCGACCCGGCCGCCGACCCCGTCATCCGGGAGCGAACCGGGGACCCCGAGGAGTTCGTGTGGGCCTCCGTGTCCCGGGACGGGCACTGGCTCTTCTCCGTCGAGAGCACCTTCAGCCGCGACGAGCTGTCCTTCCGCGACCTGCGCCAGGAAAACTCCCCGTGGCGGGTGCTGGTGGAAGGCGTCGAGGCGCAGTACTCGGTGGAGGCCTGGGAGGACCGCTTCTACCTGACCACCAACGACGGTGCCTCCCGCTGGCGCGTCCTCCGGGCCGACCCCGCCGACCCCGACCGCCGTCACTGGGCCGAGATCGTCCCCGAGGCCGACGGCGCCGTCCTCCAGGACGCCTCCGTGGTCGGCGGTCGCCTGGCTCTGTCCTATCTGCGGGACGCCGCCAGCGAGATCGAGCTCCGGACGCTCGACGGCCAGCTGGTGCGGCGCGTCCCCCTGCCGGGCATCGGATCCTCGGGCGGCATCGCCGGCAACCCCGACGAGGACGAGGCCTACTTCGCCTTCGACTCGTTCACCACGCCACCCGAGATCTACCGCACGTCCATCGCCAGCGGGAAGACGGACCGCTGGTTCAAGCGGGAGGTGCCCGTCGATCCCCGGCCCTACACCGTCGAGCAGGTCTTCTCTTCGTCGCGGGACGGGACCCGGGTGCCCATGTTCCTCGTCCACCGGAAGGACCTCCCCCGTGACGGCACCACACCCTTCCTCCTCTATGGCTACGGCGGCTTCAGCGTGAACATGCAGTCGTCGTTCGACGGGACGCTCTACCCGTGGCTGGAGGCCGGTGGTGGCTTCGCCCTGCCCAACCTGCGGGGCGGGGCGGAGTACGGCGAGGACTGGCACCGGGCCGGCCGGCTGGGCGACAAGCAGAACGTGTTCGACGACTTCATCGCCGCCGCCGAACACCTGGTGGCGAAGGGCTACACCCGGCCGGAGCGGCTCGCCATCCACGGCGGGTCCAACGGTGGTCTGCTCATGGGGGCCGTCCTCACCCAGCGGCCCGAACTGTTCCGGGCCGTGATCTGCCAGGTCCCACTCCTCGACATGGTGCGCTACCACCTGTTCGGCAGCGGCCGCACCTGGGTGTCGGAGTACGGGTCGGCCGAGCGGGCCGAGGACTTCAAGTGGCTGTACGCCTACTCGCCCTACCACCACGTGCGGGCGGGCACGGCCTATCCGGCCGTGGTGTTCGGCTCCTCGGACTCCGACGACCGGGTCGACCCCCTCCACGCCCGGAAGATGGCGGCCGCCCTCCAGGCGGCGAGCACCGGAGGGCCCGTCCTGCTGCGGATCGAGACCAACGCCGGCCACGGCGGTGCCGACCTCGTCCGCAGCACGGTGGAGGAGTACACCGACTACTACGCCTTCCTCTTCGACCAGCTGGGTGTCACCCCACCGGGGTAGTGGCCTACGACCCCGCCTCCCCGCCCGCCGAGGTGCTCGCCTTCCTGGCCGAGCGCCACCTGGCCTTGCTCACCACCCCGGGCCGTGACGGCCGGCCCCATGTGACCGCCGTCGGGTTCACCTTCGACGCCGGCGACGGGCTGGTGCGCATCATCACCTCCGGCGACAGCCAGAAGGCGGTGAACGCCCGCCGGGGCGGGCGGGCGGCCGTGGGCCAGGTGGACGGCGCCCGCTGGCTCTCCCTCGAGGGGCCGGTGGAGGTGAGCGACGATCCGGCGCGGGTGGCCCGGGCGGTGGCCGACTACACGCTCCGCTACCGGGAGCCCCGGGAGAACCCGAAGCGGGTGGCCCTGGAGATCACCGTGGAGCGCATCCTGGGCCGGGTGTGAGCCGACCCTCCCCTCCTGTCACAGGGTCTCGAGGGCGGCCAGGGCCCGGTCGAGTGCCGCCTCGACGGGCACGATCTGCGCCCGGCGTTCGGCTTCCTGCCAGCGCCCAGTCCCCAGCGACTCGATGAGCTGGGCCCGGCACCGGCGGAGGCGCTCTCTCATGGCCCGAAGCTGGCTACCGGTGTCGTCGAGCATCTGCTGGAGATACGGGCTGGCGCTCAGGGCGACGGCCGCCTCCTCCGGAAGCCGATCGGCCAGGACGAGGGCGGCGACGGTGAGTGCCTCGGCCGCCCAGTGTGTGACCCCCTTGTTCTGCAACACCCGGATGAGACGCGCGACACAAGAAGCGGCGGAATCGTCCTCGCTCAGGATGGCAACCTGTCCGGCCCGGGCGAGCGCCATCATCAGCACACCGGGCGCGCCCACCACCCGTTCGGCGCTCCTGATCCCCTGAGCGGCCATCGTGCCGGCGGTCTCGCGATCGCCCCGGATGGCAGCCACCAGGGCGAGAGCGGGGCGGACATGGGCCCGCTGCGACTCGTCGTCGGCCCGGTCGGCGAGCTCCAGCGACGCCCGGAACTCCGTGGCCGCCTCGTCGAGGTGATCCTCGTGCAGGGCGATCCAGCCCAGGCCCCAGTGACACCAACCGAGGAAGTCGGTGTTGCCCGACCGCCGGAGGGCATCGCGCAACAGGTGCTCGGCCTGGCGCGGCTCGGGCGAGAGGAAGGCCTGGGCCGTGTAGAAGTTCACCTGGGCGACGAGCTGTTCGCTTCCCAGAACAGCCGCCACCTCCTTCGCCTCCTGGAGGAGCGCCTGGCCGCGCTGGCTGTCCTCGTCCGCTCTGATCTGCAGCCAAGCCAGGGCGATCAAGCCCTCCACGCGAGCGGCGCTCGGCGTGGGGCAGCGATCGATCGCCTCGACGAGCCACTGCCGCCACCCCAGAGTTTCACCCCAGTACCAGGAGGGCCAGTGCGCCACCGCCAGGCGTAGCAGCGCCTCGTCGTCGCCCTTCGCCCGAGACCACTCCAGGGCGGCGGCGAAGTTGTCCCTGTCGGCCGTGAATTGACGGATCCACACCCACCAGTCCCAGTAGTCCGTCCTCGCCGCCCACTCGTCCGCCAGGCCGAGGAAGAAATCCCGGTGCCGGGCGCCGGCGTCGTCCGCTTCGCCGGCTTCGGCGAGCTTCTGACCGGCATACTCCCGGACTGTTTCCAGGAGCCGGTAGCGCACGTCCGGCTCCTCGCTGGCGATGGTGACCATCGACTTGTCCACCAGTCGGCTGAGCAGGTCGAGCGCATCGAATGCCGCGCCGGAGGTGGGCTCGGCCGGCGCCGTTCCGACGATGGCTTCGACGGCGGCCAGCGTGAAGGTCCCTCGGAACACAGCCAGACGGCGGAGGACCGCCTGCTCGGGGGTCGGGAGCAGGGTGTAACCCCAATCCATGGCGGCCCGAAGCGTCTGGTGGCGGGGAACTGCCGTCCGGGACCCTCCGGTCAGCAACCGGAACCGGTCGTCGAGCCGTTCGGCCACCTGGTGGGGTCCCAGCACGCGGATCCGGGCCGCCGCCAGCTCCAGTCCCAGGGGGATGCCGTCCAGCCGCCGGCAGATCCTCGCCACCGCGGGGGCGTTGGCGTCGTTCAGCCCGAAGCCCGGGTGGGTCGCCCGGGCCCGTTCGCAGAACAGGGCCACGGCGTCCGAACGGGCGAGGTCCTCGACGCTCGTGGCCTCCTCCGGCGGCATGGACAAGGGTGGGACATTCCACACGACCTCCCCGGGGAGCCCGAGAACTTCCCGGCTGGTGGCCAGCACGGTGACGTCCGGACATCGGGCCAGGACGGTGTGGACGAGCCGGGCCGCGGACTCCACCACGTGCTCGCAGTTGTCGAGCACGAGCAGCAGCCGGCGGGTCCGGAGATGGTCGCAGAGGCCCTCCTCGAGCGACTGTCCCGGTTGCGCCAGCGCGCTGGGGAGGAGATCCAGGGAGGTGACCACCTCGTTGGTGACGAGGTCAGGGTCCCGGACGGGCGCCAGTTCGACGAACCAGGCGCCGTCCGGGAACCGGTCCAGCGCGCCGGCGACCGCCTGGAGCGCCAGCCGCGTCTTGCCCGCGCCGCCGGTGCCCGCCAGCGTCAGCAGGCGCGACGTGGCCAGGAGCGACAGGACCTCGCTCAGCTCCCGTTCCCGGCCGACGAAGGACGTCAGCGCCACCGGCAGGTTGTGCCGACGGGTGTCGAGCGACTGCAGGGGCGGGAAGTCGCTCGGCAGCTCGGGGTGCGTCACCTGGAACACCCGCACCGGGCGGGCCAGGTCGGGCAGCCGGTGCTCGCCGAGGTCGATGAGCCCGACGCCGGCGGGAAGGCCGTCCTGGCTGAACTCGGCGGCGACGTGCGAACAGACCACCTGGCCCCCGGCGGCGGTCGCCAACAGACGGGCGGTCCGGTTGAGCGTCGGACCGAACCAGTTCCCGGCTCGACGTTCTGCCTCCCCGGCGTGAACCGCCATGCGCACCTTCACCGGAACGGACGACGACCACGACGTCTCGAGCAGCCGGCGTTGGACCGTCACGGCTGTTGCCACCGCCGCCCCCACGGTCGAAAAGGCGATGCAGAACCCGTCTCCGGTATGGGTGAAGACCTCGCCCCCGTGGGCTTCGGCGGCTTCCAGGAGGAGTGCGTCGTGGCGGGCGAGATCGGCCGCCATCGTCTGCTGGTCAGCTTCCCACCGGCGGGTGCTGGCTTCGATGTCGGTGAACAGGAACCCGATGATGTCGCCAGACCGGCGAGGCGCCTCCGGGGCCACCGCCGGGCTGAGCGGTGCGGCGAGGTCGGCCGAATGGCGGAGGATCTGCTCCTCGAGCCGGCGGAGCTCCGGCGCCGGCTCCACGCCGAGCTCCTCACCCAGGATGTGGCGCAGCTGCTGGTAGGCGCGCAGGGCGTCGGCCTGGCGGCCGAGCCGGTACAGCGCCAGCATCATCTGGCCCCACGGCCGCTCCCGCAGCGGGTGTTCGGACACGTGGGTCTTGAGCCGGTCCAGGGCATCCTGGGCCCGGCCGAGCGCCAGCAGCGCTTCGGCGAGGTCCTCGACCGCACCCAGGCGGGCCTCCTCCAACCGCTGCGCCTCGAGCCGGGCGAACGGCCGGTCGGAAAGGTCCCCGAACGCCGTACCCCGCCACAGGCCCAGCGCGGCGTCGAGCTTGTCCGCGGCCAGAGCGGCGTCGTCACCGGCGAGCGCCTGCCTGCCTTCGACGACCAGCCCGTCGAACCGGAAGGCGTCCACCCGGTCGACCGTCGCCTCGAGCACATAGCCGCCGATCCGGCCCCGGATCCGGGGCGGCTCGCCGCCCCCGCCCGACCCCTCCGCTTCCAGCACCCGTCGCAGCCGGGACACCAGGCTCTGGAGGGTCGCCTGGGCGCTGGCCGGCGGGGACTCACCCCACAGGTCGTCGACGAGTACGTCGACGGGGACGGGACGGTTCAAATGGACCAGGAGCGCGGCGAGGAGGGCGCGTTGCTTGGGGCTGGGGATCTCGATGACCCGGTCGCCGGCGACCACCTCGACGGTGCCGAGCAACCGGAACTCGATGCGGTGGCTCTCCCCCGGGTCCACGCCCCCTCCCGACCGCCCTGGCCGGAGCGTACTTTCGACGGCGGCCGGAGTGAGGCGCGGCGGCGGGTCAGCACCATGCAAGCTCCGTGCAAGGACCGTCCGGATGCTCATCGCAGGACCCCAAGGACGACGACCCCGATCCGGAGGTGAACCTGATGAGTGACGCCGACCAGGACACGACCGCGACGATTTCGGTCACGCTCGACTGCGCCGATCCCGACCGCCTGTCCCGCTTTTGGAGTGAGGCACTCCGGTACCGGGAAGTGGCCTCAGTCGACAACTACCGGGTGCTCGATCCTGCCCCTGGAGTGGCCGGGCCCCGATTCGTCCTCCAGGCAGTGCCGGAGCCCAGGGCGGGAAAGAACCGCATGCACATCGACATCTGGGTCGCCGACATCGAGTCGGAGGCGGCTCGGATCGTGGCGCTGGGGGCCACCTGCGAACAGGAGAAGCCCGTCGAGGAGCACGGCTTCCGGTGGTTCCGGCTGGCCGACCCCGAAGGCAACCAGTTCTGCATCGGCTGCGCCTGAGGCGACCGCTCTCCGCCCGGCCCAGGGAAGGGATCCGTTCCGGAGAAAGGAGTTCGAGATGCAGGAACCGATCGCTCAGCGGACGTCCCCGAGCCCCCCGCCCGTCCCCTCCGGGGTCGTCACCTTCTTTCTCAGCGATGTCGAGGGATCGACGCGTCTGTGGGAGGGCGACGAGGAGACCATGGGGGCGGCCATCGCCCGCCACTACGAGCTCCTCGATGCCGCCATCGTCCTCCACCGCGGGGTGCGGCCCGTGGAGCAGGGCGAAGGCGACAGCGTGGTGGGCGCCTTCGCCCGGCCCTCCGATGCGATCGCCGCCGCCCTCGACGCGCAGCGCGCCTTCGCCGCCGAGCCCTGGCCCGGCGGCCAGGCGCTGCGGATCCGGATCGCGCTCCACACCGGGGAGGCGCAGCTGCGGGGCGACGACTACTACGTGGGGCGCACGGTGATCCGCTGCGCCCGCCTGCGGGCGGTCGCCCACGGCGGTCAGACCGTCCTCTCCGGCGCCACCCGCGACCTGGTGACCGATCACCTTCCGGACGGCGCCAGCCTGCGCGACCTCGGCTCGCACCGCCTGAAGGACCTCGGCGCACCGGAGCGGGTGTGGCAGCTCTGCCATCCCGACCTCGACGACGAGTTCCCGCCGCTGCGCTCCCTCAACGCCTTCGCCAACAACCTGCCCACCCAGCTCACGTCCTTCGTGGGCCGCGACAGCGAGCTCTCCCAGCTGGGAACGCTCCTGGAAGCGGACCGGCTCGTGACCCTGACCGGCGCCGGGGGGTCGGGCAAGACGCGCCTCGCCGTCCACGCCGCCGCCGACGTCGCCGACCGTCATCCGGACGGGGTCCGGTGGGTGGAGCTGGCGCCGGTCTCATCCCCCGAGGCGGTGCCTTACGCCGTGGCCCGCACGTTCGGATTCGTCGAGGAGGAGGACCGCTCGCCGACCCAGACGCTGTGCGAGCAGCTGGCCGCCTCCGACGCCCTGGTCGTCCTCGACAACGCCGAGCACGTCCTGGGTCCCTGCGCCCAGCTGGCTCAGGCACTGCTGGGGGCGGCGCCGAAGCTGTGCATCCTGGTCACCAGCCGCGAGCCCCTGGGGGTTCCCGGGGAGCTGACGTGGCGCGTGCCGTCCCTCGCCGACGACGCCGCCACCCGGCTGTTCGTCGACCGGGCCGGCCAGGTGCGGCCCGGGTTCGGCGCCGAGGGATCCGACGCCGAGGCGGTCAGGCAGATCTGCCGGCGGCTGGACGGACTGCCGCTGGCCATCGAGCTGGCCGCCGCCCGGGTGCGCATGATGCCTCCGGCCCGCATCGCCGCCGCCCTCGACGACCGGTTCCGCCTGCTCACGGGCGGGGACCGCACCGTGCTGCCCCACCAGCAGACGCTGGAGACCTCGGTGGCGTGGAGCCATGATCTCCTCGACGACCCCGAACGGGTGCTGCTGCGTCGCCTGTCGGTGTTCGCCGGCGGGTTCACCCTCCAAGCCGCCGAGCACGTGTGCTCGGACGACGCCGTGGACCGCTTCGCCGTGCTCGACCTCCTCACCCACCTGGTCGACAAGTCCCTGGTCCAGGCCGACGTCGACGACCCCGAAGGTCGCTACCGCCTGCTGGAAACGATCCGGTTCTTCGCCGGCGCCCGCCTGTCGGAGTCGGGCGAGAGCGACCGGTTCCGGGACCGCCACCGCGACTACTTCCTGGCCCTGGCCGAGCAGGCGGAGCCGGAGCTGGTCAAGGCGGACGGCCCGGCCTGGCTGGACCGGCTCCAGCGGGAGTGGGACAACCTCAGCGCCGCCGCCGACTGGTGCGAGGCCACCTCCGCCCACGAGCCCTTCCTCCGCCTGGTCACGGCCCTCACCCTGTTCTTCGAGCTGCGCTCGCACCTCGCCGCCGGCGGCCGGTGGTTCGCCCGGGCACTGGCCCACGACGAGGGCCCCTCGGCGCTGCGAGCGCGGGCTCTGTGGGGCGCCGCCCACGTCACGCTCTACGGCGGGGACTTCGAAGCCTTCGGGGGCTACGCCCCGGCGGCCTTGGCGATGGCGGAGGAGGTGGGCGACGAGGCGGCAAGGTGCCGGGCCCTCAACACCAATGGTCTGGCGGCCATGTGGCTCACCGGCGAGGTCGAGCAGGGTCGGGCGGCCATGGTGCAGAGCGCCGCCCTCGGTCGCAAGCTCAACGACAACTGGGCCCTGTGCGACGGGCTCAAGCTGACCACGTTCTCGTGGATGGTCCAGGACGACTACGTCGGCCTCGCCCCGGTGATGGCCGATTTCAAGGCGGTGGCCGAGGCGCTGGGCAACCGCTTCTTCATGGCCTGGTACCACACCACCGTGGGGTGGGTGGCGATGCGCCAGGGCGACTTCGCCCTGGCGGAGCAGAAGATGGAGCTGGCCCTGGCCGAGGACCAGGAGCTGGGCGGGGCCGCCACCACCGGGTTCGTGGTCGCCCAGCTGGGTGAGATCGAGGCCCAGACCGGCCGCTACGACGCCGCTGAGTCGCGGCTGGTCCCCTTCCTGGAGCGAGCGGCCGCCACCGGCGACTTCCTCGGGGCGCCCTGGGGTGTGCCGGCGCTGGCCCGGCTCCTGATCGGCCGGGGGGCTCCGGAGGAGGCCCTCGACATGATCGCGGGGTTCGTCGATCTCCTGCGCCCCCTGGGGGATCCGCTCAACGTCTCCGAAGGCCTCAACGTGCTCGGCGCCGCCCACCTCGCCCTGGGCGACGAGGAGGCGGCGGCGGAAGCGCTCGCCGGCGCCAGGACCCTGGCCGCCTCCATCAGCAATCCCTGGCTGGGCGCCCAGGCCATCTACCTCCTCGGCGACCTGGCCCGCCGCCGAGGCCAGCTGCCTCAGGCCGAGGATCTCCATCACGAAGCGCTGGCCATGCGGGCCCCGAGGGGCCTGCGCCCCGGCGTGACCGAATCACTCGAGGCCCTGGCCGGCCTGGCGGTGGCGAACGAGAGGTGCACCGAAGGCGCCCGCCTCCTCGGCGCCGCCTCGATGCTGCGGGACCAGATGGGCCTGGCTCAGTGGCCGGCGCAGATGGCGGACTACGACGCCGGCGTCACCGATGCCCGCAAGGCCCTCGGCGAGGACGCCTTCGCCGCCGCCTGGGCCGAAGGTGCCGCGCTCACCATGGACGAGGCGGTCGCCTACGCCACGCGAGCCCGGGGCGAGCGCAAACACCCGTCCGCCGGCTAGACCAGCCTTACCCCCCACCCAGCTCGATCGGAATTTCTCCGAGCAGGGCGACGGCGTCACTCTCCACTTTGGCGAGGCCCAACCGGCGGGCCGAGTCGAGTGCCCTTTCAAGAAGGGCTCGGGCGCGCTCGGGATCCTGCGGAGCCCGCCGGGTCATCATCATCCGGGCCCACTCCAGGTGGCTGCGGGCCAGCCAGACCTGAGCCTCGATCCGCTCATGGGTGGCTTCGGCGGTGGCGAAGTGCTGCTCGGCGTCGTCGAAGCGGCCGAGCACCGTGGCCAGCATCCCGAGGTGTTGGCTGGCTGACCCGCTCCAGCCGATGTACACCCCGGTGATCCGGTCGGCGAAGGGGAGGAGGAGGTCGTAGAGGGGAAGGGCCAGGGCGGGGTCAGCCAGGCGGGCGGAGGCAAGGGCCGCCGGCACCACGGTCCGGAACCAGGTACCGAGCGGCATGGACAGCGCGGGCAGCGTGGGAACCAGCGGCTCGAGGAGGGCGCGGGCTTCCTCGTCGTGTCCGGTTTCGCTCGAGGCCAGGGCAAGCATGACCCCCAGGACCGGTCGCTGCGAGAGCCGGTGGGCGTGGGCCAGCCGGTCGAGGTCCTCGGCCAGACGCCCGGAGTCGTAGAGCATCTCGAAGCGCAGGGTGGCGTGGTACTGGCGGGCGTCGGGCTGCCCGGTGGCGAGACCGAGCTCGAGGACTTCGGCGATGAGGGCTTCCGCCTCCGCCATCCGGCCCGCGGCCAGGACCCGTCCGGCCCGGTCGATGGCGGCCCACCAGCGCAGGATGGGCTGGCCCGCCTCCTCGGCGGTTCGCTCCGTCGCCTCCAGTGCCCGGTCAGCCTCCTCGACGAGGCCGGCATGAAAGGCGGCGCTGAAGCGATGGTGTTCGGCGTAGGCCTTGAGGTACGGGTCGGCGAGCTCCTCGGCCAGGTCGAGGAGCTCGGCGCTGTTGGCCAGGAACTCCTCCAGCCAGGGCGGGTCGGAGAAGATGGCGTTGCCCCGAGCCAAGAGGACGTACGCCAGGGTGGCCGTATCCTCGAGCCGGCGGGCCATGGCGAGGGCCGCCTCGGTGAGGTCGAGATGCCGGTTCCCGTCCCCGGCGAAGACGAGTTCCTGCCCGAGATTGGCCAGGAGCCGGGCCCGGATCGGGCTGTCGCCTGACGGATAGGTGGCAACGGCGGACTCGAGCACAGTCACCTTCTCGGTATCCACTCCCATGGTGTAGCTCCATGCACCGCGGTTGTTGGCCAGCGCCGCCCGGGCCAACCGCTCCACGTCGCCGAGCCTGGCGGCCAGTGCCGCGGCATCGAGCAGGGTCTGGCGGAAGGCACCGTCGCCCGCCTGGCGCTGCGCTTCACCCAGGGCCAGGAGGAGGTCGAGGCGCGGGGCCGTCTCGACCGTTCCCCCGCCGAGATCGAGGAGCTCGAGGGCCTGGCCGTAGTAGCTGGCGGCCTCGTCGTGGGCCAGCTGGTCGAGGGCGCGGTCGCCGGCTTTGACGGCGTAGGCAACCGCGGTACCGGTGTCGGGGGTGGGCACGCAGGCCCGGGAGTAGTGGTAGGCCAGGGCCGGAAGGTGGTCGTAGAGCCGACCGGCGTAGATGGCTTCGATCGCCTCGGCAACGCGGCGGTGCAGCGTCGGTCGGCGGGCGATGGAGAGCCCCTCGTAGAGCGTGTGGCGCACCAGGGCGTGAGCGAAGCGGTACCGGCCACCGGGGGTCTCGATCACCAGGCGGGCGGCGTTGGCCTGTTCCAGCCCCGAGACGACGTCCTCCTCATCAAGACCGGCGGCGGCCTGGAGCACCGGCACCTCGAACTCGGCACCGGCCACGGCGGCCGTGCGCAACACCCGGTGGGCCGGGTCCGAGAGGCGGGCCAGCCGCCGCTCGACCACCTCTCGCACGCCCTCGGGAATCCCGACCTCGTCGACGGGCATGCTTGCCGTCCACCCCTTCCCCCGCTCCACCGCCCCGGTCTCGGCCAAGTGGCGCAGCACTTCCCGCACGAAGAACGGGTTGCCTTGCGTCTCCCCGTAGATCGCCCGGGCCAGGAGCCGCTCCTCGTCCCCGAGGGCCTGGCCTGCGGCCCGCTCCATGTAGTCGACCACGCCGCCCTCGTCGAGGCCCAGCAAAGAGAACCGCTCTACTCCCGACTGGCGCCGCAGGTCGGCCAGAGCGTCGACGAGAGGGTGCTCGTGGCCGAGCTCGGTGTCCCGGTAGGTGCCGACGACGAGGAGCCGCATCGGCTCAGCTGAGCGGGACAGGTGGCGGAACAGGAGCACGGTGGGCTTGGCCGCCCATTGCAGGTCGTCGAGCACGAGCACGACCGGCTGCTCGGCCGAGAGCGCCGCCAGCCAGCCGGCCACGGCGTCGAAGAGGCGGTAACGCTCGGTCTCGGGGTCGGAGCGCAGCGGAGCCTGCACCCCGGGCAGGCGCTCCGCCATCTCGGGCACCAGACGGACGAGCTCGCCGCCGTAGCGACCGAGGCGGTCGCCGAGTTCGTCGGCTGCGGTGTAGTCGACGAAGTGCCGGAGCGCTTCCACGAACGGCTGATAGGGGACGCCCATGTCCTCATCGCAGCGGCCGGCCAGAACCACCGCCCCTTCGGCGTGCGCCAGCCCCGCGAGCTCGGTGGCAAGGCGCGTTTTGCCCACCCCCGGCTCCCCGGCGACCAGGGCGATCCGCCGTTCGTCCCCCGCTTCCTTCCACAGCTGCGCCAGCCGCTGCAGTTCGCCATCCCGGCCCACGAAGATCGGCCCGACGTCAGTGAGCATGGACGGGAGCGGAATGAGAGCGCCCTGCGGCTCCCAGTCCACTTCGAAGACCGGGATCGGCTCGGGAAGGCCCTTGAGGAGCAGGGGTCCGAGCTCTCTGAACGAAGCCCCCGAGCGGCCGCCGCCGACGGCTTGGACGAGGGCCGTGGCCAGGATCTGGTCCCCGTGGGCGGCGCCGACGAGGCGGGCTGCTTCCACGACCGGCGTCCCGAACACGTCATCTTCCTCGAAGGTGACGTCCCCGAGGGCGAGGCCGACCCGCATCGCGACCGGTGTCCTCGCCGGTGGGTTCCGGCGGGCGGTGGCCTGCTGCATGGCCACCGAACAGTTGACCGCGTCGGCGGCGGAGCCGAAGACGGCCAGGACGCCGTCGCCGAGCGTCTTGATCTCGTCACCGCCGTGGCGGTGGATCGCTTCCCGCAGGATCGAGAAGTGGGCCCGCCGCACCTCATCGAAAGCGGCCTCACCGATGCGGGACAGAAGGTCGGTTGACCCGACAAGGTCGGTGAACAGGACCGTCACAGTCCCGCTCATCCGTTCAGTCCTCACACTGGGGAATCGTCCCAGAAACGTGACTTCAGCACCATTGTGCCGAAGGCCCTCACCGGGAGGGCCTTCGGCGCGGTTCGGTTGGGTGCGGGATGTGTTCTAGACGGGCAGCCCGAGGGCGCCGCCCTCGTTGATGGCGTAGTACTCGTTGGTGCTGACCGCTCCCGCCGCACCGTCGACGAGGTTCCGCACCGTGGTGACGGAATCGGACTTGAAGACGCACACGCCCCGGGTGCCGTCAGCGCTCGGCGCCACGATTGACAGCTCCGTTCCCGCCGGCAGGTCCAGCTGCCCGCTCCAGAACTTGTCCGGGTCGGACACCGAGTGAATCGAAATGACGTACATGACTCTCCTTTATCGCAAGTTCTGGATAATCTCTTCGAACGCTCGATCCATGTCGAATAGAGGCTCCCAGGTGATCTGAACCACATGGCCATATGTCTGGTTGTGGTAGGCCTGATACCGTCCAAAGGCATCGGGATCCTCCACTTCGATCAGCACCAGGCCTCCCCATCCGGTGCCATACGTCTGGTGGTGCGTCACGCCTTTGTCCACTCCGCCCCAATTCCCCGTCTTGGCGAAGGTCTGAAAGGCTTCGGCCCATGCTTGGTCGAGTTCAGCCTTGTGAACGCCATCTCGATACGCGAATCGCTGAAGATACATTTGACTCATCAATCTTCTCCTTTGCGTTCCGATTACTGCGGGTGTGTTTACGGGCGGCGACCGGCGGTCAGGCCGATCGGGGCCGGCCACGTGCGCTCGATCTCGCGCACGTCGACCAGGCCCGCGCCAACGAGGTGGGCTCGGGTGTCGCCGGGGCCGAGGAGCGTGCCGCCCGAGCGGATCGTCCTGAGGTCGCCGAGCACGCCGACGAGCGGGTCATCCGAGCCGGCGTACCGGCCGAGGACGATCTGCGCTCCAGGTCGCATCGCCGCCACGGCCCGCCGCACGGCGTCCTCCAGGATCGCCCGGGAGAGGAAGATCACCGGCATCCAGACGAGGTCGAAACCCTCGTCGTCCTCGAAGGCCTCGATACCGGTCTGGCGCAACGTGATCCGGGAACCGAGCCCGGCCACGGCCACGTTTTGGCGCGCCAGCTCGAGTGACAGCTCCCACGTATCGATGCCCACCACCGCCGAGCACGGGAAGGCCCGGCAGAACGCCACGGCGAGGGCACCCACGCCCGTCCCGATGTCGAGGATCCGGGCGTCGTCCGTGCCGATGCCGGCCCCCGCGATCAGCTGAGCCACGATCATGGAACTGGCTCCCTGCCCTTGGATGATCTGGGGATCGGTGTAGTACCAACCCCCGGGACGGACCGGGTCCTCGATGAGGTCCATGGCCTGCCGGAGCATCGTGGTGGCGTGGCCGATCACGGTGGTGCGTTGCCGCTCGTCGAGGTTGGCGCACAGGTCCGTGGCGCCGATGAGATCCAGGACGCGGTCGAGCTGAGCGGTGACCGCGGGATCGCCCGGTTCGCTGCTCGCATCCAGCTTGAGACGGGCGACGAGGCCCGCCAGGGCTTCCGCCTGAGTGATGAGCCGCCCGGTCAGCGCCTGCAGCTCGGTGAACGATGCCTTGCCAACATCAGTTGTTGTCATGTGGCGATCGTAAGAATCGCCCGAGCCCGCTTCATCGGGACACTGACTCAACCTCCAGGGACCGGCAATGGGTAGATCTACCCACGCCCCGTTGAGGCGATCCCGTGCTCGAAGGCGAAGCGCGCCGCCGCCGTCCGGGTCGTGACCCCGAGCTTGGTGAAGATGTTGGACACGTGGCGCGCCACCGTCTTCTGGCTGAGGAAGAGGTCGTCGGCGATCTGGCGGTTGGTGCTGCCGGCGGCCACCAGCGCCAGCACCTCCGCCTCCCGGTCGGTGAGGCCGCTCGGGAGTGTGGGCGGGCGTTCGCCGGCCTCTCTGGCGTCGAGCTCGGCCCCCAGCGCCTCGAAGGCGGAGCGGGCCGCCTCAAGCTCCCGTTCCGACGAATCGATGTCGCCCAGCTCGCGGTAGGCCCGGGCCAGGAGCACCCGTACCTTGGCGCAGTCGTAGGGCGCTTCGAGCTCGGTCCAGCCGGAACAGGCCAAGCGCAGTGTCGACAGGGCTTCCTCGGTGCGCCCGGTGGCAAGCAGGACGGCACCGCGGGACCGCTTGGCGGCGGCTTGGAGACCAGAGCTTCGGTACGCCGACGCCACCGCATCGAGCTCGTCGGCGGCCACCGACGCGCTCGCCGGATCTCCGGCGGCGATGGCGATCTCGACTTGCGCAGCCAGCAGGCGCGCCCGGGCCAGCCGGTCGGTGACACCGGCCAGGGCCGAGCGGATCAGCGCCGCGGCCGACTCGGTCTGGCCCTGGGCCAGCCGGAGGAGGGCGAGCCCCGGCTGGGGATCGCGGCCCAGATGGTGACCCTGGCGGTAAGCGTCCTCCGCTCCCTCGAGATCACCCCGCAGCCGCCGGATCTCGCCGATCTGGTAGTGGGCTTCGGCGACGGTGCCGACGTGGATGTGGGCGATGTCCTGGCATACCCGCTCCGCTTCGTCCTGAGCTTGGGTCCAGGCACCGCTGATCTGCATGACCTGGGCCCGATGGACCCGGCAGATTCCCTGGAACAACACCGCCGGCGCCATGCGGTCGCACCATTCCGCCGTCGACCGGGTCCAGGCCGACGCCCGCCGGATGTCACCGAGCTCGTAGCAGGCCGCCATGAGGTGGCAGTAGATGTTGCCGGCCCAGCTGGGCGCCATGTCCTCAGCCGATGCCTCCAGCATCCCCTCGTCCAGCAGGGCCACGCCTTCCTGCGCCCGACCGAGCTTGATCAGGACCCGGCCCTCGGCCACCATCCCGGCGGCGACGAGGTTGCGGTCGGCATGCCGGCGGCCGAAGTCCTGGACCTGGCGGGCCTTGGCCATCGTCTCCTCGCCGCCATCGAGCGAGGTCTCCACCGTGAAGTAGAGGAGGTATCCCTGCTCGGGGCAGTCCGGCTCGTCAGCCAACAGGCGCTGGGCGCGGCCCAGCCAGCCGCCGCCGACCGCCTGGTTGCCCCGCAAGAAGTAGGCGTAGGCGATCTCGAAGGCCCGCATGGCGGCACGCCGGTGGTTCGAGACCTCGAGATACCGCTCGTATGCCTCCTCCCCCACCGCGATCGACTCGTCGATGAGGCCGAGCCACCACGAGGCTGACGCCAGCGCGTTCAGGTCGTCGGGGGCGAGCGGGGCTTCCTGGCGGGCGATGAGGAAATACTCGTGGGCCCCGGTCCAGTGGTGCGCCACGAACGCTGCCCGAGCTGCGGCGAGCTTCTCCATGGCGTGGGTTACGCCGTAACGGCGAAGAGGCGCCATTCGCCGGGGACGCCCTTGAGCTCATGGGCGCCACGGTCGACGAAGCCGATCCTGGCGCCGGCGACGAGGTCCTTGACGGTGCTCGAGACCAGCACCTCACCCGCCCCGGCGTGGGCCACCACCCGGGCGCCGGTGTGGACCGCCAGGCCGCCGACGTCATCGCCCATGATTTCGCACTCGCCGGTATGGAGGCCCACCCGCACGTCGATCCCGAACTGGTGAACCGCGTCGCGCAGAGCACAGGCGCAGGCGATAGCTCGGCTGGGTGCGGCGAAGGTGGCGAGGAAGCCGTCGCCCATCGTCTTCACCTCCCGGCCCTCGAACCGCTTGAGTTCCCGGCGCACGGCGGCGTCGTGCGTGGCCAGCAGGTCACGCCAGCGCTGGTCGCCCAACTCGGCGGCCCGGATGGTCGACCCGACGATGTCGGTGAACATGACCGTGGCCAGGACGCGGTTGGACTGGGTTTCGTGCCTGACGCCGGTGAGGAACTGCTCGATCTCGTCGACGATCGGATCGGGGTCCAGCATCACCAGGATGTGGTCATCGGAGGGGAACTCCACCATCTGGGCGCCCGGGATCCGCGCGGCCATGTGGCGGGCCGCCCGCACGTCGGCGACCCGATCGCCGGTAGGGTGCAGGATGAGGGTGGGCACGCCGATCGCCGAGAGGACCTCGCGGCAGTCGAGCTCGCACAGCGCCTCGTAGACGGCCCTTCCCATGGCCGGACTGGCCCCCGTCCGCTGAAATCGACCCCACGCGTGCCGGACCGCCTCGTTGTCCACCTGGGTGGGGCCGAAGAGGCTGATGAGGGCGGCGTCGCCCCAGTCCCGTTCGATCTCCTCCAGGCGCTCGGCGATCTCGTCGGCGCTCCAGCCCCACTCCCAGTCGGGGGCGGAGCTGAACTTGGGCGAGGCGCCGTAGAGCACCAGGGCGGTGGTCCGTTCCGGATGGCTGGCGGCGAAGAGCAGACTCATGGGCCCGCCCTCCGACACCCCGAAGAAGGCGGCCCGCTCCGACCCCACGGCGTCCATGACGGCCATCAGGTCGTCGACGCGCTCGTCGAGCGTCGGGACGCGGTCGACGGGGTCGGACAGCCCGGTGCCGCGCTTGTCCCACAAGACGACGCGGGCGAAGGAGGCCAGACGTTCAAAGATGCGCGTCGTGCCCGGCAACTCCCACCAGAACTCGACGTTGGAGACGAACCCGGGGATGAAAACAACGTCGAGCGGACCCTCGCCGAGCACCTGGTAGGCGATGCTCACGCCCCCACTCTTGGCGTACCTGGTCTTCGGTTGCACGCGGCCCCCCGCCGAGCTGCCGGTGGTACGAAACGAACCGTACCAAATGGTTGTCCCGGAAAACTGGGGGCATCCTCATCCGGTTTGTCAGCCGAGACCGCCGAAGGAGAAGCGACCCGAACGTGACTGCTACCCGTCCTCCCGCTGGGCCAGGAATTGCAGGAGGGCATCGTTGAAGGCCGACGGATTCTGATGGGAACCAAAATGCGTTGCCTTGGGAATGAGCACAGGACGGCTGCCGGGAAGGCAGCGCACGACGACCTCATTGATCAAAGAGAAGTACCGCCGAGTTTGCTCACCGCCGACGACAATCGTGGGAACCCTCAAACCGCCGAGTGTGGCGCAAGTGACCGCGGGAGGCGGAGCGGCCGAAAGGAAGACAGGCACCGTTCTCGCGTTGTCGAGAACCATCTGACGCAAAGCCTCTGGCTGCTTGTCGAGCGCGTCGGCGCCTTGGTTGTTCACCCAGTCGAAGAACAGCTTGGCGGCCTGCGCGGCATCCCCGGCCTGCGCTGCCGCGCCAACCGGCGCGAGCGCCGTGGCCCGGTCCTCAAGCAGGGGCTTGCCCTCCGGGATGTCCCCCAACAGCGCTGCTAGGGACGGCTCCAACAGAGTCAGGCTGCGCACGAGATCCGGGTGTTCCGACGCCACCAAGGTGGCGACGAGCCCGCCGACGGAGATTCCCACGAGATGCACCGAGCCGGCGTTCAGCCCACGAATGAAGGCGGTCAGATCGGCGGCATGGGTCGCTGCCGCGTACTGCTGCCCTTCGTCGGGCCAGGGGGCCGTGCCGTGATAGCGGTAGGTATAGGCAACGAAGCGATATTGCTTGGCAACGGCCTGTCTTTGCGGCTCCCAGTAGCGGGAGTCGGAAAACGCGCCGTGTACGAAGACGACTGGAGCGCCTGTGCCCTGGTCGATGTAAGACAGGTCAACGCCGTTTACGGGCAGTTGACGACTCGTCGCCAAGGGCTCGGTCGGGCGCGTGTTCGGTCCAGCTTGGCGTGGAGCGGCCGAGTTGCACGCAACGACCAACAGGGCGAGAAGCGCAAAGAAAGCCGCTGCGCAGCGCCTCATGCCAATGAGGCTACCCGTATTTCAGTAAGTGACGGCGAGGACGGCCGCTTGATCGGTGGAAAACGTGGAGGTGGCTGGGGGAGCACGGTTCCCTGGGCGTTGGGCTCGGCGATTAACGAATGTGCACGCCGGAGATGGCCCGGGAGATCACCAGCTGCTGGATCTGCTCGGTGCCCTCGAAGAGGTCGTAGATCTTGGCGTCGCGGTGCCAGCGCTCGACGGGGAAGTCGCGGATGTAGCCGTAGCCGCCGAGGATCTGGATGGCCCGCTCGGTGACCCACACCGCGGTGCGGCCGGCCTTGAGCTTGCTCATGGAGCCTTCGGCCATCTGGTAGCCGTCGCCGTTGCGGGCCA
>JBIOYN010000262.1:0-11874 GCA_044870155.1 Acidimicrobiia bacterium | reverse complement strand
CCTGCGCGGCGAGCAGGCCGGCGGCCGCTTCCCTCCGCTCGACCGGCTCGACCTGATCGAGCACGGCCTCCTGCTCGAAGGCGATGACGTGCGGGGGGACCTGCCGCGGCCGAGTGGCGGCGAACTCGTGGTTGTAGGGGCCGAGTTCGCCCTCACCTTCCTGGCCGGGATGCCTCCGACCGAGGACCCCGCCGGTCACGCCACGGGCTCGCTGCGACCCGGTGAGCTCGGCGCCGTCGAGCCGCTCCGCCGGCCGGAGGTCGCCCTGGCCCATGGCATCCGTCATGTGACCAAGCTGGTGCTCTTTCCCGTGCGGTTCCTCTACACCGCCGAGACGGGACGGGTGGGCACCAACCACGCCGCCGTGGAGCACTACCTGGGGGCCGACCCTCCGCCGCCGGCCACCGGCCTGGTCGCCGCCGCCCTCGCCTGGCGGAGCGCGCCCCCGGCCGGCGACGCCGAGGCGGAGGCCCTGCTGCGAGCGGAGATGGTCCCGCTGTACCTGCACTACATCGACGACCATGTTCCCCGGCTCGCCGGCCTGGGTCGCACCGACCTCGCCGCCGGCTTCAGGGAGTGGCGCCGGCGGATCCTGGCCTGAACGGTCGGCTCCTCAGGCCCCGCCGGCCTCGAGGTCGAGGGCGGGCTGGGCGCCCCGTGCACCCATGGCGGAGACGAAAGCCTCGTTGGCCCGCAGGGGGCGGATCATGAACGTGACGTCGTCAACCAGACCGGTAGCCTCCGTCCGCAGGTAGAGGCAGCCCTGGAGCCGGTGGGCGCCGACCCGGCCTTCGACGATGAGGGCGTGCGTGGTGCCGTCGTCGCTGTGGAGGACGTCGGGAATCCGGGGCTCTTCGATCGTCTCCATGGCCAGGCCCATGATGGTGGCCACCACGTCGCGGCCCGGGTACTCGGACTCGATGACGGCGGGACTGTGCAGGACGATGCCGTCGGCGAAGGTGGCCACCACGCCGGCGTGGTCGCCGCCCTCGAAGGCCTTGCGGAACGATTCGATGGTGTCGATGGTGCTCATCTGGAGTTCCTCCCGGTGCGCCAATGTCCTGCTCAACCCCGGAAGTGCCCGTTCCCTTCCCTCACTTCCCGGCCAGCTCCGCGACCACGGGAGCGACAGCATCGAGGGCGGCCTCGAAGACGACCCAGTAGCTGATGGCGAGCCGCTCCCGGAGCGCCAGCAGCTTCTCGGTCAGCTGGGCGGGGGACCCCACCAGGAAGATGGGGCTGTCGTCGATGGTCCCGGGGTCGAGACCCATGGCGGCCAGCCTGTCGGCGGCCTCTCGGCTGCCGCTGGTGTCGACGCGCTGAACCAGTGCCGACAGCTCCAGCTGATCCACCCGGTCACCGGCGGCGGCGCGCACGAAGGCGACCCGCTCCTCGATGGCCGCCGTGCTCACGCCCGTCGGCGTCAGGCGTGTCCGCTGCCAGGTGAGACCGGTGAAGCCGACGATGTCGGCCTCGGCCGCCGCCACCGTGAGCAGGGCGTCGCCGTGGCCGCCGATCTGGATGGGGGGGTGCGGCTGCTGGGCCGGAGCGGGAACGGCCGGCCGGGAGCTTTCCCCGGAGCCGAACCTGATCTCCCCGGCCCAGGCCTGCTTCATGGTGCGGACGGCGTCGCCGAGGCGGACGGCGCGCTCCGGGGCGGGGTCGTAGTCGATGCCGAGCATGTCGTATTCGGGCTTGTTCCAGCCCGACCCCAGGCCCAGCTCCAACCGGCCGTCCACCAGCAGGTCCACGGTGGCCGCCTCCTGAGCCAGGCGGAGGGGCCGGTGGAAGTCATTGTTGATCACCAGCGTCCCCACCCGCAGTCGCTCGGTGGCGCCGGCAGCCACCACCAGGGGGGCGAAGGGACTGGCGACGGCGAGGTGGTCGGCGGCCAGCAACGTCGAGAACCCCAGGTCCTCGACCCTGCGGGCCAGGTCCCGGAAGCCGGCGGCGCTGGGGTCGAGCATGGGGGCGAGGGCCGAGACACCGAAACGGAACGGGCGCATGCCCGAGTCTTGCCCATTAGCTTCGCCCCCCGATGGCGGACTGGGCGGACATCGGTGTCGTGCGGGGCAACGACGGCCGCCGGCGCTGCGGCTGGTGCACGAGCGCCGCCGACTACGCCGAATACCACGATCGGGAGTGGGGTCGCCCGGTGGTCGACGACGTCCGCATCTACGAGAAGCTCTGCCTGGAGGGCTTCCAGTCGGGCCTGTCTTGGCTCACCATCCTGCGCAAGCGGGAGGGCTTCCGGGCCGCCTTCGCCGGGTTCGAACCGGCGGTGGTGGCAGGCTTCGGCGCCGGCGACGTGGAGCGACTGCTGGCGGACGCCGCCATCGTCCGCCACCGGGGCAAGATCGAGGCCACCATCGCCAACGCCCGGGCCACCTTGGCCGTCCGGGAGCGGCACGGCTCGCTGGCGGCGCTGGTGTGGTCGTTCGAGCCCCGGCGGCGCCGGCCGGTGCCCAGGCGCCTGGGCGACCTCGACACCGTCACCACCGAATCGGCGGCCCTCTCCAAGGCGTTGCGCCAGCACGGTTTCCGCTTCGTCGGGCCCACCACCGCCTACGCCGCCATGGAGTCGCTCGGCCTGGTCAACGACCACCTGAGTGGCTGCCACGTGCGGTCGGCGTGCGAGGAGGACCGGCGCCGGGTCCGCCCCGTGCCGTTTCCCGGCCGGTGAGTGGGGCGGGGGGCGCCACCGGCGTCGCCGTCTGGTCGACGCCGAAGTGGCGGGCCGTTGCGGTGGCCTGGCTCGACGCTCAGCTGGCCTCGTTGCGCGACGAGTCCTACGTCGGCGGCGCCTGACGCCAATGCGCCACCACCCGCTCGACGTCGAGGGGGACGAGGTTGGTCGGCGGCCCCGAGATGGTGTGCGAATTGACGTACACGATCCGCTCGTTGATGGCGGCGACCAGCCGGCGCACCTCCGCCTCGGTCCCGGCGGCGGCAATGAGGTCCATGGTGGCGTCGAGCTCCTTGCGCAGGACGAGGGCGGGCGGGAGGTCGGAGATCTGCTCCCGGCGCAGCTTGTCCTTCACCCACCACAACTCGTCGTGGGGGAGGTTCAGCCCGGGGATGGGCTTGCCGGCGCCGGGCAGGTTGTCGAACTCGCCCTCCTCCATGGCCTCCCGGATCTTGCGCTCGACCCAGGACTCCCAGGAGACGCCCGGCGGCTTCCGTTCCGTCATCTTGTGAAGATTTTCACATGCACCGGTGGAGGAATGCAACCGTCGTATGGGTCGTTCGTCATATTGCGGGCGGCGGATGTCCAGCGGGGGTGGCGGGTCCGGGCCGCGCTGACGGCGGCGATCGCCGTGATCGGGTCCGGGGGGCCCGCCCGATCCCGGAGGCGGCCGCTGCCGGAACAGCCGACGGACGGGTGGCGCCGGTGGCCCTCATCCCCTTGGCGGCCGACGGTGACGGGATCGTCGACATCGCCGTCTCCAACTGGATCTCCGGTGACGTCTCCATCCTGATCGGTCGCGGGCAGGGAGCCTTCGCTTCGGCCGCGCAGTACCCGGTGGGCGGGCATCCCCTCAACGTCCAGGCCGCCGACCTCGACGCCGACGGCGACAGCGACCTGGTGACCGCCAACTCCGTGTCCGACCATGTCTCGGTGCTGCTCGGGGCGGGCGACGGGACGTTCCGACCCGCCGTCAACTCCTGATCTCCCCGAGCCCGGCCGCCATAGGCTGGCGAGCATGGTGACCGTCGAGGAGGCGGCTCGGCTCGCATCGGAGTTGCCCGAGGTGACCGAGGGTGAACGCTACGGCAACCGCGCCTGGGACGTCGGCGGGAAGACCTTCGCCTGGGAGCGGCCGTTCAGCAAGGCCGACATCAGACGATTCGGTGGCCAGACGCCACCGGACGGCCCCATCCTCGCCGTTCGGGTCGAGGACCTGGGCGAGAAGGAGGCCGTCCTGGCCGCCAATCCCAAGGGCTTCTTCACCATCCCGCATTTCGACGGCTACCCGGCGGTGCTCATCCAGCTGAAGACCGTCGGCAAGCGGGCGCTGCGCGAGGCGCTCCTCGACGGCTGGCTGGCCTGCGCACCGGCCGACCTCGCCGACCGGCACCTCACTCGCTAGCTGCAGTCCGAAGCTCGACATCCGTACTGGTACGGAGGTACGCGAGGTCGGCATCGCCTTACGCTGGCGGCGGCACGAGGGGAGGAGGAACCATGCGTGGGAGAGCACCGCTCATGACCCTGGCTGTGATCCTGGTGGGTGTCACGGCCCCGGCCCAGGTTGTCCGGGCGGCGCCGGCGGCGGAGTGCACCTTCAGCACCCCGATGCACTTCTCACCCGGGATCTCGCCCGCGGACGGCACCGGCCTGCGGTACGCCTCCGATGAGAACTTCACCGGCGCCGAACGGGGCATCGCCGAATGCGTCGGAATCCTCGGGGACCCCGTCACCGGACCGGGGACGTTCGGCTTCACGGGGAGGTGGACCGAGGGCGACTGCGAAGCCAACAAGGGAGCAGGGAGCTACTCGTTCACCGTCCCGACCACGGGGGGAACGAAGCACTTCGCCGGGTCCTACGCCGAGTCGCGGGTGGGCCTCAACGGCACCGTCAAAGCGACGCAGCCGGAAGGAACGTTCACGGGCGCCTTCCAGATCATCCCGACGGGGACACTGACGAACATGGAGACCTGCCAGGGCAAGCCGATCACCCAGGCCTCCATCGTCATCACCGGCCTCTTCGCCAGCTGACCTGACATCGGCACCGCGCCTCCGGTTTCATCCTGGAAGTCATTGGGAATGTGCCCGGCAGCAATTGCCATCCGAATGGCGCGGTGGTGACAACCACTCCGATCGGAAAGGAAGCGAACGTGAAGAGCTGTGACGGGGGACACGACCGGGTGAGCCTTTCCCGCCGGGAACTGGAGGTCTTCGCTCGGATCGAGCGCGAGTTCCGAGCTGGAGCCCGCGACGGGGTCCGCCGGATTCGAGAGCTGGGAATCGATGTCTTCCTCATCGGCATGGGCCAGGCGGTCGCGATCGCCCTGGTCCTGGCGGCCGCCCAGCGGAGTCTCGGGTTGATGCTCGGAGGGCTCGGCCTGGCCGTGAACCTTGTGGTCGTCTTCGCCCTCACGAAGACGGCGCGCCGTGTCTGGGCGCGTCCGGGTCTGACCCTGGTGCCGGCCGGGGTGCGCAGCACGTCCATGAGGGGCCCGGCGAGCTAGGACAAACCTCGACGCCGCCACCACGGAACAGGTCCTCGAGATCGCGACGCTCCCCGACATTGTCCGAGGCTACGAAAACATCAAGATGACCACGGGCTTTACTGAGCGCCCCCGCCAGGATTCGAACGTGGGCTCACGGTGAACCTCATAGACAATCCGTGATAGTGTTGTCGGCGTGTCGGTGAGCTCGGGAACGATGCTTCGAGATGCGCGCCGCAAGGCCCGGCTGTCCCAGACGGATCTGGCACGCCGGGCGGGGGTTGCCCAATCGGTGATCAGTGCCTACGAGTCCGACCGGCGTGAGCCGGGGCTGGGCACTCTGATCAAACTGATCGAAGCGACCGGTCATGAGCTCGCGTTCTCTCTCGTTCCCATGCCCGGCCGCAGGCTGGGGTTGCCCGACAGCCGGCTTGGTCGCCGTCTTCGGCGATACCGTCGAGCAGTCACCGACGCCGCCGCCCAGCGAGGGGCTCGGAACGTGCGTGTCTTTGGCAGCGTGGCGCGCGGCGAGGACACCGAGAGCAGCGACATCGACCTGCTCGTCGACTTGGATGACGGAGTCGGGCTGGTCGCCTTGGCCGGGCTGGCCCGGGAACTCACCGGGCTGCTCGGCGTCACGGTCGACGTGGTTCCCGCCGACTCGCTCAAGCGAGCGATCCGCAGCGAGGTCCTCGCCGAGGCGATCCCACTGTGAGCCGCCGGGACGACCAGCGCCTCGAGGACATCCTCGCCTCCGCCCGAGCGATCCGCGACCACCTCAACCGAGGCGCCTTGGACGACGGACTGGTCTTCGACGCGGTGCGTGTCCGGCTGATCGAGATCGGGGAAGCGGTCAGAGCCATCCACCCTGACCTGCTGGCCCGAGAGCCGGCCATCCCCTGGATCGACATCGCAGGGATGCGCAATCACCTCGCGCATCGGTACTTCGACACCGCACACGCCATCGTGCAGGCGACCATCGATCACGACCTGCCGGCGCTTGTGGCGGCGGTCGAGCGTCTTCTCGGTTCGCCCGGCGCCAAACCGGAGCAGTAGCAGCCCCTCCCGTTTCGAGACGCAGCCGTTTCGGATGGTCGCCGCCACGGTCTCGGATGAAGGAGACAGAGATCGGCGGGCTGGCCAACGGCGACGGTTCGGCGCCGCCCACCCGGTTACTCGGGCCAGGTCAGGAACAGATGGCCCCGTGACGTTCAGGGAAGGCGGGCGAACCAGGCCAGGGCGAGGGTGGAGGCGAGGAGCGTGGCCGCCAGGGCGGCTCCGACGAACCAGGCGGTGAGGTCCCGGAGCTCCTCGACGGTGGTGACCGACCGGCCGATGGTGCGGTACACCTCGGTGAGCTCGGCCGCTGATGCGGCCTCGAAGAACCGTCCGCCGGTGGCGGCGGCGATGGACCGGAGGGCGGGCCCGTCGGGGGGGACGGGCAGGGTCTCGCCTCCGAGGACCACCGTGCCGTCGGGTGTCCCGAAGGCGATGGTGGACACCGGCACGTGCGCCTCCCGGGCCCGTTGGGCGGCAGCGTTGTCGGGCCGGCCCGTCGTGCTGGCCCCGTCGGAGAGCACCACGACGCCACCCGGGCCCGCCCCGTCGTCAGCGGCGAGGGCGTCGAGGGAGGCATGGATGGCTTCTCCGAGGGCGGTTTCCGACTGGAACCGGAGCTGGGTGACGGCACGCCGGACCAGTTCGTGATCGGGAGTGGGGGGCACGACCACCACGGCGGTCCCGGCGAAACTGACCAGTCCGAGGTGGATGCGGGGGGGAAGCAGGTCGGCGAAACGGGCGACGGCCTGGCTGGCAGCATCCAGGCGGCTGGGTGCGACGTCGGTGGCCATCATCGAGGGTGAGACGTCGACGGCCACGACCACCGAGCCCGCCGGCCGGGTCACGAGGATGGGGCGGGCGGGGCCAGCCAGGGCGAGCACCATGGCGGCGGCCGACACCAGCACGAGGAGCGCGGGGAGGTGCCGGCGCATCCCGGGTCGCTCGGGGGCGACCACATCGAGGAGCTCGAGGTTGGTGAACCGCAGGGCGTACCGGGGCCTGCGGCGCTGGGCGATGACATAGGCGACGGCCAGGCCGGCCACCACGGCGAGGAGCCCGAGACGAGCGGGAGCGGCGAAGATCACCGTGCTCCCCCCTCCCGGGGTGGAATGGCCCGGTACGTCCGGCGACGGCGGCGGCGGGCGAAGAAGACGAGGGCCTCGCTGAGCCAGTCGGCGTCGGTGGACACGACAAGGTGGTGGGCTCCGGCCCGGGCGATGGCGGCGGCCACCGCCGTCCGCTGCGAAGCGGCAGCCCGGGCGAATGCCGCTCGCAGGCGCGCCTGGGAGGTATCCACAATCCGGGAGCGCCCGGTCTCGGGGTCGACCAGGGTGAGGACCCCCAGGCGCGGCAGCTCGAGCTCCCGGGGATCGACGACCTCAGCCACCACGAGGTCGTGGCGAGCCCCCAGCCGGCCCAGCACCGACTCCCAGCCGGGCCGGGACAGGAAGTCCGAGATGACCACGATCACCCCTCGGCGCCGGGCCAGCCCCTCGAGCTGTCGGAGTGCGCCGGCCAGGTCGGTCCGTCCCTCCCCTTCCCAGGCCGGGGTGGTGAGCACCCGGTGGAGCAGGGCGAGGAGACGGCTGCGGCCGGCCGAGGCGCGGACGACCGTTACGCCGTCGCCCCCCACGACCACCGCGCCCACCCGGTTGGCCAGGCGGGTGGCAGGCAGGCCGAAGGCGGCCGCCAGTCCCACCACGACCTCGCGTTTCTCCCGGGTGGTGGTACCGAAATGCTGGCTGGCCGAGACGTCGACCAGCAGCCACAGGTCCAGTTCGTGGTCGGCCACCGGGTCGCGGACGTGGGCCTCCCCGGTGCGGGCGGTGACGTTCCAGTCCATCAGGCGGACGTCGTCGCCGGGCACGTACGGGCGGCTGTCGCCCGGCTCGGATCCCGCCCCGGGGAACAGCCCCTGGTGCTCTCCCTGCACGAGTCCCCGGAGCCGCCGGGTGACCACCACCTCGAGACGGCACAGCACGCGCCGGATCTCGGGTCCCGGGGGCTGCAGGAGCCGGCGGCAACCACCGCCAGAGCGCTTACCGCGCACGGCGGACGGCCTCCCCGGCCATGGGCGTGGCCACCGGGGGTACCTGGGCCAGCACCCGTTCGATGAGCTCGTCCGGCTCCATCCCCTCGGCCAGGGCCTCGTAGGAGAGCACGAGCCGGTGGCGGAGCAGTTCGGGGGCCAGGACGGCGATGTCCTCGGGGAGAGCGAAGGCTCGGCCCTGGAGGAGGGCGAGCGCCCGGGCCGCCACCACCAGGCCCAGGCTGGCTCGGGGACTGGCTCCGACGGCGAGGTAGGAGGCCACGCCGTCAACCCCGAGGGCGGCGGGGGTTCGGGTGGCCACCACGATGCGCACCGCGTAGTCGGCCACGGCCGGGTCGACGTAGACACGTCCGGTTGCCAACTGGAGGCGCACCAGGTCGTCCGGGGTGAGCAGGGGCCGCACCTCGGCCACATCGCCGCTCATGCGCCGGACGATCTCCAGCTCCTCGCTGTAGCTCGGGTAGCCGATCAGGAGCTTCATGAGGAAGCGGTCCTGCTGGGCCTCGGGGAGGGGGTAGACGCCCTCCGACTCGATCGGGTTCTGAGTGGCCAGGACCAGGAACGGCAGGGGCGCCGGGAAGGTTCGCCCCCCGATGGTGACGTGACCTTCGGCCATGACCTCGAGGAGGGCCGACTGGACCTTGGCCGGGGCCCGGTTGATCTCGTCGGCCAGGACGAAGTTGGCGAAGATCGGGCCCAGCTCGACGTCGAAGTGTTCGGTCGAGGCCCGGTAGACGCGGGTGCCGACGATGTCGGAGGGGACGAGGTCGGGGGTGAACTGGATGCGGGCGAAGTCCCCGCCCATCACCACCGCCAGGGTCTGGACGGTGAGCGTCTTGGCCAGGCCGGGCAGGCCCTCGAGCAGGCAGTGGCCCCCGGCCAGCAGGCAGACCAGCAGCCGCTCGAGGGCGTGGTCCTGGCCGACCACGACCTTCTTCACCTCGTAGCGGACGGCTTCGAGGAGGGCGGCGTCCCGCCGGAAACCGGCATCCATGTTCTCCATGGGTGTTCCTGTCTTGGCGGGGGGGCGTCAGTGACCCAGGTGCGGTGCTGTTCCCCAGGCACAACCGCCGCCGACGTCCCCGCCGCTCGGATTGTCGCCAAGGAGACAATCCGGCCCTGAAGGCGTTCGTTTCAGGCGATCGCCCGATGGTCCCGCCCGGCAGCATCGGCCAGCGAGGCGTGGTCCCGGACTGCGATGTGTCCGTAGCCGATCTCGATGATCCCTTGACGCTGGAGGCCTTGGAGGGTCCTGGTCACGCTCGTCCGCCGGACACCCAGGAGATCGGCGATCATCTGCTGGGTCAGGCTCACGACCCGGGAGCCGGCCTTGAGCTCATGGTGGAGGAGCGAGGCGACCTGGGTCCGCAGGTCGGCGCCGAGGAGCTCCTCGAGTCGGGCCTGGAGGGCCGAGATGCGCACGCCGAGCCCGACCGCCCACTGGCGGACGAACGGCGACTGCAGATCGAGCGCGGCGAGGAAGTCGGCGGCGGGAACGACCAGGAGGCGCACCTCGGTCACGGCGAAGGCGTCGAAGAACGCCGGGCTCCTGCGCAGCGCGGCCAGGTCGCCCACGATGTCGCCGGGGCGGAGGAGCAGGAACGTGACCCGCCGCCCGTTGGCTCGGCGCCCCAGGCCGACCAGACCCCGACGCACCACGTAGACGCAATCGAGGCGCGTCCCTTCCCGGAACAGGCACTCGCCCGCTCCGATGGTCCGCTCGGGACAGCGTCGGGCCAGGGCCTCCAGCTCCGCCGGCCCGAAGACGCCACCGTCGGGGATGGTCTGGGCCCCGTCGGCCCGGGGGAGCGGCATCGCCTTACGAGGGGGAACCAAGGTCACGGCCAACCTCCATCTCCGAGCACAACGCCCAAACCAACTCTAAAAGTACTAGCAGTTGCTTATAGAACTGTCCAATGCTCTGGGTCAAGAGGCTTCCCACCGCCGCCCCGGTCGACTGTGCCGTTTGAAACAAAGTGAGAGGAAGGCGTCGGCGTCGCCGTTGAGCCCGAGCGGATGGAGCAACGGTGCTCCACCGCAACCAAGAGGAGAACGATCAATGAACACGCCGAGATGGATGCCCCGCTCCGCCATCGCCCTGGCGGCGGCAACCCTGGGGACGGTCGGGCTGGGCCTGGCCATCGTGCCCTCCTTCGCCCAGGAGGCGAAGCCCCCGCCCAGCGAGGAGCCGGCGACGCCGATCCCCGACCCCGATCTCCACGAGGGCGGCGACGCCGCCACTGTCCCCGGGCCCGGCTCGAATGGCCCCCGGGAGAACGGGGACCGGATCGAGAACGTGGCCGCCGACCTCACGCTGGAGTCGGTCCGCATCGAATCGCTCAACCTGAACGACACCGATCACGAGTACGCCGTGTACGAGTTCGGTCGGGTGGTCCACGAGGTCAGGGACGCCCGTGGCTTCACGCTCACGGGCTTCAACATGGACACCAGGGCGGCGGCTACCGATGCCCGCCTGGTCCAGGGTGACCCCGCCTCCGTCCTGGTGGGCTTCGCCCCGGGTACGGACCTGTCCCGTTACACGCTCGGCTCGGTCAACACCGGGGCGGTCGAGGACGAGGCCGGCGAGGCCAACCTGCCCGGCTCGGTCCCCCTCCAGGGGAGCACCGTGGCGGGAACCCAGAACCTGACCGACGGTCCTGACCTGACCGCGGTGCGCGCCATCCACTCGCTCGAGCGGGTGGTCTACGAATACGACGAGCAGATCGACGAGCGCGCCGGTGGGGACGCCTCCCGGTTCGGGTACTACACCGCCGACGGCAAGAGCGTCCCGGCCACGTCCCTGGTCACCGCCGACGACAACTCGGTCACCGTGGCCTACGACCGCCAGACCGAAGACGGCGTCCTGTTCTGGGCCCAGCAGGGAGCAGCCAAGAACCTGCGGGGCATCGAGAGCTCGCCCGGCTCCATCGGCACCAGCACCACCGCTCCCGACCTGGTCTCCGTGTCGAACGTGATCGGCCAGAGCCAGTTCGACTACACCTTCGACACCCTGGTGAGCAACGTGGCCCTCGAGAAGTTCGTGGTCTACGCCGCTGACGGGACCGCCTACCAGGCGAAGGGCTTCGCCCGGCCCTCGGCCGAGGTGGTGCGCATCGCCATCCCCGAGATCCACAAGTTCTCGGGCAACATGGCCCTCGCCGCCGCTGATGAGGGCGCGGTGACGGCCGACGACGGCTCCGAGGTGGCCAACACCCTCGGGTCCCGCCACATCGGATCCACGTCCGCCGCTGACGGCGTGAGCGCCGGTCCCTGGCTCACCTCGGTGTCGATGGACGACGCCGTCGGCCAGGTCCGGTTCGTCTTCGACAAGCCCGTCGACGACAACCTCACCTACGAGGCCCGGAACTTCATGATCATGACCCCGGCCGGCGACCTCGTCCGGGCCCAGTCCATGGTCGAAGTGACCGGCAACACCATCCTCATGAACTTCGACAAGAACATCGTCCATGCCGCCCGCGGCGTGGTGGTCAACGACGAGGCCGTCGCCGACTTCCAGGGCCAGAAGAGCCCGGCCCGGACGATCAAGATCTGACCACCGTCCCCGCCGGCACCGACACCAACCCACCCCCGCGGCG
>JBIOYN010000261.1:0-15366 GCA_044870155.1 Acidimicrobiia bacterium | reverse complement strand
GTTCCGGTCGAAGTAGAGCTGGAAGAGCGCCACCGTGATGATGGGCATGGCGAAGAGCAACAGGAAGCTCACCACCAGGTTCATCCACACGAACACGGGCATGCGCATGAGGGTCATTCCGGGCGCGCGCAGGTTCAGCGTGGTGACGATGAAGTTCACGGCTGCCGTCAGCGAGCCGACGCCGGTGATCACCAGCCCGATCAGCCAGAAGTCGATGCCATGTCCCGGCGAGAACGGCGCCTCCGTCTGGGGGGCGTACCCGAACCACCCACCGGCCGGGGCCCCGCCGAAGAGGAAGCTGGTGTAGAGGAACAGCCCGCCGGAGAGGAAGGCCCAGTAGCCGAAGGCGTTGAGGCGGGGGAAGGCGACGTCCCGGGCGCCGATCATGAGCGGCACCAGGTAGTTACCGAAGGCGGCGGCCAACGGCATGATGACCAGGAACACCATGGTGGTGCCGTGCATGGTGAAGAGCTGGTTGTATTCGTCGGCGGTGAGGACGTCGCCGTTGGGAGTGGCCAGCTGGCCGCGCACCAGCAGGGCCTCGATCCCGCCGATGATGAAGAAGATGAAGGCGGTCACCCCGTAGAGGATCCCGATCCGCTTGTGGTCGACGGTCGAGATCCAGCTCATGAACCCGGTGTGCGACCGGGGACGGGCGAAGGGGCGGGCGGGAGCCTTTACCGCCACTGCCATCAGAGTCCTCCTGTTTTCATCTCGGGGACACCCCGAACCCCGGGCATCACTTGAGGGTCTCCAGGTAGGCGACGACCTGGTCGAGCTCCTCCGGCGAGAGGCCCTGGTCGGGCATGCCCGTGCCCTTGTTGGGTCGCATGGGCTTCATGGCCGAAGGGTTGTCCACCCATTTCCGGAGGTTCTCCGGCGTATTGTCGAACACATAGCCGGCAAAGCGGTCGCGGCCCTTCAGGTGGGTCAGGTTGGGCCCCACCCGGGCCACGGCGCCCTCGACGCCCACCAGCGTGTGGCAGGCCAGGCACCCGCCCTTGCCGCTGAACACCTTGAAGCCCTCGGCGGCCATCCCCGATGTGGGCTTGGCTGCCGGCCGCTGCTGGGCCGCCGCCCACGCCGCGAAGTCGTCGGGCTCCTGGGCCACCGCCGCCAGACGCATGTTGGCGTGGGACAGGTTGCAGTACTCGGCGCATTGCCCCAGGTACTTACCCGGCTTGTCGGCTTCGACCGTCAGGTGGTTGACGCGCCCGGGAACGACGTCCTGCTTCCCGGCCAGCTTGGGGATCCAGTAGCTGTGGATCACCCCCTGGGCCGGCTTCCCGTCGGCCTGCGGCGGCAGCCCCGGTTCGATCGACTCCAGCGAGAGCCGCACGGGCCGGCCGGTGGGGATGTGCAGCTCGTTGGCGGTGGAGAACTCCTGGGCGATGCCGGGCTGCTTCGGATAGATGTACTCCCACCACCACAGGTGACCGTAGACCTCCACCTTGAGCACGTCGCCGGTGGGCTCCCGGGCGATGTCGAAGATGGTGTTGATGGTCGGCACGGCCGCGAACAGCAGGATCAGCGCCGGCGCCGCCGTCCAGCCGATCTCCAGCTTGGTGTTGCCGTGCACCTGGACGGGGTCCGGCCGCCCGGGACGGTGCCGGTGGCGGACGACGGTGGCGATGACCAGGCCCTGGACCAGCACGAAGATGGGGACCACGGCCAGGTAGAAGATGGGCTTGAAGAGATTGTCCTGCTTCCTGGCGATGGCCCCCTCGGGCTTGAGGACATCCTGGGGGGCATTGGCGGCGCAGCCGGCCAGCAGGAGGAGCACGCCCACGGCGGCGAGAACGCCGAGCACACGGAGGACATGCAGCCTTCTGGGGGTTTGCACCATGCAGATTTCCTCCTCAACGGCGCGGCGGCACTTTACCCAAGTGGGGTTCGGAAGACGGAAACCCACGCACCTCGGCGCTCAGTAGCCGAGACGGTCGAGGGCGTCGGGGCGGCGCTGCCAGTCAGGCTCGACCTTGACGTGCGTCTCGAGGTGCACCTTGGCGCCCAGCAGGGCTTCCAGCTCCTTCCTGGCCGCGGTGCCGGCCGTCTTGAGGACCGAGCCCCCCCGGCCGATGACGATCGCCTTCTGGGAGTCCCGCTCGACGCGGATCACGGCCCGCATGACCAGCAGGGGGCCCGGGCGCTCCTCGATCTCCTCCACGGTCACGGCCAGGGAGTGGGGCAGCTCCTGGCGGGCCACGGCCAGGAGCTTCTCCCGGACCAGCTCGGCGGCCAGGAAGACGTCGGGTTGGTCGGTGACGACGTCCTCCGGGTAGTAGCGGGGCCCCTCGGGGAGGCGGCTTCGGATCTCCTCCAGGAGGGCGTCGGTGCCCTCCCCGGTGGCGGCTGACAAGGGCACGTAGGCGGCGAAATCACCCAGAGTGGCAGCCGCCTCGGCCAAATGAGCGGCGACCGCGTCCCGGCCGACGGCGTCGACCTTGTTGACCACCAGGATCACCGGCGTGCCCACCTCGGCCAGGGCGGCGGCGATAAAGCGGTCCCCGGCGCCGATGTGAGCGGACGCCTCGACGAGGAGGCAGGCCACGTCCACCGCACCGAGGGTCTCCAGGGAGCGCTGGTTCAGGCGCCGGCCCAGTTCGGTGCGCGGCTTGTGGATCCCCGGCGTGTCAATGAACACCACCTGGGAGTCCTCGCCGCCCAGCACCCCCCGCACCTGGTTGCGGGTGGTCTGGGGCTTGTTGGAGACGATCGAGACCTTGGTGCCCACCAGCTGGTTGAGGAGGGTCGACTTGCCAACGTTGGGCCGGCCCACGAGGGTCACGAACCCCGATTTGAAGGTCACGTAGACGAGGCTTCGGCGGGCTCCGGCTCCCCGGGCTCGATGCGCACGGTCAGGATCCGCCGGCCCTGGATGCGCTCGGCCCGGAACTCCAGGCCCTGGCAGGCCACCGTCTCGCCCTCGACGGGCACGTGGCCCAGCAGGTTGAACATGAGCCCGCCCACCGTGTCCCATTCCGTGGCCGGCAGCTCGGCGCCCAGGACCTCGTTGACCTCGTCGATGGAGGTGCGCCCGGCCACCCGGACGCCGCCGTCGTCCAGCTGCTCGACCCGGGGCTCCTCCACGTCGTACTCGTCGACGATCTCCCCCACGATCTCCTCCAGGAGATCCTCCAGGGTGACGAGCCCGGCGGTGCCGCCGTACTCGTCGACGACGATGGCCAGGTGGAACCGGTTGAGCTGCATCTCCCGGAGGAGCTCGGCGACCCGCTTCTGCTCGGGAACGAACACCGCGGGGCGGAGCACGCTGGCCACGGATTCGTCGGCCCGACCTTCCCGGATGGCGCGGATCATGTCCTTCAGGTACACCAGGCCGGCGATGTCGTCCGGCGTCTCCCGCACCACCGGCAGCCGGGAGAACCCCGCCTGGGTGGCCTGCTCCACGGCGGTGTCGATGCTGTCGGTGACGTCGACCACCACCATGTCGGGCCGGGGTGACATCACCTCCCGGACCACGGTGTCGCCGAACTCGAAGATGGAGTGGATGAGGCGCCGCTCCTCGCGCTCGATGACCTCCTCCTGGGCGGCCACGTCCGCCAGGGTGCGGATCTCCTCCTCCGAGGTGTACGGACCCTTCTTCAGCCCCTTCCCGGGCAGGACCACGTTGGCCATGCCGATCAGCACCCGGGTGATGGCCCGCAGCGGCGGGAACCGGCTGACCACCCACAAGAAACCCGACAGCCGGGTGGCGGCGGCGTCGTTGTGGAGGATGGCGTAGGTCTTGGGCGCCACCTCGGCCAGGACGAAGAAGATGATGACCTCGACGACCGTCCCCACGGCCACGCCGAAGCCACCGAAGTGGTCCTCGACGATGATGGCCACCAGGCTGGCCACGGCGAAGTGGCTGATCATCATGACGAACAGGACGATGTTGAGCGTCCACTCCGGAGCCTCGAGGAGCCGGGCCAGGCGGGCGGCGCCCTTGCGCCCCTCCTCCTCCAGGGTCATCGCCCGCACCCGGCTCATCTTGGTGAAGGCCGTCTCCGCCATGGCCGTGACCACCGAGATGGCGAAGAGCACGGCGATGCCGGCCAGGATCAGATACTCCGTGCTGCTCACTTCCCGCCCCGCTCCAGCTCCTTGAAGCGAGCCATCAACTCCCGTTCCCGGCGTTCCATGACCGCGGCCTCGTCGTCCTCCTCGTGGTCGAAGCCGAGGAGGTGGAGCACGCCGTGGACGACGAGGAGGCTCATCTCGTCGTCGAAGGGCACGACATGCTCCTTGGCCTGGGTCTCGGCCACCTTGGGGCAGATGACGACGTCGCCCACCAGGATGGGGGCGTCGGACGGCTCGGCGGGCGAGCCCGGGCCCCTGCCCCCCTGGTCGGGCTGGCGGCCGCTCTCCACCAGCTCGTCGTCCATGGGGAAGGCGAGCACGTCAGTGGGCCCGTCCCGGCCCAGGAAGCGCTCGTTGAGGTCGGACATGGCCTTCTCGTCCACGAAGAGCATGGACAGCTCGGCGTCGCCCCTCACCCCCTGCTCCTCGAGCACCATACGGGCCAGGCGCACCCAGCGCAGCGCGTCCACCGTCACCTCGGACTGCTCGTCGGCTACGAACACCTCCACGGACTCCATCACCTCTCGTGGAGCTGATAGGCGTCGACGATGTCCTGGACGATCCGGTGGCGCACGACGTCGGCACTGGTGAGGTCGACGAAGGACAGCCCCGGGATGCCCTCCAGGATCGAGCGCACCTGGAGGAGCCCGGAACGGCCCCTCCCGTCGGGCAGGTCGATCTGGGTGACGTCGCCGGTCACCACCGCCTTGGAGCCGAAGCCCAGGCGGGTGAGGAACATCTTCATCTGCTCGGAGGTGGTGTTCTGGGCCTCGTCCAGAATGATAAAGGAATCATTAAGCGTCCTGCCCCTCATGAAAGCCAGAGGTGCAACCTCGATCGTCCCGCGGTCCATCAGGCGTTGCACCCCTTCGGGATCGACCATGTCGTAGAGGGCGTCGTAGAGGGGGCGCAGGTAGGGGTCGACCTTGGCGATCACGTCGCCGGGCAGGAACCCGAGGCGCTCCCCCGCCTCCACCGCCGGGCGGGTGAGGACGATCCGGTTGACCTGCTTGGCCTGGAGGGCCTGAATGGCGAGGGCGACGGCCAGGTAGCTCTTCCCGGTGCCCGCCGGGCCGATCCCGAAGGTGATCACCTGCTCGAGGATGGCGTCCACGTAGCGCTTCTGGCCCGCCGTCTTGGGCCGCACCGTCTTGCGGCCCCGGAGGACGGCGGTGTTGAGCACGTCCGAGGGGCGCTGGTCGGCCTTCATCATGTCGATGGTCCGGCCCAGGTTCTCCCGGTCGATGGTGTGCCCGGCCTCGAGGAGCAGTACGAGCTCCTCGAACAGGCGACCGACCCGGTCGGCCTCGACCGCCTCCCCGGTGACAGTGATCTCGTTGCCCCGCACCAGGATGCCCACGGGGAAGGCGCCCTCCACCAGACGCAGCAACTCGTCCCGCTGCCCGAGCAGGTTCACCATGAGGTGATTGCCGGGCACGAGGATCTTGACCTGGGTCTGAGGTGGTGGCGTCAAGCTGCCCGAAGATTAGTGGACCTAGCCACCGGCCTCGCTGCCCTTGGGAGGCCAGCGCAGCGAGCGGCCCCCGATCACGTGGAAGTGGAGGTGACGGACGAGCTGGCCGGCGTCCTCGCCCACGTTGGTGACGACCCGATAGCCGCTGCCGGCGATCCCCTCCTGAACCGCCACCTGGTTGACGGCGTTGACGAGGTCCACCAGCACCTCGGTCTGGGTCCCGTCGACGTCGACGATCGAGTCGAGGTGGGACTTGGGCACGACCAGCACGTGGACGGGCGCGGCCGGGTTGATGTCCCGGAAGGCGTAGCTGTGTTCGGTTTCCAGCACGCCGTCCGACGGGACGGAGCCCGCGACAATCCCGCAGAAAAGACACCCGGGGCGCGGGGTGTCCCCGAAATCAGAGCCAGCCATCGCGGGTGAAGCCTAGTGGGCTATGCAGGCAGTGCCTGGAGGCCCATGCCGGTCAGGCGCCCGCAGAGCTCTTCGGGCGTGGTCAGCAGGAAGTAGGCGAGAGCCCGCAGGTCGTCGCCCCGGACGGTGAGCACCCGCCCGTTGAAGTCCTGCCGCTCGGTCTGGATCATGGCCACCAGGCGGGCCAGGGCCAGCGCCTCCGGCTCCCGGCACTCCTGGAGCCGGTTGAGGTCGACGGCGAAGCCCTCGGAGAGGTCCATCGCCCCCGGCTCGGTCAGGTCGACCTCGACCTCCTTGGGAAGGAGCTGCTCCGGCGGCACGCCGTAGACGTGCGCCAGGCGCATGAGGCGGGGCACCGAAATGACCCGCTCCCCCCGTTCGTACGCGCCCAAGACGGAGGCCTTGAACTCTTCGTTGGACATGGCCTCGACCTCATGCAGCGACAGACCCTTCTGCCGCCGGATGGATCGAAGCCGGTCGCCCACGCGCTGCGTCGAGATGGCCACCCGGTCCCTCCAGCTCCCCTCGTCTTCCGCCCCTCCAGACTCCTTCAAGGCTAGCTGCCGAAGGCGCAAATGTCGACTCTTCGCGGCAATTGACCACTTTCCGCCAACATTTGTGGCTCGTGTGGTTTGCGCGTCTGTGTCCATGTCCCCTCCCCAGACGGCGTGTGCCCGGACCCCTTCCAAAGCAACGCGGGCCGCCCATCCCTCGTTGCGACCGGGCCACTCTAGCCAGGTTCCCTGCGGTTCGCCCCGGCCGTCCGGGGGGCGAATTCCCGCAGAACGGTCATCACTGCGGCCGCGGCCACGGCCGCCGTTTCGGCCCGCAGGATGTGGGGCCCGAGGCCGAGCCGGAACCGGGGGGCGAGAAGGTCGACCTCCCGGTCGGTCAACCCGCCCTCGGGGCCGACCACGATCAGCACCTCCGCCCCCCACCCCCCAACCAGGCCGGCCGGCGGCGCTCCGCCCCGCTCCGCCACCACCAGGCCGGGGTGCCCGGCCAGGGACGCGAGGGGGGCCATGTCGGGGACCTCGGGCAGCCGGGCTCGCCGGCACTGGCCCGCCGCCTCCCGGGCCACCCGGCGCCAGCGTTGCCCGGCGGCGGCGGCCCGGGCCCGATCGGGCCGGGCGATCGAACGTTCCGCCAGCACCGGCAGGATGCGGTCCACGCCCAGCTCGGTCAGCTTCTGGACGGCCAGCTCGGGCTTGTCCCCCTTGGTCAGGGCGAAGGCCACGGACAGGCGGGGCGAGAGCTCGGGCTCGGTCCTCTCCGGGCCCGTCGCCCGGAGCTCGGTGCCGGCCTCCAGGACGTAGGGCCGCCATCGGCCGGCGCCGTCGGCCGCCGTCACCACCTCACCGGGACGCAGCCGCAGCACCCGGACCAGATGGTGGGCGTCATCGCCCTCGAGGATCAGGCGGTCGGGGAGCTCGGGGGTGAAGACGTGGGCCGAGGACGAAACCGCCGCCGCCCACTGGAACGTCACTGGAAGGCGGAGCGGATGCGGGAGAAGAAGCCCTCCTCCTTGGGGGCGACCTCCTCGCCCCGCAACTCGGCCAGGCGCCGGACGAGCGTGGCCTCCTCGGCCGAGAGCCGGTCAGGGATGGTGACGTCCACCTGGACGAGCAGGTCGCCCCGACCCCGGCTCCGCAGCGACGGGACACCCCGGCCCCGCAACCGGAAGATCCGGCCGCTCTGGGTCCCGGCGGGGACGACCAGGTCCTCCTCGCCGTCGAGGGTCTCGATCCGGATCGCCGCCCCCAGAACGGCCTGGGTCATGGGGATGGGAAGGACCTGGACGAGGTCGTCGCCGTGGCGCTGGAACCGGGGATGGGGGCGGACCGACACCGTCACGTAGAGATCGCCGGGTGTGCCGCCCCGGGCCGCCGCCGGCCCCCGGCCCGACAGCCGCAGACGCTGGCCGTCGGCGATGCCCGCCGGGATCTGCACCTCCACGGTGGTGCCCTGGTTGACGCGGCCCTCGCCGCGGCAGTCGCGACAGGGGGTGAGGATCTCCCGCCCCGTGCCCCCGCACGTCCCGCAGGGCAGGGCGGTGACCATCTGGCCCAGGATCGTGCGCCGCACCTGGCGGACCTGGCCCTCGCCCGCGCACGCCCGGCACGTCGACGGGTGGGTGCCGGGTTCACAACCCGAGCCCGAGCACCGCTGGCACTCGAGGGGCATGCGCAGCTCGACCTCGCGGGTGATGCCGAACACCGACTCCTCCAGGTCGAGCTCGACGCGGACCTCGGCGTCGGGCCCTCGGGCGGGCCCGGCCGGCCCCCGCTGGCCCGCCCCGAACCCGAAGAAGGCGTCGAAGAGGTCGGAGACCCCGAAGTCGAAGCCGCCCGCGCCGCCGGGGGCGCCGGCTCCGGCCATGCCGTCGGCCCCGAAGAGGTCGTAGCGACGGCGCTTCTCGGGGTCGCGCAGGGTGTCGTAGGCGACGGTGATCTCCTTGAAGCGGGCCTCAGCCTGAGGGTCGCCGTCGTTGGTGTCGGGGTGGTACTGGCGGGCGAGGCGCCGGTACGCCTTCCTGATCTCTTCCTCGCCAGCGTGACGGTCCACGCCCAGGAGCTCGTAGAAATCGGTGGCGGCCATGGCTCAGCCGGGGGGCGAGAGATGGCGGCCGAGCCGGCGGGATACGGCGGCCACGGCGGCGATGGCCCGGGGGTAGTCCATGCGCGTCGGCCCCAGCACGCCCACGGTCCCTGCCGCCTGGCCCTCCACCGAGTAGCGGGCCAGCACCACTGAGCACTCCCGGAGGTCCTCCAACTGATTCTCGGCGCCGATGCGGACGGTGACGCCCTGGTCGATGAGGTCGCGCACCAGGCTCACCACCACGTACTGGTGCTCGAGCAGCTCGAGCAGGCGGCCCACCGTCTCGCTGGCGGTGAAGGCGTCGAGGTCGGCGGCGATGCGGCTGGCCCCACCCACGAAGACGGACTCGGCCATGGGGGCGCTGCCCCGCGCCACCAGCGCCTCGCGGGCCTGGGTGGCGAGACCGTCGGTGCCGGGGTCGCCGGTGGCCATCAGGGCGGGCAGGTCGGCCAGGGTGGCGCCCCGCAGCTGGGAGTCGAGGGCGGCGGAGACGGCCCCCAGGCGGGCGTCGTCAACCACGGCGCGGCCGACTTCCAGGAACTGGCGCTCCACGCGCCCGTCGGACAGAACGGCCAGCACCAGGGCGGTGCCCTCGTGGAGGCGCACCACCTGCACGCTGCGCACCCGGGCGGTGTCGGCCTGGGGGCCGACCACCACGGCGGCGTGGGCCGTGATGCGGGACAGGAGGAGACTCGTCTCGTGGAGCATGTCCTCCAGGGCATGGTGGGCGCTGGCGAAGAAACTGGTCAGCGCCTGGCGGTCCGGAACCTGGAGTTCGCCCTGGCGGGCGAGGTGGTCGACGAAGAAGCGGTACCCCTTGTCGGTGGGGATGCGGCCGGCGGAGGTGTGTGGGTGGGTGACGTATCCCTCCCGCTCCAGGACCGCCATCTCGTTGCGGACGGTGGCTGAGGACACGCCGAGGGCGGTGGCTCGTGCCACCGTGCTCGACCCCACCGGCTGGCCCGTCTCGACGAACTCCTCGATGACCGCCTTGAGGATGGCCGCTTTGCGCTCGTCCACTTAGGCCGTGATTCTACTGGTGGCGTCGTTCGCCAACAGCCGTCCACGCCGCGTGAGGACGAGGCGCCCGTCCCGCCAGTCCGCCAGCCCCGCCTCCACCAGGCCGGCATCGTCCCCCACCCGGGCGCCGGTCCGGGTCCGGAGGGCGAGCGTGACGGCCTCGTCGCGCCGGGTGCTGGCCGGGAGCGTCTCGCTGCCCGCCTCGGGCAGTTGCCCGGCGGTGACGGCGGCGATGTAGCGCTCCGGCGTGCGGACATTCCACCACCGCCGGGCCGACCCGTCGGGCGAGACGGTGTGACCGTGGGCCGCGCACCCGACGCCCAGGTACTCGCCCTGGGCCCAGTACAGGAGGTTGTGGGTGCACTCGGAACCGGAGCGGGCCCAGTTGGAGATCTCGTACCAGCCGAGTCCGGCACCCCGCAGGACCTCGTCGGCCAGCTCGTATTTGTCGGCCTGGTCGTCGTCGTCCGGGCCGGGACCGGCGCCGTCCACCACCCGCCGGTGCAGCGGCGTGCCCGGCTCCAGCGTGAGGGCGTAGGCGCTGACGTGGGGTGGGTCGAGCGCCAGGGCGGCCTCCAGGGTGGCCCGCCAGTCCGCCAGCGACTCGCCGGCGGCACCGTAGATGAGGTCGAGGTTGAAGTTGTCGAAGCCGGCGGCCCGGGCCCGGCCGACGGCGGCCACCGCCAGCGCCGGGTCGTGGGCCCGGCCCAGGGACTCGAGGACATGGAGCCGGAACGACTGGACCCCGAAGGACAGCCGGTTCACCCCCGCCGCCCGCCATGCGGCCAGCTTGGCGTCGTCGGTGCTCTCGGGGTTGCACTCCACACTCACCTCGGCGCCCGCGGCTCGGGGGACGGCATCGAGGATGCGGGCCAGGAGCGGGCCGGGGAGCAGCGAGGGCGTGCCTCCACCGAAGAACACACTGGTGGCCGGGGGCAGGTCGCCGCCGGCGTAGCGGCGCTCGAGGTCGGTCACGCAGGCGCCGGCGTACGCCTCCATGAGATGGCTGCGGTCGGTCCAGGTGGCGAAGTCGCAGTAGTCGCACCGGGCGGCGCAGAACGGAACATGGACGTAGACACCGAAGGCCATCGCAGGCCCATGGTGGCACGGCCCGGCGAGGGGGCTAGGAGTTCTGCGCCCGGGGAGGGGTGGCGTCGGTGAAACCCAGGACCACCGGCGACTGGGTGGACTCCTTGACGCCGCCGGCCGCCTCGGCGGTGATGGCGTACCCCTGCACCGGCCCCGCCATCTGGAAGGGAGCCACGTCGGGGTCCTGTCCCAGCAGGCCGAGGGAGATCTTGGCCTCCGGGCGCAATGCCCACAGCTGGTAGGTCTGGCCGGCCGGCAGGGCCGGCAGCTTGTCGGCCACGGCGAAGCCGGTGCCGTTGGCGAGGCGCACGATGGCCACGCCCGTCTTCCCGTCGAAGGACGCCAGCCGCACCTGCTCGGTGTCGGCGTCGGCCAGGGCGGCGGTGGCCGCCCGCCGCAGGCCGTCCTTGGCCGCCAGCTCGTGGAATTCGGCCGCGAACTGGTCGAGGCGGCGGTCCTGGGCGCCGATCCGCCACCCGAAGAAAGCGGTGAGGGCGGCGGCCACGGCGGCCAGTGACGCCGCCATCCGCACACTGATCGACCGGCGCGAGCGCCGTTCCCGGGCGGCATCGAGCGACGCCATGGGGGACGCCATCGGGGTCAGATCGATCCTGGGAGGAGCCTCCTCGAGGTTCTCGGTGATGCGGGCCCACACACCTTCGGGGGCACGGTCACCGGTGTGGGCCAGGAAGGCGGCGGTCTCCCGGTGGGTGGCCACCTCCGCCCGGCAGCGCGGGCAGACGGCCAGGTGGGCCTCGACCAGGTGGCGCTCGTCGTCGTCGACGGCGTCGAGGGCGAAGGCCCCGAGCAGCTCCTGGATCTCCAAGTGGTTCGGCGGGTTCACGGCGCACCGATCCCGGCTTCGATCATGACGCTGCGCAGGCGGCGCAGACCCGAACGGATGCGGCTCTTCACGGTACCTTCCGGTTCGTCGAGCAACGTCGCCACCTCACGGTACGTGTGGCCACCGAAGTAGGCCAGCTCGATGGCCCTCCGTTCGCCAGGTGAGAGGGCCTCCAAGGCGCCCCGGACCTCCTCGGCCACGGCCAGATCGACCACGGCGTGCTCCAGGTCGTAGCCCGCCTCGGCGGTGGCCGCCGCCTGGCGCTGCTCACGGCCCCGGCGGGAGAGCTCGGAGCGCAGCAGGTCGACGGCCCGGCCGTGGCACTGGGCCAGCAGGTAGGAGCGCAGCGACCCCCGGTCGGGGTCGAACTTCTCCGGGTGGTGCCAGAGCCGGAGGAACACCTCCTGGACGACCTCTTCGGCCAGATTCCGCTCGGTGAGCACCCGGCGGGCCAGGGCGAAGACGGCCCCGGCGTGGCGGCGGTAGGCCTCAGCCAGTGCCTCCTGGTGCCAGCGCCCAATGGACACCACCAGGGTGGCGTCGCTGGCGTCCCGCATCTCGTCGATCGTCATAGTCAACCAGTGTTCGGAGACGGCGGCCGGGCCGGATGACAGCGCGTAGGCTCGCCCCATGATGCGAGAGGCTCGATGGTTGCGGCTGCCCGCCCTGGGACTGGCCATCATCCTGTTCGGCGCCGGCTGCGGTGGAGATGACAAGGGCGCCACCGACAAGCCCGGGCAACCCGTGGGTGAGGCCGCCTCCGAGACCGGCGACCCCGGGCCGGCCACCGCCGCCGCCCGCACCCGCTCGAGCCTGAACGGGTTGCTCCAGGAGCACGTCATCCTGGCGGCGGCGGCCGGAAGCGCCGTGCTCGGGGGCCGCAGCGACGAGTTCACCGCCGCCGGCGCGGCGCTGGATGCGAACTCGAACGCCCTCACCGCCGCCCTCGCCGGGGTGTTCGGGGACGAGGTGGGCAAGGCCTTCGACCCGCTGTGGAAGCAGCACATCGCCATGCTGGTGAGCTACGCCCAGGGCGTGGCGGCCAAGGACAAGACCAAGCAGTCCCAGGCCGTCACCGAGCTGACCGCCTACGCCGGCGACTTCGGGGCCTTCGTCAACTCGGTGCTGCCCGATCTGACCAAGGAAGCGGTGGCCGAGCTGGTCAAGGAGCACATCACCACGCTGAAGGCGGTCATCGACGACTACGCCGGGAACGACCTCATCAAGGCCTACACCGACCTGCGGACCGCCGCCGGCCACATGGGCCTCATCGCCGAGAGCCTGGCCGGAGCCATCGCCGCCAAGTTTCCCGACAAGGTGGCGGGCAACCCCAGGGGGGCGGGCGCCACGCTGGCGACCACGCTCAACATGGGCCTGCGGGAACACGTCTTCCTCGCCGCCGCCGCCACCGGAGCGGCCCTCGGGGGACGCACCGAGGAGTTCATGGCCGCCGCCGCCGCCCTCAAGTCGAACTCGAACTCCCTCACCGAGGCGATGTCGAACATCTACGGCGCCGACGCCGGCAAGGCCTTCGGCCCGCTGTGGGAGCGCCACATCACCTTCTTCGTGGAGTACACCACGGGGCTCGCCGCCCGGGACAAGGCCAAGCAGGACGCGGCCATCACCAACCTGGTGCAGTACAGCTCCGACTTCGGCGCCTTCATCTCCACCGCCAGCCCCGCCCTGGCCAAGGAGACGGTGACCGAATTGGTCAAGACCCACATCCTCACGCTCAAGGACGTCATCGACGCCCAGAGCAAGAAGAGCCTGGGCGACGCCTACACCAAGCTCCGCACCGCGGCGGACCACATGGCGGCGCTGGCCGACCCGCTGGCCGTCGCCCTCGTGCAGCAGTTCCCCGACAAGTTCGCCGCCTGACCCTGCCGATGGACCTCGACCTGCCCCCGGAAGCGGACGACGCCCGCCGGCAGGTCCGGGAGTTCCTGGCCGCCACACTCGGGCCCGGGGGGAAGCCGCCCCCCGACTGGTTCTCCCGGCTGGCCGCCGCCGGGTACACGGCGCCGCACTGGCCGCCCCCCTGGGGGCTGGGGGCGTCCCCCGCCGAGCAGCTCGTCATCGACGAGGAGCTGCGCCGCGCCCGGGTCCACCGTCCCGAGAACCCCATCGGCATCGGCTGGGCCGGCCCCACGCTGCTGGTGGCCGGCACCGAGGAGCAGCATCACCGCTTCCTCCCGGGCATCCTCGACGGCTCCGAGGTGTGGTGCCAGCTCTTCTCCGAGCCCGGTGCCGGCAGCGACCTGGCATCGCTGTCCACCCGGGCGGTGCGCGACGGCGACGAGTGGGTGGTCGACGGCCAGAAGGTGTGGACCACGTTCGCCCGGGAGGCCCGGTGGGGCATCCTGCTGGCCCGCACCGCTCCCGAGGCCGACCGCCACCGGGGCATCTCCTACTTCGTGGTCGACATGCGCTCGCCCGGGATCGAGGTCCGTCCCATCCGCCAGATGACCGCCGCCGCCGAGTTCAACGAGGTCTTCCTCGACGGCGTGCGCATCGCCGCCGAGAACCTGGTGGGCGAGGAGGGCGGCGGCTGGGGGCTGGCCCGGGTGACGCTGGGCAACGAACGGGTGGCGCTGTCGGCGGAAGGGGCCCTGTGGGGGCGGGGGCCGTCGGCCGCTGAGCTCATGGCCTCGGTCCGCGCCGGACAGGCGGCGGGTCTGGCGCTCGACGCCGTGACCCGCCAGCGTCTCGCCGCCCTCTACGTGGAAGCCGAGATCCTGCGCTTCCTGCGCCTGCGGACCCTCTCCGCCCAGGTCAGCAGGCAAGAACCGGGACCGGAGGCGTCGGTACGCAAGGCGCTGGCCGACCACCACGGCCAGAAGCTGTTCCACCTGGCCCTGGAGCTGTGCGGACCCTACGGGATGCTCACCCAGCACAACCCCGACACCCTCCCCGGCCCCTTCCCGTGGGTGGTGGGTTTCCTCTTCTCCCCGGCGCTCACCATCGGGGGCGGCACGTCCGAAGTCCAGCGCAACATCATCGCCGAGCGGGTCCTCGGCCTCCCCCGGGACGCGGCCTGATCGCCTTCCACCATGGCGTGGCCAGCGGCGACCCCGCCTTCGATGGGGTCGTCCTCTGGACCCGGGTGAGCGGTGCGGACGCGAGTTCCGTGCCGCTGCGCTGGCGGGTGGCGGTCGATCAGGGGCTGACCGATGTGGTGGCCGAGGGCGACGTCGAGGCCCGGGCGGAACGGGACTACACCGCCCAGGTGGAGGTGACGGGGCTCCAGCCCGCCACCACGTACTGGTACGGCTTCGCCACCGGGGATTCCGACTCGCCGGTGGGCCGGACCCGGACGGCGCCCGTGGGACCGGTCGAGCGCCTCCGGATCGGAGTGGTGTGCTGCTCCCACTACGAGACCGGCTTCTTCAACGCCTACGGCCGCCTGGCCGAGCGGGACCTCGACGTGGTCGTCCACCTGGGTGACTCGATCTACGAGGACCGTGCCCGGCGCACCCGGGTGGTCCGCCGGCACGAAGGTCCCGAGCGGGTCATCACCCTGGAGGAGTACCGCCGCCGGTATGCGCAGTACCGCACGGACCCTGACTTCGCCGCCCTGCTGGCCCGCCACCCGGTGGTGGCGGTGTGGGACGACCACGAGCTGGCCGGCAATGCCTGGAGGGGAGGCGCCGACCGCCACGACCCCGCCACCGACGGCGACTGGCGAGCCCGGCTGGACGCCGCCACCCGGGCCTACGTGGAGTGGACGCCGCTGCGCCTCCCCGACCCGGCCGATCCCCGGCGCCTGTGGCGGCGGGTGCGGCTGGGCAACATCGCCGATCTGCTGATGCTCGACACCCGCCTGGCGGGCCGGGACCGTCCCGCCGCC
>JBIOYN010000260.1:0-9288 GCA_044870155.1 Acidimicrobiia bacterium | reverse complement strand
TGTGGCTCGACTCCGAATCGATCCGCGATCAGCTGCTGGGAGGGACCGACCGCCCATGAGCGGCGATGTGGCCGTCGTCGACCGTGATCCCCAGCAGTCCGGCCAGATGGTGACGTCAGATGAGTGGTACATGGCTTGCACGTAGGGTGAGCAGCCCGGCCGCGCAGACTCCTGGCCGGCTGAGGTGACCTCGTCCTCGTCCACCAGTGGAATCCTCCTCCGACCCAGCACTGCGGAGGCGAGGGCTCGTCAAGGCTCGCCATGGCGTCCCGCGATCGCGGCGACCCAGACGGCAAGCTTGAATCGGCCCCGTGTGCCACGCTGGGGAGATGGGTCTGGAGACCTATCGGGGGGTGGTCGCGCCGGCGGACTGCGATCACCTCGGGCACATGAATGTTCAGCACTACTTCCGTGCCGTCAGCGACGGTATGTATTTCCTCATGGCCACGTTGGGACTGGATCTGGATGCGATCACCGCTCGGCAGATGTCCTTCGCTGTCGTCCACGCCGACACGGACTTCATGGCGGAGCTGGTCGCCGGCGACGTGATCGCTCTGCAGTCCGCGGTGGAGACGATGGGGCGCAAGTCTGCCGAGTTCCGCCACGAGCTGATCAACGTGGCGAGCGGCCAGACGGTGATGAGCACCAGGTTCAAATGCGTACTGCTCGACCTCGAAAAACGTGCCGCGTTGGAGATCCCTCCCGACGTCCGGGAGCGAATGACGGCGCTGACGTCATCACCGTCCAGCTGACGTCAGAGACCCCGAACGTGCGGTGCCGGTCCACCTCGATCAGCGCACGAGCGCAGCGAATGCGGTGATCGGTCGGTGGTATCCGCGGCCCCGGGGGAGGCTTTCGGTGCGGTGGTTAGGATCACGACGTGAAGTTCGACCGACTCGACACAGGCGAGGGTGAGCTGCCCGCGGAGTACCGGCCGCACTTCCAGGGGAGGGCCCGCTTTCAGCAGTTCGCGAGCCCGTTCGGCGATCGGCCTGCCGTCTTCGCCGTGCACTTCGAGGCCGGGGGCCGCACCCGTCCGCATCTCCACCGCTCAGGTCAGGTGCTGTACATCACCCATGGCGAAGGCATCGTGGCCGACGGTTCGGGGCGTCAGGTGGTGCGTGCCGGTGATGTGATCACCGTCATGCCCGACGAGTGGCACTGGCACGGCGGCACCCCGGACTCGCCCATGAGCCACCTGACGGTGCAGGTGAACGCTCCCGGCGACATCGACTGGGACGTCGAGGTGCGCGACTGGGCCAGCGACTATGGCTGATGCCATCTCCCGGAGTGGAGCCCGAAGCCCGGACTGACGCCTATGACGGTGAACATCGAAGGGCGGTGGCGGCGGCGACCAGGGCGGCGAGCGCCCCGACGGTGAGGTACAGGCCGGGGCGGAACGCCGACTCGTAGCCGGTGTCGCCGTGGACGACGAGGTGGGAGCCGATGTTGGCTCGCCCTTCGCTGGCGTGTCCCGCGCCCAGTCGGGCTCCTCGTGGAAGGACGGCGCGGCAGTGACGGTTCATCGGTGCGTGCGCGCTCGAGGGCCGGGTCCCCCCCGACGACCCCCGCCGCCCTCTGGGTCGCACCGGGGGGCGGGCGCGGCCATCGGCCGAGCGGGGCGAGTGACAATGGGTGCGATGGGGACACGATTCCACCCGATCCTCCTCGCCCTGACCATGGTCGGCGCGGCGCTGATCCCTGGCGGGGTGTCGTCGGGGGTGGAGACGGGCCCGGCGTTCACGCTCTGGGCGACGGGGACGCACGGGTCCGAGGTGAACCTCGGGATCACCCGATCCGGCGTGGTCTTCTTCGGTGGTTGGGACCATGTCGCCCGTTCGGCCGACGGGGGCCGGACGTGGGAGGCGGCCTCGCCGGCCACGCCGCTGGCCGCCGACCGCGTCCTGGTGGTCGACCGTTCCACCGACCGGGTCTTCGTGGACGACACGACGCTGGCGTGCACGGTGCTTTCGTGGAGCGACGACCTCGGCCGGACCTGGGCCACCAACCCGGCGGCGTGCGGCGGTGGAGCGACCGATCATGAGAAGGTGGCCGTGGGCCGGCGCACGGCACTGGTCGACCCGACCGGCAGGCTCTACCCCAACATCGTCTATGTGTGTGCCAACTCGTTGACTCACACGCCGTGCGCGGCCAGCGTCGACGGCGGCCGGACCTTCGGGCCGGGCGTGCCGGCGGGTTCGGCTGAACCGGCGACGGCGCGGGTGACCCCGACGTGCGCCTTCCAGGGGGTACCGGTGGCGGCGCCGGATGGCACGCTGTACCAACCGCGCACCCAGTGCGGAGCGGCCGTGGACCGCAGCCCCGACAATGGTCTGACGTGGGAGCGTCACCCCGTGGTGGATGATCCCGCGTCGGTGAGCGGCGACACCCCCGATCTGGCGGTCACGCCGGACGGCACCCTGTACTTCTTCTGGACCGGGTCCGACTGGCTGCCCCGCCTGTCCCGCTCGGTCGACGGAGGCCGGACGTGGTCGGCTCCGATCCCGGTGGCCGCCGGCACCGGCCTGCGGAGCACGTTGTTCCCGGTGGTGGCCGCCGGATCCGACGGCCGCATCGGCCTCGCCTTCTACGGCTCCAACGACGCGCCGGACGGCTGGAACGCCAACCCGGGTGACGCGCCCGACGGCGTACGTTGGGACCTCTACGCCGCGACCGTCACCGACGCCGCCGCGCCAGCGTCGACATTCAACCTGACCCGGGTCACGCCCGACCCTGTCCAGATCGGCTGCCTGTCCAAGCTCGGCAGCTGCCAGAACCCCAACATCGCCGACTACATCGACGCCGAGGTCTCCCCCGACGGCCGGCTCCACATCGCCTACATCGACGGCTGCCCCCCCGGTTGCACCTCGGCCGCCACCAGCACCGCCGACGAAGGCTGGGTCGCCGTCCAGGACACCGGTGCGCGCCTCACCGGTTGAGCCCAACCCCGTGGTGACGTCGCCAATCATCGGGTGAGCGTCTGGCCCCCCGCCGCCCTCAGGGTTTCGGACCGAAGACCTCGAGCTGGATGTTGTCCGGGTCGCGCAGGACGATCAGCCCCCCGAAGGGCGAGTCCTTGATCCCGGAGTGCTCGACGCCCAGCGCCTCGAAGTGGGCCTGCCACCAGGCCAGTTCCTCGGGACCGTCGACGAGGAAGGAGAAGTGGTCCAGTCCCGTCCTCGACTCGGCGAAGTCCTCCCCGGCGTTGGCGTCGTGGAGGTTCAGGCTGAGGAGGGGCTGGCGGCCGTCGGCGGAGAGGACCACCTTGTGGACCCCGGGAAGCTCGACCTCCCGGAGGCGGCGCAGGCCGAAGACCCGCCCGTACCACGCCTCGGAGGCGGCGAGATCGGTGACGCTGACGCCGGCGTGGTGCAGACCAACGACGTTCGGTTCCCGATCCTCCACCGGCCTGACAGTATCCCGGACGTGACCAGACGCATCCTCGTCGGCACCGCCTCGTGGACCGACCGCTCGCTCCTCGACGCCGGCTGGTATCCCAAGGGCACCAACACGGCCGAGGAGCGTCTGGGGTACTACGCCGGCCGCTTCCCCCTGGTCGAGGTCGACTCCACCTACTACTTCCTGCCCTCCCGCGAGACGGCCCACCGCTGGGTGGAGCGTACGCCGGGTGGCTTCACCTTCGACGTCAAGGCCTTCTCCCTCCTCACCCAGCACCCCACCGACCCCAAGGCCCTCCCCGAGAAGATGGCTCCGCCGGGCAAGACCCGGGTCTACCTGCGCCATCTGGAGGACCGGGCCGTCGACGAGATCTGGGTGCGCTTCACCGGGGCGCTTCAGCCGCTGCAGCGGGCGGGCAAGCTCGGCGCCGTCCTCTTCCAGTTCCCGCCGTGGTTCACCATCAAGCGCCAGCACAAGGACTACCTGGCGGAGTGCGCCGAGCGGGCCCGGCCGCTGCGGGTGGCGGTGGAGTTCCGCAACGTCACCTGGCTGACCCAGGAGAACCGGGACGAGACCTTCGAGTTCCTCTCCGCCCACGGCCTGGCCTACGTGGGCGTCGACAGCGGCCGGCGCAAGGGCGCGGTGCCGGCGCTGCCGGTGGCCACGTCGCCCGATCTGGCCGTGGTGCGCTTCCACGGCCGGGCCCGGGGCCGGCCCGGCCACCCCCGCTCCGAACAGCAGTACCTCTACCCCACCAAGGTGCTCCAGTCCTGGGTGCCCGAGCTCGGGGCCCTGGCCGAGGAGGCAGCCGTCGTCCACGCCGTGTTCCGCAACGTCCACCGCGACTACGCCCCCCGCAGCGCCGAGCGGCTCCAGCGGCTCCTGGCCCAGGCCGGTGGTGACTCAGGCTGAGGGCCAGGCGCCTACTGGCGCTCCCGCCCTGGGGTGTTTCACGACCGGCGATCACGCTCGGGGGTGGCGTTCGAGCTCCTCGTAGAGCACGGCCACGTCGAGTGGTCCGTATACCGGTTCGCCGAGCAACTCCACCCAGGCGTGGCATTCCGTGAGGGCGCCGAAGGAGACGCGCTCGAAGCCGACGGCCACCTCGGCGTCGTGGCCCAGGCGGCGCAGCCCGCCGCAGATAGCGAACGACTCGCAGTAGCAGGCTCGGGGTCCGGCCAGGCGGGTGAGCACGGCCCGCAGACGGTCGGCGTCGAGGCGGGCCCGGACGACCCACGCCGCCGCCTCGTGCCCGGCGGGCCGGTGAACGGGAACGGGGACCCGGCGCAGGACCTCGTCGGCCCGGCCCGAGCCGCCCTGGTCGAAGGCCCGCATCGCCCTCCACCCCCACACCAGTGCCGCCAACCACCGGCGATGGGGGACGCCGGGGAGGTCGCGGCGGGAGAGCCGGTACCCGGCCACGATCGAGACCAGGAGGTCGTCATCCGGGCGGGCGGGCATCGTCTCCCCCGGGATCCGTGTGCACCTCGACGAGCCCGGCGGCGCGCAGGCGGTCGACGAAGCGCTCGAGGGACGATCGGGCGCCCTCGAGGTCGCATCCCGTCCCGGCGCAGATGGCGGCCAGCGCCTCGTCGCGCTCCCCGGCGCTGAGCAGCGTCAGGCAGCGTCCCCCGAGCGGGTTGAGCTTGACGACACCGTTCGATCGCCGGTCGAGGAGGACGACGGTGTCGTTGACCTCGAGCATCCGGACATGTCCGGGAAGCGTCAGCTCCGGCATGTCGAGGGCTCCTCCCCGTCGGGCGCCAGGGACGGGTTCGGCACCATCCCGGTCAGGCCCCGGAGCCAGTACTCGACCCCGGCCGCCCGCACCAGGGCGACGCTGCAGAAGGCCCGGAGCTTCTCGTCGCCCAACACCCGGCGCAGGCCGGGGGGGTCCACGATGCCGAGGCCGGCGAGGAGGGAGCGGGGGCCGAGCAGGTCCCAGAGGGCCCCGGTGTTGCGCCGGGTGAAGGTCTGGGCCACGGCCAGGTAGGGGGAGCGCGACTCCCGGCGCAGGACCACGGGCGGCAGACGGTCGAGGTAGGCGGCGCGCAGGGCCACCTTGGGGAGGGGCAGCCCCCCGTACCAGACCGACCGGTGCCGGTCGCTGAGGCCGAGGGAGAACTCGATGAGGTCGCGGTCGGCGAAGGGATGGTGCAGCGTGACCCGGGCGGGCAGGAAGGCCCCCTCGAGGGCGCCGGTGCGCAGCTCGCCACCGGCGTCGAGGCTGCGCTTGACGGCCACGTAGGCCTGGCGGCTGGCCGGCGGCACGTGCTCGTCGGAGTAGGGGTAGTCGCCGGCTCCGGAGGCGGCCCGGGTGGCCTGGTCCGTGAGCCAGGGGGCGCACCGGGCCACCCGGCGCTCGTCCCACCGGGGCGGATCCGGCCGGCTGCTCGGGCGCCGCCACGGCCGGCGATCCCACCAGGAGGGCGCCTGCCGGCCCGTGCCGGAATAGGCGGGGTCGGGCGGCGCCCCGGTGTGGAACAGGGCGTCGCCGAGATGGCCGGTGGCGACGGCGGCGAGGCCGTGGGCGGCCGCCGCCTCGGCCGTGCCGGCCATGCATCGGAAGAAGCTGTGGTTGAAGGGGACGGGCGAGGCCCGCATGGAGGCGAGGTAGTCACCGCCGGGCCCCAGCGATTCCGTGAAGTCGAGGAGGGCGAGGGGAATGCCGAGCTCGGCCGCCACCGCCTCACAGGACGCCCGTTCCTGGGCGAGCGTGGCCAGACCGGGCCACGTCCAGTGGAACCCGGTCACCGCCCGCCCGCCCCGCCTCGCCTCCAAAGCGGCGATGGAGGAGTCCAGACCGCCGCTCATGAGGGCGCCGAGGCTCTCCTGCGGGGGCAGGTGGCGCTCGGCGGCCCGACCGATGAGCTCGCCCAGGCGCAGCGCGCCCTCGGCGAGGGAGAGGTCGCCGTTGCTCTCCACGGCGAAGTCGTCGGGAGGGAGGTGTTCGAGTCGCCCGCCCTCGACCACCAGGGCGTGGCCCGACGGGACGCGCCGCACGGCGCCGTAGCAGGAGCGGGCCGGGTCCAGGTCCAGGGCGGTGACGAGGGCCGGCAGCACCCCGACGTCGACGTCGCCCAGGCCCGGCTCGGTGGCGAAGAGCCGGCGGACGTCGCTGGCCCACCAGAGGGCGTGGCCCGCCTGGTGCACGTAGTAGACGCTGCGGGTGCCGGTCAGGCTGCGGAAGACCACCAGCCGGGAGAGCGAGGGGTCGACGTAGGCGAGGGCGAAGTCACCGCGCAGCCGTCGGAGCGCCGGCAGACCGCCGTCGTCGAGGACGGCTTGGAGGCCGGCCAGATCGGCGAGGGCGTCGAACCGGCGCCCGGGTGACCCATCCAGGGCGGCACTCCCCACCAGCGCCAGCCGGGCCGAGCCTCGGCGCCCGCGCTCGTCGCCGCCCGCCCCGAGGGTGTCCTGGCGGAGGGCGGCGACCCCGGGCGTCCCGGGGCCACCGCCGTCCGTCGTGCCGGGCACCGTGGTACTCCACCGGCACTCGACTGCCGCCGCCCGGTCGAGCGGGTAGGCCCCGTCGAACCCGACGAGGCGGCGCCGGTCTTCGCCCTCCACCGGGGTGCTCTCGGTACGCCGGTGGTCGCCGGCGTCAGGGCTGCGAAGTCGGCGTCGCCAGGATGTCAGGCCGGACCGTGAAGCCGGGCGGGTAGCCATAGGTCAGGTAGTCGCCGTCGTCCACGTCGCCCCCGGCGTTCAGGGCCAGGCTGTCGAGGCTTCCCAGCACTTCGAAGTCCGGAGACTCGCAGGGGAATTCGGACGTGTCGGGGCAGGGGTCATTGATCACGGCGTCCTCCAAAGGTCGCATCGCGCACACGCCGTTCCAGGAAGCCAGGGGGGCTTCGTAAGTCGATGTGTACGGAGTGTTCCGGTGATTGCACCTGACAACCGAGTCTTGGCAAGGAGCCACCGCCCGTCAAACGATTTTCGGTCAGCCGTCGCTCGGGCGCGCCTTTGACGAGGAGACGTCATTTGTGGCGCGACCCGGCAAGGGGCCCTCAGCGTCTCTCTTCTGTCTCTCTCTACGGTCCGTTCGATCCCGACGTCCGGCGTCCGAGGCCTGGACGCCGGCCGAGGCGAATGCCGGCGAATTCCGAGAGCCGGTCCGCGGTCCAGAGCTCGTCGGCGCAGATCTCGATGTCGACGTCGTCGATGCCACGCTGGCCGAGCGCCTGGCGGATCTCCTGCTGGATGACGAAGGTGTAAATGCACACGGGGTCGTCGAGGAGCAGCGTGACCTTGGCGGAGCGTCCTTCGACGGAGACGTCTTTCACCATCCCAAGATCGACGAGGCCGAGGTGCGAACCGTTGAAACGGCTGCAGGGATCGATGACCTCGTTGATGGCCGCCAACACCCCCTGTCGGGCATCCACGGGCGCCGGCGCCTCAGAGTCAATCGGCATCGTTCTTCTCCTCGGTGATGCCGCGGCGACGGAGATGCGACCACGGCTCGGCGGTGACCGCGTCGCGGCGGGCCACCGCCCACCGGTCCCCCTCCACCTGCTTCAGGAAGGACCCCTCCTCGATGCCGTGCAGGCGCAGGAAGTTGGCGCCGAGCATCTTGCGCTTCATCTCGGCGGTAACGGCCGGATAACCCATGCCCGACATCAGATCCGCCGGCATCTCGAAATCGAGGAGCGCCCGCATCGCCGGGAGCGGATGCACCAGTGGACAACCGGTGGCGAAGAGGATCCGGTCCTCGGCGCCGTACTGCAGGAACGGTCCGATCAGCTCGGCGAACCGCCGGGGGGCGACGGCGGCGAAGGAACCACAGACCTCCAGGTTCAGCCACACGTTCTGAAAGGAGGCGGCCAGCAGGGCCGTTTCCTCGAGGAAAGCGAATCCGGCGTGGACGACCTCGAAGTTCATCTCCGGATAGCGGGCGCAGGCCTGGGGCAGGTCCCCCACCGAATAGGGCTCGGCCCTGACCGGGCCGAACGGGATCGCCTTGTGGGTGGCGATGACCCGGAAGCCGAGGTCAAGGGCCTTCTCGATGAACGGATAGCCGAACTCCGGATCGTCGAGAGGCTGTGGCAGTGTGCGCCCCTGGTAGAACCGGGCCGCGTAGACCTTGATCCCGTTGACGCCCTGATCCGCCAGCTCCTCCAGGCGCCGCAGCCCCGCCGCTCCCTCCATGGGATTGGCGTCGCCGTAGACCAGCACCCGATTCGGCTCGCGCCCCTTCCACTCCAGGCCCTTGTGGGTCGCCGAGTGCCCGTCCTTGTAGAAGTCGTAGATCGGGGTGCCGTGATAACAGACGAGGTCGACGCCGGTCTCGACGAATAAGGCGTCCTCGATGTCCTCCGTCGGCCAGTCCCGGACGAATTCGCCCTCGGTGAGCCGAGCCGGCGAGTCAGGGCTGAGGAACTGGTGGAACCCAAAGCCGGCGGCGGAGGTCATCGCCGCCTCCGGAATGGCAAAGTTGCTCGGTCCCCAGTGGTAGCCGTGCACCACGGCGTCCGCTACGAACACATCGTCGATCATTCGATCTCCTTACTTCGCAGGTTTGACTTCTGTGTGCGCCGAAGCGCGGAGGGCCCGTGTCACTAGCGGTAGCGGAGACCACCCGGCTGCCATCACGTGCGACTGCCTCGGTGCGGAGCCCGTCGTTCCGGCGGCGCAGCTCCTCCGCCGCCTCCTGCCCCAGCCGGCTGCCCCGCAGCTGGGTGGCCCGAGCAGGCCCGTGAAGAGCATGGTCTCAGTCGACCGCCCGGCCTGCCCCCCGCCGTGCACCTGCGCGATGGTAGGGACCCGGCCGTCAGCCCGCCATGGGCTCCCTCGCCGCCCCCTACGGCATCGGACTCGACGCCGATCCCAACACGCGGGCCCGGCGCTTTGGGTCGGCCGCCACGGGGCAGACGGCCGATCCACGCAATT
>JBIOYN010000259.1:0-18854 GCA_044870155.1 Acidimicrobiia bacterium | reverse complement strand
CGGCCTCGCCGGGCTGGCCGGGGATGCCGAGCCACGACGACCACGGGCCCTCGTGCATGTGGCCGTCCCGGGCCAGGGCGGGGTCCTCGCAGTGCTGGGCCAGGACGGCGCCGGGGAGGGCGGAGGCGTACTCGAGGGCCCGGCGCATGAGGCCCCCGTCGGCCACGCAGGCGCCGTCGTCGGTGAAGATGCGCACCCCCATGGCGTGCAGCTCGCCCAGGGGGGCGAGCTCGGCCCCGGCCCGCTCCTTGGTGATGCACCCGGACACGCTGATGTGGCAGGCGACGTTCCGCCCGGCCCGGCGGACCTGGTCGACGACGGCGGCGGAGTCGATGGGCGGGTCGGTGTTGGGCATGGCCACCACCGCCGAGTAGCCGCCCAGGGCGGCGGCCCGGGCACCCGACTCGATGGTCTCGGCGTCCTCGTCGCCCGGCTCCCGGAGATGGGCGTGCAGGTCGACGAGGCCGGGGCTGACGATGCAGCCCTCCACATCCAGCACGTGGGCGCCGGCCGGGGTGGACACCTCGGGGCCGATGTCGGTGACGACCCCGTCGCGCACCACCACGTCGGCGAGCCGCTCGCCGGTGGCGTCGATGACCGTCCCGCCCTTGAGCACGAGGTCAGGCACGGGCGGCCTCCAGTTCGCCGAGCAGCTCCGGCGGGCGCCGGTTGTCACCGGCCAGGAGCCGGTAGAGGACGGCCATGCGGACCGCCACCCCGTTGGCCACCTGCTGGGTGATGACGGACCGGGGGTCGTCGGCGGCGTTGGCGGCGATCTCCACCCCCCGGTTGGTGGGGCCCGGGTGCATGATCAGGACGTCGGCGGCGAGGCGGGCCAGGCGCTCCTCGGTGAGGCCGTAGCGGGCGGCGTACTCGCGCAGCGTGGGGAAGAGGGCCTCGCCGATCCGCTCCCGCTGGATGCGCAGCACGTAGTACACGTCGAACGTGCCCAGCACGGCGTCGAGGTCGTGGCTGACCTGCACCGGCCAGCCGGTGAGGTCCGGGGGCATGAGGGTGGGGGGCCCGACGAGGGTGACGTCGGCCCCGAGGGCGGTCAGAGCCTTGACGTTGGAGCGGGCCACCCGGGAGTGCTTCACGTCGCCCACGATGGCGACGGACAGGCCGGCCAGATCGGCGCCCCGGTGCATGCGCAGGGTGAAGATGTCGAGGAGCGCCTGGGTGGGGTGCTCGTGCCAGCCGTCGCCGGCGTTGACCACCGATGCCTGGGTCCACCCCGCCATGCGGTGGGGGACCCCGGCCGAGCGGTGGCGGACGACGATGGCGTCGATGCCCATCGCTTCCACCGTCCGCACCGTGTCGAGGAGCGATTCGCCCTTGCGTACGGCTGAGCTGCCGGCGGTGAAGGTCATGGTGTCGGCCGACAGGCGTTTGGCCGCCGTCTCGAACGACAGGCGGGTGCGGGTGGAGTCCTCGTAGAACATGGACACCACCGTCTTGCCCCGCAGGGCGGGCACCTTGGGGATGTCCCGCCTGGTCACCTCCAGGAACGCCTCGGCCTGCTCCATGACCTCGGTGATCCCTTCGGCTCCGAGGTCGTCGATGCCCAGCAGGTGCTTCACGCCTCCACCTCTCCGTCACCCTCGTCGACGCAGTCCCAGATCTCGATCCCGTCCTCGCCGTCCACCTCGGCCAGGCGGACGCGCACGTCCTCATCCCATTTGGTGGGCAGGTTCTTGCCCACATAGTCAGCTCGGATGGGCAGCTCCCGGTGGCCGCGGTCGACGAGGACGGCGAGCTGGATGGCCCGGGGCCGGCCGAAGTCGATGACGGCGTCGAGGGCGGCCCGCACGGTGCGGCCGGTGAAGAGCACGTCGTCGCAGAGGACGACGACCCGGTCGGTGACGTCGACCGGCACCTCGGTCCGCCGGAGCGAGGGGGCGGGCCGCAGGCCGATGTCGTCGCGGTAGAAGGAGACGTCCAGGGCGCCGACGGGGACGTCCACGCCCTCGAAGGAGGCGATGGAAGCGGCCAGGCGCTCGGCCACCGCCACCCCCCGGGTGTAGAGCCCGATGAGGACGATCTCGGCGGCGCCGTGATTGCGCTCCACGATCTCGTGGCCGATCCGGGTGACGGCCCGCTTGAGATCCGTGGCGTCGAACACCTTGGACCGGAGAAGCCAAAGCCCCTTCCCCGGGCTCGGGTCAGGGGCACTCCATGCCGGCTGTTCGCGCAAGGCCTCTCCTCCGTGGGGACCTCACGGGATCCCCTTCACGGCTGTCAAGCCAACATAACACGAAGCGCCGATTCAGGTTCACCACTACGCTCGCCGCGCGCCCGAGGAGGCAAATATGACCGAGATCTTCCCGCCGGGAGGCCGCCGCCGGCCCATCCCGGTGCCGGCCTGGGGCGACCGGCGTCGGATCCTCCGCGCCGGCGGAATGGTGCTGGCCGCCATCGTCGCGCTGGCGGTCCTCTCCACCCTGGCCGGCAGCGTGAAGAAGACCCCGCGGGACCGGATCGGCATCTCCTACGGCGGGGGCCCCATCGAGGGCCAGCATTTCCAGGGCGTCCGCAACCCGGGCTCCAACCTGTTCATCAACGGGTTCCTCGACAAGCTCTTCCTGTATCCCGTCACCCAGCGGAACTACATCATCTCCAAGCGGGCCGACGAGGGCGACGTCAAGGGCGAGGACTCGGTGACCGCCCCGTCCAAGGACCGGATCCCGGTGACCTTCCAGGTGGCGGTGTACTTCAAGCTCAACACCGACCGCCTGCGCAAGTTCCACGAGCAGATCGGTCTCAAATACCAGGCGTGGACGGAGACCGGATGGGAGCGGATGCTCCACGACTCCTTCCGCCAGCAGATCGAGTTCGCCCTCCAGAAGGAATCCCGCACCTACGACGTGGGCGACGTCTACGCCAAGAACGACGTCCTGTCGTCGATCCAGGCCAACATCGGCTCGGTGCTCAAGGAGAACATCAGCGACATCCTGGGCGACGAGTTCTTCTGTGGCCCCACCTTCGAAGCGGGGAAGGGTTGTCCTGATTTCACCTTCGTGGTCAAGGAGATCAGCATCCCCGATGGGGTCAGAACGGCGTTCGAGAGCAACCGCACCTCGGAGATCGCCATCCAGACCAAACAGAACGAGGTCGCCCAGCGCGGCGCCGAGGCGGAGGGGATCCGCAAGCTCAACGAGGCGCTGGCCGCCGCCGGGCAGAACTACGTGCTGCTCAAGGCCATCGAAGCCGGCAAGGTGAACTTCTGGGTGCTTCCCCAGGGAAACAACCTGACCCTGCCGACGCCCATCCCCTGAACCGGGTCAAGCCGACGGCGGATTTGGCCGATAGGGGCAGGGAGAGAGGGAGCCCCCAGATGAATGGCCGCAGTATCGACCTGCGTCGCATCGGTGCCGTCGTCGTCGTTTCGTGCCTGGCCCTCGCCGCCTGCGGGAAGGCCGCCGAGGTCGTCGCGCCCGAGATCGCGGTCCGGGAGGCGGCCCAGTCCACCTTCGACGGGCACCGCGGCCGCTTCACCCTCAGCCTGGTGGGCGACGTGGCCGATCTGGCCACCCTGGCGCCCGCCTCCGAGGAGGACCGGCGGGTCATCGAAGTGCTCCGGACGAGCAAGGTGGTGATCTCCGTCGACGGCGGCGACAAGGCCGACCTGAACGACGACGCCTTCTCCCTCGAGGTCGACCTGGGCGACGTGGACCACGCCGTCGAGTTCCGGGTGGTGAACAAGAAGATCTACCTGCGGGGCGACGCCGCCGGGATCGCCCGCCTGGTCGAGGCCAGGGACGGCGCCCTCCCCGCGCTGGTGGCCGGAGCCCAGCAGGCCGGGCTCGGGTTCGTGGCCGACGTCGTGTCCGGGAAGTGGATCTCGGTCGACCTGGCTCCGCTGGAGTCCATGGCCAAGGGTGCGATGGGCGAACAGGGAGGCGAGGTGCCCGAGCTGGGCACCGCCCAGCTCGACAAGATCCTCGAGGCGGTCTCTGCCACCTTCGGAACCGACGTCGACGTGAAGCGCCTGGAGCAGGAGGCCGCCGGTCAGCACTACCGCTTGACCGTTCCCGTGCGGCGGGTCTACGAGCGCTTGGCGCCCGTCTTCGGGGAGCTGTTCCCCATGCCCGGCTTCCAGGCCCCTCCTGCCGGTGAGGTCCCCGACCGGTCCGTGTCCCTCGACCTGTGGACCGAGGACGGACGGGTGCACCGGGCCGAGCTCGACCTCGGCCAGTTCGCCCCCCAGCCTCCGGCCGGGCGGGTGGCGCTGCGGGTCGACATCGACACGCTCGACGGGGGGATCAAGGCTCCCGTCGACGCCGTCGAGGTCAACGTCATGCAGATCTTCAGCCAGCTCCTGGGCGCCGTCGGGACCACCATCCCGTCCTGAGCCCGGTCGGGTCAGGCGCGGTTGCCGGCCCTCCAGTCGAGCCAGCTGACGGTGGCCAGCAGGACGTAGACGATGGCCAGGGTCCGGGGGACGTAGCGCAGGTCGCTGTCCACCACGAAGTACAGCGCGCCGGCCAGGACGGCGGCGACGAGGAAGAACAGGGCGCGGCGGTCCATGGTCAGAACACCATCAGGACCCGGAAGGTCAGGGCGGAGATGATGGCCGCCCCGGGAATGGTGAGGATCCAGGCCCACACGACCCGGCCCGCCACCCCCCACCGCACGGCCGAGAGGCGGTGGATCGACCCCACTCCGACGATGCAGCCGGTGATGGTGTGGGTGGTGGAGACGGGGATCCCCTGGGCGGAGACGAAGAACAGCGTGGCCGCGGCGGCCGACTCGGCCGAGACGCCCCCCACGGGCTGGAGCCGGGTGATCCGCGAGCCCATGGTGTGGACGATGCGCCAGCCCCCCGAGAGTGTCCCGGCGGCGATGGCGGCGTGGGCGGCGAGCACCACCCACAGCGGTGTGTCCCCGTCGGGCGCCACGTGGCCGGTGGCGATGAGCAGGGCGAGGATGACGCCCATCGTCTTCTGAGCGTCGTTGCCCCCGTGACCCAGGCTGTAGGCGCCGGCGGAGAAGAGCTGCAGACGCCGGAAGACCCGGTTGAGGCGCTCCACGTTGTGGAAGTGCTGGCTGACGCGCAGGACGAGGACCATGACCATGAAGGCCAGAGCGAGACCGATCAGGGGAGCGAGGACGATGAAGGCCCCGATCTTGGTCAGGCCGGAGTGGACCACGGCGTCGAGGCCGGACTTGGCCACCGCCGCCCCCGCCATCCCGCCGACCAGGGCGTGGGAGGACGACGAGGGGAGGCCCAGATAGAAGGTGAACAGGTTCCAGGCGATGGCGCCGATCAGGCCGGCGAAGATGACCCCGATGGACAGGATGTCCTGCTTGACCACGTCCTTGGCGATGGTGCTGGCCACCTCGGTGTGGAACACCAGGAAGGCGACGAAGTTGAAGAAGGCCGCCCAGATGACGGCGTAGCGGGGCGAGAGCACCCGGGTGGCGACCACGGTGGCGATGGAGTTGGCGGCGTCGTGGAACCCGTTGGTGAAGTCGAAGCCGAGCGCGACGGCCACCACCAGGACGAGGGCCAGATCCTCCATGCGTCAGGAGCCGCGAACGAACGGGAGGTGAACGGTCGGGTCCATTTCGGGGCCGGAGCCTAGTGGGCGGTCACTGTCCGTCGACGCCAGGCATCAGAGTGTCCACCAGGTACTCCTGCACGTAGCCCAGCCACCAGTAGACGGCAAAGGGTGCGATCGCCGGGTCGTCGGGCGCGAAGTCGGCCGGGTGCATCTCCTCGGTGACCTCGAGCCGGGTCCCGAGCGCCAGGCGGGCGTCGTTGACCACGGCCAGCCAGACCTCAGCCTCTTCGGGCGAAAGGGTGACCTCGAGCGAGCCGCGGTGCTGCTGGGCGCCGGCCAGGGTGCGGAGAAACGTCTCCACCGCCTCCTTGCGTCCCTCGACCAGGTCGGGTTGGGCGAACCGGCGGAACTCCGCCTCCGCCTCCTCCTCGGTGGGATCGAGGTAGGCCCGGGGAAACATCCGGTTGAGGACGGCGTCATCCTCGGGGGCGCGCTCCTCGGCGCTGTCCCACAGTCCGGTCAGCTCCCGGCCCAGCTGAATGAGGACCGCCGCCTCGCCCGTGTCGAGGCGGGCCTGGACGCCTCCCCGGCGCAGCCGGCGGAACCGGACCCCGGCCACGTCGCGCCGCCCCCTCAGTCCTGCTGCATGGTGGCCCACAGGCCATGGGCGTGGAGGCGGGAGACGTCGGTCTCGGCCTGCTCCCGGTTCCCACCCGAGACCACCGCCTTCCCCTTGTGGTGGACGTCCATCATCAGCTTGGTCGCCTTCTCCCGCGAGTAGCCGAAGAGCTTCTGGAACACGTACACGACGTAGGACATCAGGTTGATGGGGTCGTTCCACACCACCACCACCCACGGCCGGGCGGGTTCGATGACCTCGTCGACGTCGGGCTGGTCGACCTTCTGGGGAGCGACGGTCTCCGCCATCACCCGCTCTTCTCCCGCACCGCCTCGGCAATGCGGCCCAGCATGCCGTTCACGAACCGGCCCGAGTCGTCGGTGGAGTAGCGCTTGGCCAGCTCCACCGCCTCGCTGATGGCCACCGCGACCGGGACGTCGGGACGGTGGGCCAGCTCGAAGACGGCCATCCGCAGCAGGTTCCGGTCGATGACGGGCATGCGCTCCAGCGACCAGCGGTCGGCGTACTTGCGGATGAGGGCGTCGACCTCCTCCCGGTGGTCCTCCACCCCCCGGGCCAGCTCCACGGCGTAGGCGTCGGGGGCGGCGGGGAGCCCGGCCAGCAGGTCGTCGAGGGAGAAGCCCCGCACGTCCAGCTCGTAACACAGGGACAGGGCCCGCTCCCGGGCGTCCCGTCGAGTGCGCACGCCTCCGCCCCGGCTCCCGGCCCGTCCTAGGCCCGCTCGATGTACTCGCCGGTGCGGGTGTCGACCTTGATCCGGTGCCCCGCCTCCACGAAGAGCGGCACCTGGACCACCAGCCCCGTCTCGGTGGTGGCCGGCTTGCGGGCCCCTGAGACCCGGTCGCCCTGCACTCCGGGGTCGGTCTGGGTGATCTCGAGGACCACGGCGGCGGGCAGCTCAACCCCCACCACCTGGTCCTGGTAGGTGGGCAGCACGACGGTGTCGCCCTCCTTGAAGTACTTCACGGCGTCGCCCAGGTCGGCGCCGGGCACCGGGATCTGCTCATAGCTCTCGGCGTCCATGAACGTGTAGTTGTCGCCGTCCCGGTAGAGGTACTGCATCTCCTTCTTGTCGATGATGGCCAGCGTCAGCTTCTCGTCGGCCCGGTACGTCCGCTCCAGGACGGCGCCGGTGCGGTAGTTCTTCAGCTTGGTGCGCACGAAGGCGCCGCCCTTGCCCGGCTTGACGTGCTGGAACTCGACGACGGTCATGAGGCCCTCGGGCAGGTTGAGGGCCATGCCATTGCGCAGGTCGTTGGTGGAAACGCTCATGAGATGACGAGCTCCTTGGGGGCTCCGGTCAGGATTTCGCACCCGTCGGGGGTCACCACCACGGTGTCCTCGATGCGAACGCCACCGATTCCCGTGAGGTAGACGCCGGGCTCCACCGTGACCACGTAGCCCGACTCGAGGCTGCCCTTGCCGGTGGCGGCCACCCTGGGGTCCTCGTGGATCTCGAGCCCGACGCCGTGGCCGGTGCCGTGGAGGAAGGCGTCGGCCCAGCCGGCTTCGGCGATGACGTCCCGGCAGGCCTTGTCCACGGCCGCGCAGTCCACGCCGTCGCGGACCGCCTCCCGGCCCGCCCGCTGGCTCTCGGCCACCACCTCGTACATGCGGCGGGCCTCGGGGCCGGGATCGCCGACGGACACCGTGCGGGTCATGTCGGAGCAATACCCATCCACCATGCAGCCGAAGTCCAGCACCAGCAGCTCGCCCGGCTCGATGGGGCGCTCGGAGGGCCGGGCGTGGGGCTTGGCCCCATTGGGGCCAGCGGCGACGATGGGCTCGAAGCTCATGGCCGCGGCACCCAGCCGGCGCATCTCGAACTCCAGGTCGAGAGCGAAATCGAGCTCGGTGGGACGGCCGGCGAGCAGGGACCGGACGTTGGCAAGGGCGGTGTCGGCGATGGAGCAGGCGGCTCGGATGCGGGCCACCTCGCCGGCGTCCTTCACCCGCCGCAGGCCCTCGATCAACCCCTCGGTGGCCACCAGCTCGGCGCCCGGGAACCACTCGGAGGCGAAGGCGCGCTGCTGGGACCAGGTCACCCCGTGGGCTTCCAGGCCGACCCGGCGGTAACCGGCGGCCACGGCGGCGTCGTGGACGATCCGCTTCTGGTCGGCGCCGGAGATCTCGATCCTGGCGGGGACGCCGGCGGCCGCCAGCTGGTCGGCGGACTGGTCCTTGTAGCGCCCGTCGGTGACGAAGAGCACCTCGTCGGGGCCGACCAGGAGCAGCGCCGCCGAGCCCGTGAAGCCGGTCAGGTAGCGGACGTTCACGAGCCGGGTCACGAACAGGGCGTCGACCTGGGCCGCGTCGAACCGCTGGCGCAGCCGGTCGATGCGGCCGGCGACGTCGAGCGCCGGCAGTTCGGTCAGGGAAGTCATGCGCGCTCCTCAATGCTTGCGATGGCGGCCTCCACGGCCAGCCGGTAGCCCGTGCCGCCGAAGCCGGCGATGGTGCCGGTGGCCACGGGGGCGATGACCGACGTCCGCCGCCACGCCTCCCGGGCGTTGGGGTTGGAGAGATGGACCTCGACGACGATTCCATCGTAGGCGGCCAGGGCGTCGGCCAGAGCATGGGCATAGTGGGTGAACGCCCCGGGGTTGAACACGATGGCGGCGGTGCGCCCCCGGGCGCCGTGGATGGCATCGATCAGCCCCCCCTCAGAGTTCGACTGGAGGTGCTCGACCTCGTAGCCGGCGGCGGCTGCCGCCTCCCGGGCGGTGGCCACGTGATCGTCGAGGGTGGCCTTCCCGTAGACCTCCGGCTCGCGCTCTCCGAGCAGATTCAGGTTGGGTCCGGACAGGACCAGGATCACGTTGGCCACGGGTCAATGCTGGCACATGCGCAATTGGTGCACTCGGTGCGAAATGGGGCGGATCGGTGCCAATGCCGGATTCCGGACGACGGGCAGGAAACCCTCACCAGCCGGACGAATTCTCCTGACCGACATCACCCTGCTTGTCCCCGATGAGTGAATCGTCCCGCCCCGGCGGGCGGGACGACCTCGGGCCGCCGGCAGCGGTGCTTCCTGGGGGGAGTGCCTCATGCGCCACTTGACCGTCCGCGCCCGCCGCCGGCGCCTGAGCCTGCTCTTCGCCGCCGTGGCCGTCTGCGCCGGTGTCTTTCCCGCCGCCGCCAAACAGCCCGATGGCGCCGGCGACGATGCCACCAGCCGGTACATCGTCATCCTCGACGAGTCGGTCAACCCGAAGTCGAAGGCCGACGAGCACGCCAGGACCCACGGTGCCAAGGTGGCCTACGTCTACGAAGCGGCGCTCCGTGGTTACGCCGCCGACTTCACCGGGCAGGAGGCGGAGAAGGTCCGCCATGAGCGCGGCGTGCGGTCGGTGGAGGCGGATCAGCCGGTCGAGCTGTTCGCCACCCAGACCAGCGCCCCGTGGGGCCTGGACCGCATCGACCAGGTCAGCCTGCCCCTCAACACCACCTACACGTACACCAACACCGGCGCCGGCGTGAAGGTCTACGTGCTCGACACGGGCATCCGGCGCTCCCACACCGACTTCGGCGGCCGGGCCATGGTCGGCTACGACGCCGTGACCGCCGGCGGCAGCGCCAACGACTGCCACGGCCACGGCACGCACGTGGCCGGCACCATCGGAGGCACCAAGTACGGCGTGGCCAAAGGCGTGACCCTGGTCGCCGTCCGGGTGCTGGGCTGCGCCGGGTCGGGCAGCGTCTCCGGCGTGGTGGCCGGCATCGAGTGGGTGACGAAGAACCACGCCACCGGCCAGCCCGCGGTGGCCAACATGAGCCTGGGTGTCTCCGGGGGCAACTCCACCATCGACACGGCGGTGACCAACTCCATCGCCGACGGGGTCACCTACGCCGTGGCCGCCGGAAACGGGAACATCCTCGGCATCGCCGCCGACGCCTGCAGGACCTCACCGGCCCGGGTGGCGGGGGCCCTCACCATCGGCGCCACCGACCAGACCGACAAGAAGGCGTCGTGGTCGAACTACGGCAACTGCGTGGACTGGTTCGCCCCCGGCGTCAGCATCGTGTCCGACTCCTACTCCAGCGACACCGCCACGGCCACCATGAGCGGGACGTCAATGGCGACGCCCCATGTGGCCGGCGTCGCCGCCCAGTACCTGCAGACGGCGCCGACCGCTCTGCCGGCCGCCGTGCGCACCGCCCTGTTCAACGCCCTGAGCCTGGGCAAGGTGACGAGCTCCAAGACCACCAACAACCACCTGCTGCATTCCTTCTAGACCCGCGAGCAGGCAGCGCCCCGCCCCCTACAGGAGGGCGGGGCGTTGCCATTCCTTCCCCAGCAGGTGGTGATCGAGCCAGGCGAAAACGGTCTCGTACCAGACCCGGGCGTGCTGGGGCTTGAGCACCCAGTGGTTCTCGTCGGGGAAGTAGAGGAACTTGGCCTCCACCCCGTGGCGGGACAGGTCGGTCCACAGCCGCAGAGCCTCACCCACCGGCACCCGGTGGTCGAGCTCGCCGTGGATGACGAGCATGGGCGTGGTGATCCGGCCCACGTGGTGGTGGGGCGAGTGGGCCTCGTAGCGGGACGTCTCCCCGGGGGCGCGGGGGTGTCCCCCGACATCGTCGTAGGGGTCGCCGAACTCCCGCTCCCACCACAGGCCGTGGTCGGTGGTGCCGTGGAACTGGTCGAGGGCCCACAGGCTGGCGTGGGTCACGATGCACCGGAAGCGGTCGGTGTGGCCCGCCACCCAGTTGGCCATGTAGCCCCCGAAGGAGCCGCCCATGGCCGCCGTCCGGGTCTCGTCGAGGTCGGGGCGGGTGAGGGCGGCGTCGACGGCGGCCATCACGTCGGTGTAAGGCTCGTCGCCCCAGCGGCCCCAGCCCCGCTCCAGCATGGCCTGGCCGTAGCCGGTGGACAGGGCCGGGTCGGGCATGAGCACGGCGTAGCCCCGCGCCACCAGCAGGTGCGGGCACCAGCGCCAGTGCCAGGCACTGTTCCAGGACCCCCGGGGACCGCCGTGGATCCACACCGCCAGCGGCGCCGGGTTGTCCGGCCCGGCGTCGTCGGGGACGAGCAGCCAGGAACGGATCGGGGTGCCGTCGGCGGCGGTGGCGGTGAGCTCCTCGAGGCGGCCGGACACTGAGAGGGGCAGCCCGGGGGTGGGGATGGGGCGGGGCTCCTGGTCGGTGGCGGTGGCGTCGAGCGCCACGGCCCCCGGAGGAGCCAGGGGCGTGGAGCGCAAGGCGTAGACGGTGGTCCCGTCGGGCGACGGGCACAGGTCGCTGAAGGCGCCGGCCACCGAGAGCCGGGTGAGGTTGCCGGTCTCGAGGTCGAGGCGGAACGCCGGAGCCCGGCCCTGCTGGTCGGCGACGAAGAAGACGGCCGTCGAATCGGGGCCCCAGTGCAGCTCGGTCGGTTCCAGCTCCACCCCCGGGGCGGGGTTGCGGCTCTCGCCGGTGGCGAGGTCGACGAGGAGGAGCTCGGCCCGGTGGGCGTGGTCGGGCGAGCCAATGATCTCCCGGCCGCAGACGACCGAGCGGCCATCGGGTGAGCACCGGACGGCGTAGTGGGCCACTTCTCCCCCGGCCAGCACCCGGCGCTCGCCGGTGGCGGTGTCGACGGCGACGAGATCGATGGCGATGTCCCGGTCGCGGCGCCAGCCGGTGACGAGTGTGGCGCCGTCGGGAGTGAGGTCGAAGGACACGTCGTCCAGTCCCTGCCCGGAGTCGGCGGCCACCGGCCGCAGCTCGCCCAGGCGGCCGTCATCCGGCGGTTCCGGCGGGGCGGCCACGAACAGGCGCAGCTCCCGGGGCCCGAGGTAGTGGTCCCAGTTGCGGATGGGATAGGACTCGAAGAGCTGGGCCCGGACCCCGGCCTCCGTGCGGGCCTTCCCGCGGGCCTCGTCCTCCTCGAGGGTCTCCGCCCCGGGGAAGAGCCCGACGCCGAGCGCCACGGTGCCGGCGTGGCGGGCGACGGCCAGGCCGTCCACCCCCGCGGGCGGGTCCGCCACCAGGCGGGCCTCGCCACCGGCGGCAGGGAGCAGCCACAGGCGGGCCCGGTCCTCGTCGTCCTTGGCTTCGGGTTCGGCCTCCGGATCGGGCCGGCCGGACGTGAACAGCAACGCCCCGTCGGGCAGGAAGGCGGCCGAGCTCTCGCCCTTGGCCGAGCGGGTGAGGCGCCTCGGCGCCGTTTCCCCGGTCGGGTCGAGCTGCCACAGGGCGTTGGCGAAGCGCTTGCCGTCGGCGGCCACGGTGGCCACCGCCGTCACCAGCCGGGTGCCGTCGGGCGACAGCTGGAGGCCGGCGACCCGGGGCAGGGCGAGGAAGGTGTCGAGGTCGAAGGTCATGGGCGCAGACGGTACCCATGTCGCTCGCCACGCCTGCGGGGAATTTGTACGTGGGACGTACAAATTCCCCACGATGCTCAGGTGGCGATGCCCACGGCGGCGAAGGCCTCCTCCAGTGCCGGCGCCGGCGGGTCGTCGACCCGCTCGAGTGGCCCACCACCTTCGGCCGGAAGGACGAAGGTGAGGCCGCCGGCCGCCTTCTTGTCCCGGCGCATGAGGGCGAGCAGCTCCGGCGCCGCCACGCCGTCGGGGGCGGTCACCGGGAGGCCGAGGGCGGCCAGCATCTCGCGGGTGCGGGTGACGGCGGTGCCGTCCAGGCGGCCGAGAGCGCCGGCCAGCTCCGAGGCGAACACCAGACCCACCGCCACCGCCTCCCCGTGGAGGAGGTCATAGTGGCCGGCCGTCTCCAGGGCGTGGGCCAGGGTGTGGCCGTAGTTGAGCGTGGCCCGCACCCCCGTCCGCTCGTGCTCGTCGGCGGCCACCACGGCGCTCTTGATGGCGGCGCAGGCCGCCACCACGTCGATGAGGGTCTCCGGGTCCCGGGCCAACAGCGCCGAGGCACCGTCGACGGATGCGAGGAGGGCGGTCAGGCCGGCGTCACCCATGAATGCGTACTTGGCCACTTCTCCCAGGCCGGCGCGGTACTCGCGCTCGGGCAACGTGGCCAGGGTCTCGACGTCCGCCACCACCCCCACGGGCTGGTGGAAGGCACCCACCAGGTTCTTGCCCTCGGGAAGATTGACGCCGGTCTTGCCCCCGATGGCGGCGTCCACCTGAGCGAGCAGGGTGGTGGGGGCCTGGAGGCAGGCGACCCCCCGGTGGTAAGAGGCGGCGGTGAACCCGGCCGTGTCCCCCACCACCCCGCCGCCGAGGGCGACCACGGCGTCGCCCCGGAGCAGGCCCCAGGCGGCGAAGCGCCGGCACAGGTCCTCCACCGTGGCCAGGCTCTTGGCCTCCTCGCCCTCGCCCATGAGGAACAGCTCGACGCGGACGCCGGCGGCGACCAGCGAGGTCGTCACCGGAGCAGCCCACCGCTCAGCCACCGCCGGCTGGCTCACCACCGCCACCCGGGCACGACCGGCGAGGATGCCCGCCGTGTCGGCCAGCAGCCCGGCGCCGACCACGATCTCGTAGCTCCGGGGACCGAGATCGACGGCGACCGTCCGCCCGTTCACGCCGGGGGCTCCCAGCCGGTGGTCCGCAGGACCGTGGTGGCGACCTGGCCCGGCGAGCGGCCGGCGGTGTCGATGAGGACGTGGGCCGCCGCCCGGTAGCACTCGTCCCTCGCCGCGGCGATGGCCTCCAGGGTCGCTTCCGGGGAGCCCTCCGCCAGCAGCGGCCGGGCCACGCCCGAGCGCAGCTGGGAGGCGGACACCCGGCGGGCCAGCTCCCGGGGCGACGCCTGGAGCCAGACCACGAGGGCGCGCTCCCGGGCCCGCTCCCGGGTCTGAGGGTCGAGCACGGCGCCTCCGCCGAACGCCACCACCGCCCAGGTGGCCGAGTCGAGCACAGTGCCCACCACGCCAGCCTCCAGCGCCCGAAAGGCGGGCTCACCGTCGTCGGCGAAGATGTCAGGCACCGACTTGCCCGCCCGCTCCTCCACCAGCTTGTCGGTGTCGACGAAGGGGCGCCCCAACCGGAGGGCGAGGCGGCGCCCCACCGAGCTCTTGCCCACACCCATCATCCCGATGAGTACGAGGTGGCGGTCCTCAGTCATCAGCAGCCATCAGTGCAGCGACTCGAGGTAGCCACGGTGGTTGCGGACCACCTCGGGCAGGGAGTCACCCCCGAACTTGCGCAGGGCCTCGCCCGCCAGCACCAACGCCACCATCGACTCGGCCACCACGCCCGAGGCGGGGACGGCGGTCACGTCCGTCCGCTCCTTGAAGGAGACGGTCTCCTCCTTCGTCTCCACGTCCACCGTGCGCAGCACCGGCCGGTTGAGGGTGGCCAGGGGCTTCATGGCCACCCGGGCGACCAGCAGCGACCCGGTGGTCATCCCGCCTTCGGTGCCGCCGGCCCGGTCCGAACCCCGCTCGTAGGTCCCCGAGGCGGAGTCCCAGAGGATCTCGTCGTGGGCCTCGCTGCCCCGCCGGCCGGCCACCTCGAAGCCCTCGCCGACCTCCACACCCTTCATGGCGTGGATGCTCATCAAGGCCTGGGCCAGCAGGCCGTCGATCTTGCGGTCCCAGTGGACGTGGGACCCGAGACCGGGAGGGACGCCGTAGGCCAGGATCTCCACCACCCCACCGAGCGAGTCGCCCGCCTTGGCCGCCGCCTCCACGCAGGCGATCATCTCCGACTCGGCGTCGGCGTCGAAGCAGCGGACCGGGGAGGCGTCCACCGCCTCGAGGTCGTCGGGACCGGGCCGGCGGTCGGAACGGGCGCGGGCGACGCCCATCTGGATCACATGGGAGAGGACGGACACGCCGAGGTGGGAGAGGAGCGCCTTGGCCAGGGCTCCCGCCGCCACCCGGGCTGCCGTCTCCCGGGCGCTGGCCCGCTCCAGAACGTCACGGGCGTCGTCGAAGCCGTACTTCTGCATGCCGACGAGGTCGGCGTGGCCGGGACGGGGCTGGCGCAGCGGCTTCTGGGTGACCCCGGGCGCCGGTGACATCTCCTCGACCCATTTGGGCCACTCCGTGTTACGGATCACGATCGACACCGGAGATCCCAGCGTGCGGCCGTGGCGGACCCCGGAGAGAAACTCGACGTCGTCGCGCTCGAAGCGCATCCGGGGGCCACGGCCGAACCCGAGGCGGCGGCGGGCCAACTCGTCGGCGATCTCCTCGATGGTGATCGGCATGAGGGCGGGGAGCCCCTCGACGATGACCACCAGCGCCTGGCCGTGGGACTCGCCCGCAGTCAGGAAGCGCAACACGGGCGTGTCCTCTATCTCTCCCGAAGGCGAACGGAGCCAAGGATAGCGGCGGGTCTCCGGTCCGTTCTCAGCTGGCGGGCTAGCCGGCGAACGGCCGTCCGCCGAGATAGCCCTCCACGTCGGTGCGGCGGATGCGGAAGTTCTTCCCGACTCGGATGGCCGGCAGATCACCCGCCTTGATGAGCCGGTAGACGGTCATGTTGGAGACCCGCATCAGGTCCGCCACTTCCCGCACCATCAGGAGGCGATCGCTCAGGCCGTTCTGCTCTATGGCCACGGGAGCACCATATCAAGCTTGAGTAGACAATTACAACGGGAGAAACGGAGATTTACAACTGTGACCAGACCTAGCCTCCGGAGTACCAGCGGAGGATCGGTCCGGCCCACAGGGAGGCCAGGACCGTGCCCGCCGCCAGAAACGGCCCGAAGGGTACGGCGTCTTTGCGTCCCCGGCGTTTGGTGGCGATGAGCGCCACCCCGACCAGGGCGCCGAGGAGGAAGGCGGCGAAGAAGCCGAGCACCAGGGCGCCCCAGCCCAGGAAGCCGAGGTACAGACCGAGGGGAAAGCTCATCTTCACGTCGCCCATACCCATGCCCCGGGGCGAGATGAGGTTGAGGATGAACATGACTGAGAATCCGACGACGCCCCCCAGGAGCCCCCGGATGAAGTCGTCGAGTCCGGCACGGTGGTCGAGGACGGTGAGGGCGAGGAGGGGCACGGCGGCGGCGGTGAGCGGGATCAGGATGCGGTTGGGGACGATGTAGTGCTCGAGGTCGATGACCGAGATGGCCACCAGGGCGGCGAAGAGCACCAGCCAGGCGGGCAGGGCGGGCGACCAACCGAAGCGCAGGGCGGCGGCGGCGAAGAGGGCGGCACAGCCCAGATGAACGAGGGTGGCCTTGGCTGTGGAGGGCACCTCCCACCGGAGGGCCGGCCGCACCGGCTCCTTGCTGGGCATCCGGGCGATGACGGCGTTGAGGGGGACGCCGGCCACCAGACCGATGACGGCACAGATGAGCGTCAGCACGCCCCGCATGGGCGTGACTTCTAGCACCCGGCGTTCGCCGGCGGGCCCACCGCACGGGTGTTTGCTGGAAGTTTGCACCGGGTAACGCCGCTTCCATGGATGCCATCACGTTGTTGAAGAAGGACCACAAGACCGTCGAGGACCTGTTCAAGCGGTTCGAGAAGTTCTCGGACCGGGCCAAGAAGGGCAAGCAGGACGTGGTGGAGCGCATCGTCAAGGAGCTCTCCGTCCACGCCTCCATCGAGGAGGCTGTTCTCTACCCCGCCATCCGCTCCGCCATCGATGACAAGAAGATCGACGACCTCGTGCTCGAGTCCCTCGAGGAGCACCACATCGTCAAGTGGACGCTCTCCGAGCTGGACGGGATGAGCCCCGACAACGAGCGCTTCGACGCCAAGATGTCCGTGCTCATCGAGAGCGTCCGTCACCACGTCGAGGAGGAGGAGCAGGACCTCTTCCCCAAGGTCGCCAAGGCCTTCGGCAAGGAACGCCTGAACGATCTGGGTGACGCCCTGGCCGAGGCCAAGAAGATGGCTCCCACCCATCCCCACCCCCGCATGCCCGACGAGCCGCCCGGCAACATCCTCGGGGCTCCGGGCGCGGCGCTGGTGGACCGGGCCCTCGACGCCGGTCGCAAGCTGATCAAGGGCGCCACCGCGCCCACCAACGGTGGTAACGGCCGCAAGACCCGCCAGCCCGCCGGCAGCCGCCGGTAGCACCTCCTCCGACACGGCCGGGCGTGGGGCAGGGGCCCCACGCTCCGGAGGAGCCTGGGGTTGGAGCCGTGGGCGGGCAGCCAGGCCGCAGAAACCGCAGCAGAGTTGACCCCTCGGTCAAGTACTCTCCCGGCGGCGTGGGGACGACAGCGACATACGTGCGGCCGGTGGCGGCCGCCGTCGTCCTCCTGGTGGCCCAACGGGTGCTGTTCCCCGCCCCGCTGGGCGTGCTCGTCCAGGGGCTGGTACTGGGCGGGCTCACCGCCCTCATCGCCTTCGGAATCGCCCTGGTGCACCGGGCCGAGGGGATCGTCAACTTCGCCGCCGGCGACCTCGGGGGCCTGCCCGCCTCGCTGGCCGTCCTGCTCATCCTCGTCACCGGCGTCCCCTACGGCCTGGCCGTCGGGGCCGGACTGACTGCCGCCGTCTTTCTCGGCGGCCTCGTCCACTTCCTCGTCATCCGCCGCTTCGCCCGGGCACCCCGGCTCATCCTGACGGTGGCCACCGTCTTCCTGGCCCAGGTGCTGGCGGCGGGCGAGGTCGTTCTCCCCCGGGCCTTTCACGTCACCGGCGTCCCCCAGTCGTTCGCCTCCCCCTTCGACTTCTCGTTCTCCATCGGGCGGGTGGTGTTCTCCGGCAACGAGGTCGTGGCCATGGCCGCCATCCCCCTGGTGGTGTTCGCCCTGGCCGCCTTTCTGCGGTTCACGGCACTGGGGATGGCCGTGCGGGCCAGCGCCGAGAACGCCGAGCGGGCCGCCCTGCTCGGCGTCCCCGTGCAACGGGTGCGGGCCACTGTGTGGATCCTGGCCAGCGTGCTCTCCGCCCTGGCCATCTTCCTGCGGGCGGGCGTGGTCGGGCTGCCCATCGGCCGGGTGCTCGGTCCCACCATCCTGTTGCGGGCGCTGGCGGGAGCGGTGATGGGCCGCATGGAGCGCCTGCCGGTGATCCTGGCCGCCTGTCTCGGCCTGGGGATGCTGGAGACGGCCGTCCTGTGGGACACGGGCCGGGACCGGCTGGTGCCGCCCGTGCTCTTCGTGGTGCTCCTCCTGGCGCTGCTGGCGGCCCGCCGTGACCCCCAGGCCCTGGGGCGGGCCGCCGGCCTGGCCCGCTCGTCGTGGCCGGCCGTCCGGGCCATCCGCCCGGTGCCCCGCACCCTGGCCCGCCTCCCCGAGGTGCGCCTGGCCCGGGTGGCGGCGGTGGCGGTACCCGTCGTCCTCCTGGTCGCGCTCCCCCTGGTGCTGCCCGACAGCCGGCTCGACCTGGTCGGCAGGATGGCCATCCTGGCCGTGGTCGGTGTGTCGCTGGTGGTGCTCACCGGCTGGGGGGGCCAGGTCAGCCTGGGCCAGATGGCGTTCGTCGGCATCGGGGCGGCGGTGGCGGGAGCGCTGACCGCCAACCTCGGGTGGGACCTCTCCCTCGCCCTGCTGGCGGCCGGGGTGGTGGGCGCGGCGGCCGCCACCGTCATCGGTCTGCCCGCCCTGCGCATCCCCGGCCTCCTCTTCGCCGTCACCACCCTGGCGCTGGCCATGGCCACCTCGAACTGGTTCCTCAACGCCGAGTTCATGCACTGGCTCCCCACCGGGCGCATCGACCGGCCCGACCTCTTCGGACGGGTGGAGATCCGCTCCGAGACCGCCTACTACTACGTGGCCCTGGCCGGCCTGGGCCTGGCCCTGGTGGCGGCGAAGAGGAGGCCGGGGATGCGCAGGGCGGGCAGACCGATGACGGTGGCGGCCGCCGCGCCCACCACCCCGGCCGCCAGCAGGGCGAGGGAGAGGTC
>JBIOYN010000258.1:0-12364 GCA_044870155.1 Acidimicrobiia bacterium | reverse complement strand
GCCCCCCCTGGGTACGTCGTGCTGGCAGAACACTCCAGTTCTGTGCCCGACCATGGCCCACGTCCTGCTCATCGAAGACGACGCCCGCATCCGGGAGATCGTCGAGCGCGGCCTGGGCTCGCGCGGCTTCGTGGTCACCTCCGCTCCGGATGGGCCCGCCGGCCTCGACCTGGCCCGCAAGCTCGACGTCGATCTCGTCCTGCTCGATCTCATGCTGCCGGGCATGTCCGGCCTCGAGGTCCTGGAGGAGATCCGCCTGGTCAAGCCCCGCCTGCCCGTGGTCGCCCTCACCGCCCTGGACGACACCCGCTCCAAGGTCGCCGGCCTCGACGCCGGCGCCGACGACTACCTGACCAAGCCCTTCTCCCTCGACGAGCTGGCCGCCCGCATCCGGGCCCGCCTCCGGAGCACCGAGGGCGATGCCGGGGCGATCAAGGCCGGGCCCCTGACCGTGGACCCCGTCGCCCATCGGGCGGTGCTCAACGGGCGCGAGGTGCCGCTCTCTGCCCGGGAGCTGGCCCTCCTGGCCGCCTTCGTCCGTCACCACGGCCAGGTCCTGTCCCGGTCCCAGCTCCTCAGCCTGGTGTGGGACCTCGACTTCGACCCGGGCTCCAACGTGGTCGAGGTCTACGTCGCCGCCCTGCGGCGCAAGCTGGGGGCGGAGTGGATCGGGACCGTCCGGGGCCTCGGGTACCGCTTCGCCGTCCCCGCCGGTGACGGCGCCGACTCCAGCTCCAACCCGACGGCGCCGGTCGTCCGATGAGAGGGGCCGCCGCCGCCCTGGCCGGGGCCTTCCTCTTCTTCCTCGGCGTCCTCACCGCCGCCTCCGACACCGAGCGGATCGCGCCGCCGCCCGTCATCCCCCTGGGGGTGAACGTCGCCGGCCCGTCGTCCGCCAGCCACACCCCGGGGGACGAGCCGCTGCCCGCCCCCGCCGTGCCCGGCACCGATGCCGCCACCCCACCCGCAGCCACCCCTGCCCCTGCTGATCCCTCCGCGCCGCCGGCCGGGGAGGAGCCGCGGCCCGGTCGCGGCTCCGGCGGCGTCGAGGAGGTCCACGGGGAGGTGGACTGCTACGACGTCGGGACCGGCGACGCCGACCAGCACTGCCCGCCCGGGCGGGCCAGGAAGCTCGACGACCCGTCCACGGATAAGGGGCACGGCGACGGCCGGCGGTGAGCGTCCCCGGGCCCTCAGCCTCCCGACCCGCCTGACGGCCATCTCGGCTCTGCTGGTGGCGGCCACCGTCCTGGTGGTGGCGGGGGTCACCGCCCGGCTCACCCGCCAGCACCTCACCGAGGCGCTCGACCGGAGCCTGGCCGTCGCTGCCACCTCGTTCCGGGAAGGGCCCGCCGGCCGGGTCAGCGATCCCGACGACCTGCCCGCCGCCGCCCGGAGCTGGCTCGCCGTCCAACCCCACTCCGGCGACGAGGTGGTGGCCGTGCGCAGCGCCGGCGGGGAGGTGCTGGCCACCAGCGGCGGCCTCGACCTGGCCGAGGTGGACGGCGCCGCCGACCTCTTGGGAGCCGACTCGGCCCGGTGGTGGAACCTCGAGGCCGGCGATTCCGGCGTGCGCGCCCTCTCCGTCCCCCTGGTGCTCGACGGCCGGCCGGCGGGCACGCTGGTGGTGGCCGCCTCCCGCCGGGGCCTGGACGAGACCGTCGGGCACCTGCTGTCCGCCATCGCCTGGGCCAGTGTCGCCGGGATCGCCTTCGCCGTCGGGCTCGCCTTCGTGGCCGTGCGTCGGACGCTGCGCCCCTTGCAGCGGATGGTGACCGAGATCGACTCCATCCGTCCCACCGGCGACCTGCCACCGGCGGTGGCGGTGGACAGCCCGGCCGACGAGGTGGGCCGGGTGGCCGACGCCTTCGACCGCCTCCTGGCCCGGGTGGACGACGCCTTCGCCATGCAGCGGCGCTTCGTGTCGGACGCTTCCCACGAGCTGCGCACCCCGCTCACCGTGGCCCGGGGCCAGCTCGAGCTCATCGGCGCCCTCGACGATCCTGACGCCCGCCGCTCCGTGGCCCTGGCCGTGGAGGAGCTCGACCGCATCCGGGCCATCGTCGAGGAGCTGCTGCTCCTCGCCCGCTTGGACGAGGGCCTGCCGTTGCGCCGGGAGCCGGTGGAGATCGACCTCGTGCTCGAGGAGGCGGCCATGCGGGGTCTGGTGCTGGGCGGCGGGACGGTGGAGGCGCAGCCGGCCCCCGGGATGCACGTGGTGGCCGACCCCGACCGGTTGCTGCAGGTGGTGAGCAACCTGGTGGGCAACGCCCTGCGTCACGGCGGGCCGGGGGTGGCGGTCACCCTTTCGGCTCGGGCCGTGGGCCCGGCGCAGGTGGCGGTGGAGGTGGCGGACACGGGCCCCGGGATTGCGGCCCGGGACCTGCCCCACGTCTTCGACCGGTTCTACCGGGGGGCGGCGGCCCGCTCGGGCGACCAGCCGGCGCCGGCTCCGGCGGCGGCGTCGTCGGCGTCGGCGTCGGCGTCGGGAACCGATGCTCCCGGCGGGGCCGGCCTGGGCCTGGCCATCGTCGCCTCACTGGTGGAGGCCATGGGCGGCGCCGTGGCCGTCCGCTCCACGCCGGGCACGGGGACCACCTTCACCGTGCGCCTGCCCCGGTCCCCGGCTCCGGACGCGCCACCGCCGGCGCACCAGGAGGGGAACGCCGGCGGTGTGGTCCGATCCGGGATCAGTGGTAGGCGCGGCGGCTGACGCGACGCCGGACCACCGGGGTCTCTTCGACGACGAGCGGATCGTCCCGAAGGACGATGTCGTCATCGACGTACTCCCGGCGCCGGGGTTCCGGTCGCCAGTCCTCCCACAGCACCAGTGTGAAGAGCAGGCCGAGGATGCCGACGACCATGAGGATGACGCCAATGGCGTCCAGGTCGACGCCTCGAGCCTGCGTGTCGACGGCAAAGGTCAGGATGGCGCCGGCGGCAATGAGGAAGATGCTCGCTCCGGTACCCATGGTGTCCTCCTTGGTTGCGGGTCTCGTTCGCTTGACGCCAAGGTTCCTGCCCCCGGGCCTGAAGGAGCCGTGAACGACAGGTGAGGATTCCTTCAGGGTTCGGATGAAGGAATTTTCATGCCCGTCTCAAGTGCCCTTCAGCTGGCAGGGAAGGACAACCCCGTACTCAACGACGAGACGGAGGTAGCAGTCATGAAGGCATCCGCCAGGATCGCCGGCGTCCTCTCCGGTGCCGTACTGGGTTTCGGATTGATCGCCGGTGTCGCTCCCCTCGCCCACGCCGACGGCGGGCACAGACATGAATCGGGGGGCTCCGGCTTCCAGCGCTCCGACGTCGACACCAGTGACTGGCCCCAGGGCAAGTCGCTGAGCGACCCCGACGGTGGCCAGTGGGACAAGCCCGGCCACGACGGCGGCGAGGACGACGACCGTGACGGCAACAACGGTTGCGGCAACGACACCGACCGCAGCGACGACAACAATGGCCACTGCGGCCGGCCGGCCGCCGGGACCGAGGTGCGCGGGGACGCCGACGACGCCGATGACGACTGCGCGGTGGACGCCGAGGATGACGACGCCGACGTCGCCGGCAACCACGGCGCCGAGGTCAAGAGCGCAGCGACGGCGCGCGACGACGACCACGGCGCCACCGTGAGCGCGGTGGCCAAGGCGGGCCACCCGGCACAGGCGGACGATGATGACGACGCCGACGACGACGACTCGGACTGCCCGGGGACGGATGACACCGCCACTGCGGCCGGCACCACCACCCAGCTCGAGACCGCCGCCGGCGTGAGCACCGCCGCCGGCGTGAGCACCGCCGCCGGGACGGGCGCCACCGTTCTCGGCGCCACCGAGGTGGCCGCGGCCGACACCGCCGCCCCGGCCGACACCACGACCGCCCCCGGCACCCAGGTCCTGGGCATCACCGAGACCGCCCCGTCCACCCTGGCCCGCACCGGCGCCGGCGTGGGCGCCCTGGCCCTGGCCGGTGGCCTCTCCCTCGGCGGTGGCCGCCTGACCGCCCTGATCCGTCGCCGGATCGGTTCCTGACCCATCGCCTGCCGGTGACACCCGCGGCGCCGGGTGGGGTTCCCCCCGCCCGGCGCTGCACCAATTTCCGGCCCCTTCAGGGACTTGGCGCGGGGAGGAGTTCCGGGCTGGCGGCGCGGGCGGCGGGAACCGCCGTGTCGAGGCCGGGGACGGCGGGGACGACGCCGAGGATGGGCGCCATGGCGGCCAGGCGCTCGAGATTGGTCGTCTCGGTGATGCCGGGCTCGGCCGGCCAGCCGCAGATGACGAGGCCGGCGACGCGGAGGTGGCGGGCCCGGGCTGCCTCCAGCGTGAGGGCGGTGTGGTTGAGGGTGCCGAGTCCCGGCCGGGTGGCGACGACCAGCTCGGCGCCGAGGCGCGCCGCCAGGTCGGCCATGGTGGCCTGGCCGGAGAGGGGCACGAGGAGGCCGCCGGCGCCTTCCACCAGCAGGACGTCGACGGCGTCGGCCTGATGCCGGCACCACGACACCAGGGCGTCGACGTCGATCGGGATCCCGGCCCGCTCCGCGGCCACCGCCGGCGCCAACGCCTCCTCCAGCCGCAGACCCTCGGTCACGGGGACGCCGGCGCTGGCGGCCACGTAGTCGGCGTCGCCGGATTCCCCGGGAACCAGGCCGGTCTGCACCGGCTTGCAATAGGCCACCCGCCCTCCCGCCGCCTGCTCGGCCCGGGCCAGGGCGGCGCACGCCACCGTCTTGCCCACCCCCGTGTCGGTCCCGGTCACGAACCGGATCATCGCAGCGCCCGGAACGCCTCCAGGGCGAGATCGAGGTGGTCGTCGGTGTGGGTGGCCATGACCGTCACCCGCAGGCGCGACGTCCCCTCCGGCACCGACGGCGGGCGGATGGCCACGGCCAGCACGCCCTGTTCCAGGAGCCCGCCGGCCAGCGCCAGGGCGGCCTCGGGCCCGCCCACCACCACGGGGAGGACGGCGGCGTCGGGGACGGGCACCGGATACCCCGCGCCGGCCAGGCCCTCGGCCATGCACCGGGCCAGCCACCGGGCCCGCTCCGCCCGCAGGGGCTCCCGCTCCAGGACGTCGAGGGCGGCCAGGGCGGCGGCGGCCGTTGGCGGCGGCAGGGCGGTGTCGAACACGAAGCTGCGGGCCCGGTGGCGCAGGAAGGCGCACAGCGCCTCCGAGCCGGCGATGAAGCCGCCCGCCGCCCCCAGCGCCTTGGACAGGGTGCCCATCACCACCGGCACCGTCCCCTCCAGGCCGAAGTGGGCCACCGCCCCCCGCCCGCCGGGTCCCACCACGCCGGTGGCGTGGGCCTCGTCGACCATGAGGATGGCGCCGTGTCGCTCGCACACCCCCGCCAGTTCGGGCAGAGGGGCGAGGTCGCCGTCCATGGAGAAGACCGAGTCGGTCACCACGAGGGCCCGTCCCGCCCCGCCCCATTCGGCCAGGAGCTTGTCGAGGTGGCCGGCGTCGCCGTGGGCGTACACGTGGACGGCCGCCTTCGACAGCCGGGCGCCGTCGATGATGGAGGCGTGGTTGAGGGCGTCGGAGAACACGGCGTCCCCCGGGCCCACCAGGGCCGCCACCGTCCCGAGGTTGGCCAGGTAGCCGGAGGAGAACAGCAGGGCCGCCTCCGTGCCCTTGAAGGCGGCCAGGCGGCGCTCCAGCTCGTCGTGGAGGGCCAGGCCGCCGGTCACCAGGCGGGCGGAGCCGGCGCCGGCGCCCAGGCGCACGGCGGCGTCGGCCGCCGCTGCCGTCACCTCGGGGTGGGCGGCCAGGCCCAGGTAGTTGTTGGAGGCCAGGCACACGGCCACCCGCCCGTCGGGCAGGACCACCTCGGGGGCCGACGAATGGGCCAGCGTGCGCACCACCCGCTCCAGTCCCGCCGCCCGCAGGCGCTCGAGCTCGGTGGCGCAGATGGCCAGCGGGTCGAGCGCCGTCTCTTTCACTCGCCCGGGGTTCGGGGTGTCCCCGTGATCACCGGGACGACGTCGACGGGGATGCGCCGGGGTTCCGGACGGGGAGGCCCGGGGTTCGGGGTGCCGCCGGGAGGCAACGCGTGGACGCCGTCGGCGGCGACCACGAAGCGACCCTCGCCCGGCCCGCCGGCCACGGGCATGCCCAGGGACTCGAGCAGGGCCACGTCATCGGCCGGGGCCCGGCCCAGGGTGGTGAGGTAGTTGCCCACGATGAGGGCGTTGGCCCCCGCCCACAGGCCCATGGCCTGCAGCTCGCCCAGTACCTTCTCCCGGCCGCCGGCCAGGCGGATCCAGGCCGACGGCAGGATGAGCCGGAACAGCGCCACGGCCTGGAGCGCCTCGCGGGGCGAGAGCAGCGGGCGGTGGCCCAGGGGCGTGCCCGGCCGGGGGTCGAGGAAGTTGACGGGCACCTCGACCGGGTCGAGGGCGGCCAGCTCGAAGGCGAAGTCGACCCGCTGGTCGAGGGATTCGCCCATCCCCAGGATGCCGCCGCAGCACAGCTCAAGGCCGGCGGCGGCGGCCCGACGGGCGGTGGCCACCCGGTCGTCGTAGCTGTGGGTGGAGCAGATGGCGGGGAAGACCTCCCGGCACGTCTCCAGGTTGTGGTTGTAGCGGCGCACCCCGGCGGCGGCCAGGCGCTCGGCCTGGCCCGGTTCCAGCAGCCCGAGGGAGACGGCCACCTCCAGGCCCGTCTCGGCCCGCACCACCTCGGTGGCCTCCACCACCCGGCCGAGCAGCCGCTCCGACGGCCCCCGCACCGCCACCACGATGCAGAACTGGGTGGCGCCGGTGGCGGCCGTGTCCCGGGCGGCGGCGAGGACGTCGTCGAGGTCGAGGAAGGGGTAGACCTCCACGCCGGTCTCGAAGTGGGCCGACTGGGAGCAGAAGGCGCAGTCCTCGGCGCACGCCCCCGACTTGGCGTTGACCAGGCTCTCCAGCTCCACCTCGGGCCCGCACCAGGCCAGGCGCACCCGGTGGGCGAGGGCGATGAGGGCGGGGAGCTCGTCGAGGGGGAGGTGAGCCACGGCCCGGGCCTCGTCCCGGGTCAGACGGCGGTGCTCGTCGAGCAGGGCGGCTTCGGCGGCGGCCAGGGGCACGGACAGCTCCAGGACAGGCGGTTCGGAACGGGCCTGGAGCCTACCGGCTCCCCTGCTCGGAGCCCTGAGGCAGCAGCTGGTGTCCGGCCGCCGCCCCCGCCACCGCCCCCAGGCCCGCCGGGACCCAGACGAAGAGCGGGTCGCCGGGCTCGAAGTACAGACCGAGGAGGAAGCGGGCGGCGGCCAGGGTGAGGAGGGCGGTGAGCAGGGGCAGGAGCCAGGAGCGGGGGCTGCCCCGGGTGGGGAGGCCCCCGGTCAGGGCCAGGCCGGCGTAGACCGTTCCGCAGGCCAGGCCGGAGAGGAGGCCGATCCCCATGCCCATGCCCACCCCGAAGGGGACGGCGAAGACGAAGGCGTCGATGGCGAAGCGCAGCGCCGGGTCGTTCTCCCCGAAGGCGGCGACGATGATGAGGACGAGGCAGTAGGCGAAGCCCAGGGCGGCGCCCGCCACCAGGCCGTGGACGACAAAGGCGCCGAGGACGCCCGCCGCCCGCGGGCCCCGGTCCATGGGCGCCGGTTCCCCCCTACACGGCCAGGGAGAGGTGGGCGGCGTCGTTGAAGCGGACGAGCTTCCAGCGGGCGTCACTCGTCAGCCCGTACCCGCTCGGCTCTCCCAACACCCATTCGGTGATCGAGGTGTTCTCGATGGAGAGGTCGAAGGGGCGCCGCAGGGGCTGGTTGCCGAAGGCGCCGAAGGAGCCCTCGATCACGCCGCCGTGGCACACCACCACCACGGTCTCGCCGGCGTGGCGGGCGATCACGTCGCCCAACGCCATCCCCACCCGGGCCGAGAACGCGGCCCAGCTCTCGCCCCCCGGGGACCAGGCCCGGTAGGGGTTGCGAGGGGTGTCGGGAGGCACGTAGCGGGTGCGGAACTCCTCCCAGGGAAGGCCGTCGGCCTCGCCGGGGTGGATCTCGCACAGGTCGCAGTCCTGCTTGGCCATCAGGCCCCCCAGGGCCGGGGCGATGATCTCGGCCGTCTCGATGGCCCGGGGCAGGATGCTGGTGAGCAGCGCCGTGGTCTCCGCCAGCTCGCCCGTGGACTCCAGCCGGGCCCGCAGCGCCTCGGCCTGCTGCCGGCCCCGGTCGGAGAGGCCGGTGCAGCCCTGGTGGCCGCCGACCACCTGGTCGACGGTGGAGCGGCTCTCCCCGTGGCGGATGAGCACGAGTCGGGTAGGGGTGTCCATAACCATGAAAGATAGGGGCGGCGCCGCCGGGACGAGGAGCGCATGGTGATGACGACCGCAGAGCCCGGGGCCCAGGGTGCCCCCGTCAGCGCAGGGACGATCGTGGTGTGGTCCGACATCGCCTGCCCGTGGGCCACGGCCGCCGTGCACCATCTCCACGCCGCTCGGGCCCGCCTGGGCCTCCAGGGGGCCGTGACCCTCGACCACCGGGCCTTTCCCCTCGAGCTCCTCAACTCCCGGCCGACGCCCCGCGCCATCGTCGACGCCGAGGTGCCCGTGGTGGGCGCCATCGCCGTGGACTTCGGCTTCTCGGTCTTCACCGGGAACCCCGCCGCCTACCCGGCGACGGTCCTCCTCGCCCTGGAGGCGGTCCAGGCGGCCAAGGAGCAGTCCCTGGCCGCCAGCGACCGGCTCGACCTGGCGCTGCGCCGGGCGATCTTCGCCGAGTCCCGCCACGTGGGCATGCGCCACGTCGTCCTCGAGGTGGCGGCCAAGGTGCCCGAGGTCGACGCCGTCGCCCTGGAGGCCGCCCTCGACGACGGCCGGGGCCGGCAGGCCGTCATCGACCAGTGGCGGGCCGTGCCGGAGCAGAACATCCAGGGCAGCCCCCACCTGTTCCTGCCCGACGGCACCGACGTCCACAACCCGGGCGTGACCATGCACTGGGTGGGACCCAAGCCCGGCGGCTTCCCCGTCATCGACGCCTTCGACGCCGGGGTCTACGAGGAGCTCCTCACCCGGGCCAGGTAGCAACCCCCACAAGGTGAACAGCAGGTGAACGATGTGCCCGGCAGGAGTTCACCGTCCCGTTGCCGAACGAGTTCACCAGCCGTTCATCTCTGCCAAAGGACGCTGGGGACATGAAGATCAAGATCCTGTGCACGTTGGGTCCCGCCTCGCTCCGAGCCGACGTCATCAAGGGCCTGGACCAGCGGGGGGTCGACCTCTTCCGCATCAACCTGTCCCACACCCCGACCGAGCGCGTGCTGCCCACCATCGAGCTGGTGCGGCGCTACTCCAACATCCCGATCTCCCTCGACACCCAGGGCGCCCAGGTGCGCTGCGGCCTCATGGAGGACGGCGTGGCCGTCGAGCGCGGCGACCGGGTGGAACTGGTGGCGGAGACCGTCACCGGTACCCGGGAGCGGTTCTCGCTCTGGCCCGGTTCCGTGTTCGTGGGGCTGCGGCCCGGAGACTCGGTGCGTGTCGACTTCGACGGCGCCCTGCTCCAGGTGGCCGAGGTCGGCGACGGCCGGGTCATCGCCACTGTGCTCGAGCCGGGCAAGGTCCGCTCCAACAAGGCGGTCAACATCGATCCGCAGCCCGGCCTGGCGCCGGTGACCGACTCCGACGTGCGGGCCATCGAGATCGGCGCCGCCGCCGGCGTCCGCCACTACTGCCTGTCCTTCGCCAGCTCCGCCGGCGACGTCGAGCTCATGCGGGCCCTGGTGCCCGAGGGCTCCACCATCATCTCCAAGATCGAGAGCCGGGCCGGGGTGCGCAACCGGGACGAGATCATCGACGCCTCCGACGCCGTGCTCATCGACCGGGGGGACCTGTCCCGCGAGGTACCCGTCGAGTACGTGCCCTTCTACCAGAAGGCGATCGTGCGCCAGGCCAACCGCTGGAACCGCCCGGTGTACGTGGCCACCAACCTGCTCGAGTCCATGGTGGTGAACCGCCAGCCCACCATCGCCGAGATGAACGACATCGCCAACACCCTCCTCGACGGGGTGCACGGCCTGGTGCTGGCGGCGGAGACGGCCATCGGCGTCGACCCCGTGGGCGCCGTCGACACCGTCATGCGCTCCATCCGGGCATTCGAGCACACAACGGTCGGAACGCTGCTCGAGGAGGACCGGCTCCGCGCTGCGTCGTGACGATTCCGTTGCGGGGAAAGGGTCGGCGCCGTTTGAGGGCGAACCTTTCCGCCGTGGCTCTCTCCCCGCCCCCGGGGGACCAGCGCAGCGAGCCCGGTCCCGAAAATGCTCACGTCGAGGCCCCGGCGCCGGCGCGCATGCGCCTGTCGCCCCTGCCGCTGATCGCCATCGTCTTGGGCGTGGCCATGACCGCGGGCTCGGCGTGGGCCATGCTCGGCGCCGGCTCCGACGTCGGCCCGGCGGCTCCGGCGCCCAAGGTGTTCAAGTCGTTCGTGGAGGACCCGGCGCCGACCACCTCCACCACCCTTCCCCCCGACCCCGCCCCGGCGCCCAAGACCATCCCCACGCCCCCGCCGGCGGAGCGGGCCCCGGAGCCGCTGGTCAAGGTGGGCGAGATCCAGATCCCCAGGATCGGCCTCGTGCACCCCATCTACGAGGGTGTCAGCCTCACCGTGGTGGACCACGGGCCCGGCCACTGGCCCGGGAGCGCCTTGCCCGGCCAGCTCGGCAATACCGTGTTCGCCGGCCACCGGGTGACGCACTCCCACCCGTTCCGCAACGTCGATCAGCTCGTCCCCGGCGACGAGGTCATCTTCAAGACCGCCGACGGCGAGTTCCACTACAAGGTGACCAAGACGGAGATCGTCAACGCCAAAGACACGTGGATCGTCACCCCCACCCCCGACGCCACCATGACCCTGTTCGCCTGCCACCCACCCGGCAGTGCCAAGCAGCGCATCGTCATCCGGGGCGAGTACGTGGGAGCGGCTTCGGTCCTGTCCTGACCGAACATGCCCCCCAGAGCCAGGGGGACGGGCGTAACCTCTTGACGGGTGGGCAGGAGGTGGGGCGATGGCGGTCACGATCATCTTCGAGGTCCCCGGCGCCGGTCACGAGGAGTACGACGCGGTGATGGAACGGCTGGGGCCGGACAATCCCGCCGGGCGGATCTACCACGTGTGCGGCCCCAGCGAAGAGGGCTGGATGGTGGTCGACGTGTGGGAATCCGCCGAGCACTTCGAGAAGTTCCTGGCCGAGGACCTGCTCCCCGCCGCCCGGGCCACCGGCTTCTTCGCCTCTTTGCCGCAGACCTTCCCCGTCTACAACATCATCCAGGGTCCCCAGCCGGGCTGAGGGCGTAGCCTTCCCGACATGGCGAGGATCGTGCACTTCGAGTTGCCCTACGACGAAGCCGGCCGGGCCCGGAAGTTCTACGAAGAGGTCTTCGGCTGGCAGATCCAGGGGTGGGGCGACATGCCCACCTATCAGCTGGCCACCACCGGGAGCGAAGGGCTGGGGATCGACGGCGCCCTCTACCAGCGGCGCACGCCCGATCTCGGGGTCCTCGTGTACGTGGCCGTCCCCGACCTGGTGGAGACCCTGGCCCAGGCGGAGCGGGCCGGCGCCACGGTGATCCAGCCCAAGACCCAGATCGGGGGCGTGGGCTGGTCGGCCGTGGTCCAGGACCCGGAGGGCAACATGCTGGGCCTCTTCGAGAGCGAGCCGGTCCCCGCCGACGAGGAGGACTGACCCGGCGACACTTCAGGGGTCGCAGTGGCGCATCTCGTCGTGTCCCCCGCCGCTCGAGCAGTGGTCGGCGCCCAGCCAGCCCTCGATGGAGTCGTCGCCCTCACCGCCTGAGAGCAGGTCGGCGCCGTCGCCGCCGTAGATCTTGTCGGCGCCGGGGCCGGCGTCGACCATGTCGTCGTCCTCGGGGCAGTCCTCGTCCAGCTCGTCGACGGGATCACCCTCGTAGCTGCCCTCCTCCCAGCTGGAGAACCCCGGGTTGATGGTGTCGTCGCCGTCGCCGCCCCACACCCGGCTGGGTTGGCACTCGAGGTTGTACAGGTGGTCGTCTCCGGGGCCGAGATCGACCGTGTGGCCGTCGCGCACCCAGTCGTCGCCGGGCCCGGCATCGACCCGCAGCGCCCGCTCGATCGAGTCGTTCCCCTCCCCGGCGCACACCACGTCGTCACCGGTGAGCGCCGGCCCCGGGAACGGGCTGCTCTCCGAGCCCTCGTCGTCTTCGAAGGTGGGGTCGTAGATCTTGTCGTCCCCGGCCCCGGCCACCACCACGTCGTGGCCGGGGGTGAGGAACAGGACGTCGGCGGCGCCGGTGCCGATGATGGTGGCCGGCTCCCCGAAGCACGCCGGGCGTTCCTCGGCGCGGGCGGCGGGGACGGCGGCCACCGCCAGGACGGCGGCGCTGCACACGATTCGCAGGTGGGGGGGCACCT
>JBIOYN010000257.1:0-13666 GCA_044870155.1 Acidimicrobiia bacterium | reverse complement strand
TCCAGCACCTCATGAGATGCGCTCCTCTTCTTTCTTCTTGCAAAGGTTGCCCACGGCCCATCAGGCGACGGGACGGGCGGTGTAACCAAGCTCGGCGATGGCCTCGGCCACCACCCATGGCTCGACCACCGCCCCTTCGGCGAGCGTGACCATCGTCCGGCCAGCGGTGACGTCGGTCGCCGAGCGGGCCACGCCGGGCAGGTCCTCGATGACATCGTCGATGAGCAGCCCGCAGCTGGCGCAGTGCATGCCGGCCACGGACACGACGATCTGCGCCCCACGGGCCTCGGACGCTCGGCTGGCACCGAACCCGGCGGTCACACCATTGCCTCGATGACGCCGCTGTACATCCCCATGCCACAGGTGAAGCGGTGCGTGCCCGGCGTCAGCGGACCGAGATCCACCGTGGTGTCGCTTGCGTCCAGGTATTCCTCCACGCTCAGCGAAGGGAACACGAAGGCCCTCGTGCACCCGGCGCTGCCGTCGCTGCGCAAGATGAGACGGGTGGGGACCCCGGCGCGCACCACCACCCGGGAAGGGAAATAGCCAGTGGAGCGCGCCGTGATGACGATCCGTTGGGTCCCGTCGTCGCCGGGACGCACGGGCGCCGCCGGGGTGCTGTCCCCCCCACCGGAGAGGGACCGCCATGCCCCCGACAGGGTGAACGAGGAGTCGGAGAGGACCAGACCGGCGTTGATGGAGATGAGCGCCGCCACCAATACGGCGACGCCAGCCAGGAGGCTCAGGCGGGACCGCAGTCCGGCGGTGGAGCGTCGAGCGGCGTAACCGATGGCGGCGAAGAGGGGACTGGTGCCGACGACGAAGGCGGCCATGACGGCTGCTCCCGAGAGCGGCGAACCCGAGGCCACGGCCAGGAACTCCATGCTCAGCGTCACCCCACAGGGGATGAGCACGGTGGCCGCTCCCATCACCGCCGGGCCGAGGGCGCCGCCCCACCGGCCGCTGCGGCGGACCAGTCGCCCCCAGGCTGCAGGGGGTCGGGGGACGACCCGACGGACGGCACGCACTCCGAGCAGGTCGGCGGCTAAGAGCAGCATGACTACCCCGGCGAGGATCTGCAGGCCCGCCCGGGACCGGAAGCTCAGCTGCACGGCACTGCCGAGAGCACCCAGAGCGGCGCCCAGGGCGACGTGGGAGACGAGCTTGCCGGCCAGGAACCCGGCCACGGGAACGACGTCACCGTTGGACCCGGCGTCGGGCGGCTGGGCCGGTTGATGGGGCACGGCGACGGGCTGGGACTGCCGGCGGCGGGCGACGGCGCCGGCCAGCAGCCCGCCTTGGGCAGCGGCGCACGACGCGCCGCCGGCGAGCAGGCCGGTGACGAAGACCGCCCAGAGGCTCATGGCCTCATTCCCTGAACGGGAGTGAAGGGGCGAGGAGAAGACGACGGCATCAACGAACGACCTCCTCGAAGAACGGCGCGGCAACGACGCCGGGAAGCAGCGGGTCAGGCGGAGCGCACGCCCTCAGGGCGCGCTCCGATCAGACGGTGACCAGCTGAGGTGGTCGCTCGAGGAGATGCGCGAGGAGCAGAGACCGCAGGGTGCGGTACCGGGTGGGGCCCGCTCGCCGGGAAAGCAACAGCGGGAGCGCGAAGCCGGCGGCGGCCAGGGCCGCCAGGCATGTCATGGGCCCGAGGAGACCGGGCGCACACTCGGGACAGAAGGCCATGCCATGCATCCCCATGAGGATGGGAAGGCCGGTCACCAATACGACGACCACCAGCGCGGCGACGACGACCCGTCTCATCGAGAAGAGAGTGTAGCGGCGGGCCGCCGGCCCTGACCTCGGTGTCGGGCTCCCGAGCCAGCGGCCAGAAACCTGCGGATCGGGTCTTGACCTTCGAGTTGACTTGAAGCTGTACCTTGCGGTTCGAGAGGAGGTGAATCGACATGGCGAAGCGTCAGGTTGAGGTCTTCACCGCAGGATGCCCCGTGTGCGAGCCGGCCGTCGAGCTCGCGTGGGAGCTGGCGTGCCCGGACTGCGAGGTCACGGTGCACGACCTGCGGGAGTCCGGCATCGAGAAGGCCCGGCAGTACGGGATCAAGCGTGTCCCCACGGTTGTGGTGGACGGGAACGTCGCCGCGTGCTGCGCTGACAGTGGGGTCGTCCGCGAGCAGCTCCAGGCCGCGGGGATCGGCCGACGGCTCTCCCCGTAGCCGCTCGGAGCTGGCCTCGGTTCCCGGGACCGAGGTTCCGCTTCTCCCAGCGGGAGGAGGAAGAAGTGCGCATTGGTGAAGTCGCCGACCGCTCAGGCGTGAGCCCAACCACGATCCGGTACTACGAAGACATCGGATTGCTCCGCGAACCGGATCGGACCTCTGCCGGCTACCGCGATTACACGGACGCCGCCATCGCCCGGCTCACGTTCATCCGGGCCGCGCAGAGCATCGGGCTCAGCCTGGGAGAGATTCGCGAAGTGCTCGCCCTCAAAGAGCAGGGCGAGACTCCATGCCCTCACGTCATCGCGCTGCTGGAGCAGCGATCCGCCGAGCTGACGGAACGCATCGCAGCGCTGGAGCTGATGCGGAACGACCTGATCGGACTGGCCCAGCGGGCCCGGCGACGTCCGCTTCGGGACGATGCCGACTTCTGCCACATCATCGAGACGGCCCGCCGGTCATAACCTCCCCAACTGGGGGAGGGCCGGCGATTGGGCGACACCGTTCCGCCACGAATCGGGACCGCGCGCCCGCCGCCCGAAGAGTTTGCTCGGCGCACACCGTGAGGGCGGAGAACGGCAACGCCGGTGTGCCCAAGCGTTGTATGCTCCCGCCCGCGTTCCCGGGCGAAAGGGGGCCTGTGATGGCGTGGACCTTGAAGGTCGACATAATCGAATCGTGCAGCTGCGCGGCCATGTGCCCGTGTGTCTTGGGCCCGGCCAAGCCCGACCAAGGCTGGTGCTCCGGGGTGTTCGGCATCCAGGTCACCGAGGGCGACTCCGACGGCGTCGACCTGTCCGGGGCGAAGCTGGTACTGCACTTCGAGCTTCCCGGTGACTTCCTGAGCGGCATCGATAAGGCGAAGCTCTACATCGACCCGTCCGTGTCGGGAGCGCAGCGCGCCGAGCTCGACGCCATTTTCCACGGCGAGAAGGGGGGCCTGTGGGGCGGCATGCGTGAGGCCATCAAGGAGTGGCTGCCCTCGACCGTCGCTGGCATCGAGTTCACCAACGGGACCTCGCCAGGGGTGACAGTCGACGGCATCGGTCAGGTCGTGCTGCAGCCGATCACGGCCGAGGACGGTACCCCGGCGCAGATCTCGGGGGCGCCGGTCATGAGCGCCTTCGCCATCGCCTCCGAGAACCTCGCCTTCGCGCAGGGCACGTCGTTCTCGGATCCCGACCTGCGCTCCTGGGAGAGCCTCGGTCAGGGCGGAACCGCGAACGCGGTGTGGACGGCGGCCTGACCACCGCCCCGCCGGCCCTGCCCCCTGCGGTCGCGCGCCAGCGCAATTTCATTCTCATCGCGCTGCTCGCCCTCGCCGGGGCTGGCTGGATCGTGTTTCTGAGCCAGGCCCGTGACGAGATGACGATGGGCCAGGGCATGGGCCCCGACCTCACCATGGGGGGGTCGTGGCCGCTGTTCCTCGCCATGTGGGTGGCGATGATGGTGGCGATGATGTTCCCGGCGGCCGCGCCGATGGTCCTGATGTATGGACGGATGCGACGCAGCGACCCGCCGTCGATCGCGCTCTTCACCGCCTCCTACATCGTGCTGTGGTTCGGGTTCGGTGCGCTGGCCTATCTCGTCAGCGCAGGGGTGGAGGCGGGGGCGTCGCGGTCGGAATGGATCGCCATGAACTGGGGTCGGGCCGGCGGCGCGTTGCTCGTCCTAGCCGGTGTCTACCAGCTGACGCCGCTGAAGGACGTGTGTCTGCGACAGTGCCGGAGCCCGTTGTCGTTCGTGATGACGCGGTGGCGGGAAGGGCGCAGTGGCGCGGTGCGCATGGGCCTCGCGCACGGCCTCTATTGCATGGGCTGCTGCTGGCTGCTCTTCCTGATGTTGATCCCACTCGGTGTCATGAACGTCGCCGCCATGACCGCCGTCGCCACCCTTGTGTTCGCGGAGAAAGTGCTGCCACTGGGTCGGTCCGCCGGCACCCTCGCCGCGGGTGTCCTGGTCGTCTACGGCATCGCCGTGACGATCCATCCCGCGCTGCTGCCGACGGTCGCCTGACGGGCAGCCGCGTCGTGAGAACCGCAGGGTGTCCCGCCAGGACGGGGGTGCAGCGCTGGCCGGTCACCGAAGCAAGGGGGTGATCTCGTCTTTCAGCTCGTCGCTGTGGCCGACGACGGTCCGTCCCGAGCCGAGAAGGTTCTCCGGAGCACCCATCCAGGTGGTGCCTCCGCTGTAGAGGTAGTAGGCGTCCCACTGCGTCCAGTTGGACCGATGCTCGTACGCGGTGGCGAAGAACTCGCCGCTTACCTTGTCCTCGTCCCAGAGGTGGGTGACCCGGGGGTCATTGAGCAGGTGGTCGTCCCACGCGGAGCGGCTGTCGGTGGCGAGCATCGGCTCCCAGATGGCATAGACGTGAAGCGGCGCGTCCGGGTGTTTGCGAAGGAGTTCCTGGTGGACCCAACTGGCCCCCGTCAGGCACTCCCCTCAGGTGGGTGACAAGAGGAGGATGAGCCGCGGCACGTCCTGGTGGGCGTCGAACAGCTCGCCCAGCTTGTCCAGTTCCGTAAGGTTCGAGAGAACCGCGGCCGCTCCGGGGGTGCGCAGTCCAGCCCGCCCGTCCTGAGGCATCGCCGAAGCGGACCCGCCCCGATCTGCGCCTGGCGAGCTTGAGCTGCAACCACTCAGGCCAGCCAGCACGGCCAGGAGCAGGGCCGCGAACCGGCTGGGACCGTGACGCGGCCCCCGGACGGGTTCGTCAAGCCCGGGATCAGCTGGCATCGGGTCCTCCTGGCCAAGATGTTGAGATCATTCGCTCCGTCCGCCGTCGCCATTGTCGCCAGGTCACGGCGGCGCTGACCGCCACGACGAGCGCCGCGAGCATGAGGAGCCGCCAGCCACTCCCCTCGGCAGCGGCGGTCAGCCTGGAGGTGTAGCGGACCACCGGTCCGACGATGGGATCTGATGACAGACTGGCTTTGGGACCGAACCGGATCCGCCACCAGTAATAGGCCAGGTAGCCGCCGGCCATGACGAGGAGGCCGCCGGTGATCCGCGGCAGGTAGGGCAGGAGCCGCCGCAACCAGCGAGCCAGGCCGTAATGGGCGAGGGCGGCGGCGACGGCGAGGGCCATGAGGACCACGGCCATGCCCAAGCCGTAGGCGGCGAAGGCCACGAGCGAGGCGACGGTCGTCCCGGTGCCAGCTGAGGACCCGACGAGGGTGAGGAACAGGGGCAGGGTGCAGCCCAGGGAGGCGAGCCCGTAGCTGACCCCGAAGAGGAGGATTGTCCTCGCCCGCCGCTCCCGGCCCACAGACAACGGCCGTGCGGCCTGGAGGCGGACCGGTCTCCCGGCCAGGGCGAGGACCCCGACGGCCATGAGGACGGCGCCGAGGCCGATGCCCGCCCAGGGCAGGCTCCGGGCCAGGGCCGTGGCGCCCAGCGAAATGGGGAGGCCGACGAGGGTGAACAGGCCGAGGAACCCTGCGGTGACCAACAGGCCGACGACGAGACCTTGCCCCACCCGGGATGGCGCCCGGGGAAGTGAGGCCTGGTCAGCCCCGACGTAGAAGGAGAGGAAGGCAGGCAGCAATGGGAACCCACAGGGATTCAGGGTCGCCAGCCCGCCGGAGACAAGGGCGAGGGAGACGGGCACGCCGTCGATCGTCATCTCCGAGGCCGCAGGTATCGCAGACCGACGAGACCGGCCACCACCAAAACGGCCGGAAGACCGAGTAGCGCCATCGAGGAGGCGGCAACGCCGCCGACGATCAGGGCGTGAGCGACACAGCACCCGAGCACCGCCGCGACGCCGACGGCCACCGACCGGCGACGAGGAGGAGCGCCAGGCTCGGCGGTCACGTTGGTGGCGGTGAAGGAGCGGAGCGAGCGTCGGAACCCGTGCCATCGGAAGCCTCCTGCTCGGAGGCCTCCCGCCACGTCTCCCGACCAAGCTCCGCCGCCTCTCCGATGGTCATGGCCCGACCAGCCGTCGGGTTGGCGCCGAGCCACCGTTCGAGGTGATCGACCGAAGCAGAACAGGTTGGCACCGGAGCAGAAGTCGTCGACGAGATGGGCACATCGATCCTCGGGGTACCACAGCACGGCCCCTGGGAGGGGCCGGGGTTCACCACGCGCAAGAGTGACCGTGAGCGGTTGCCCGCAGGTGGGGCACTGCGTCACCGCTTGGGCGTCGATTCCCATCGCCGCCGGGATGCCAACGGCGTCGAGGGCGCACCAGGTGTTCACCGCGCCGTCGTCGTGTTCGATCCGATGGGGCGTCGCCCGGCGGGCCACGCCGTGCACGGCGACAAGCCGGCCGTCGTCCGAGGACTCGATCCGGCCGCTTGCCCGGAGATGGTCGACCGCCGCCGCCACGGCCGTGGGATCACCCGCCGCGAGTTCCGCCACCGTCAGCGTCTGCTCTCGCCAGAGAGCGTGAAAACCGTCGATGACGAGTCGTCGGAGGGCTTCCGACACCGGCTCAGCCAGGCTTTCGTCGTCGAACAGGTCGAGCGCCGGCTTGGTCACGGTTTCTCCTCAGGACTGCGTGGGACGCCGAGCAGCCCGCCGTCGGGCGTCGTCACGATGATCTCACCGTCCGAGGACCGAGATGAGCTGCTCCACGGTCGGGGCGCCGCTGACCACTGCTTTGTCCCGGTAGAGCCGACAGGAAAACGTGGCCGGGGTGGCATCGTCGGCAAACGGGTCCGCACCGTCGATCAGGATGGTCGGTGAGCCGCGCATCCCCAGCTGGGCAGCCTCCTCGCGGTTTCGGACCTCCCGCTCACGGACCAGCGCGGCCACCCCGGTCTGAGCCAGGGCATGTTCGACCCGGCTCCGGGCCAGGCTGCGGTTCGGACAGTCCTGCACGTAGAGCAGATCGATCTCCATGGCGCTACGGTAAAGCTTCCAGCACACTGGAAGGTCAAGAGGAAATGCGGATCGGAGAGCTGGCGTCGCGTTCGGGCATCTCGACCAAGACCATCCGTTACTACGAAGCCATCGGGTTGGTCACCGCCCCCCGACGTTCCACCTCTGGCTATCGGGACTACGACGACGTCACCGTCGATCACATGGCCTTCATCCGCGCCGCGCAGGCGGTCGGACTGTCCCTCGGCGAGATCCGCAGCATCATGGCCCTTCGAAACGGCGGCGAAACCCCCTGCGGGTATGTCCTCGACCTGCTCCGATCCCGATCCGCCGAACTCGATCGGCGCATCGCCGAGCTGCGCTCACTCCGAGGCGAACTGCGCCGTCTGGTGGAGCGAGCCGAGGGCCTCGACCCCGCCGACTGCGACCCGGCCCGTGTCTGCCACCTGATCAGTCCCTCTGAGCCGGGGGTCAAGGGGGAGGAGTGACTGGCCGTTGTGCCATCGACCGTGCGAAAGAGGGCTTGGCCTTGGGATGAAAGCGCGCATGTTCGAGCGGCTCGAACGAAAGGGCTTTTCGGTGGAGCCAGGGGGATTTGAACCCCCGACCTCTTGCATGCCATGCAAGCGCTCTGCCAACTGAGCTATGGCCCCGGAAAGCTCAATCAGGTTAGCAGCGGCGGAATCCCGCCGGGCCGCCTCGCCGCCCGCCGGTACACTCCTTGGCCCATGAGTGAGGGGTACGGCGTTGAGTGAGGGCTACGACGTCCAGGCCATCGAGGCCAAGTGGCAGGACCACTGGGCCAAGCAGGGCACCTATGAGGTCGACGAGGACGACTCCCGGCCCAAGTTCTATGACCTGTGCATGTACCCGTACCCCTCGGGGCCGATCCACATGGGGCACGTCCGCAACTACACGCTGGGCGACGCCCTGTGCCGCTACAAGACGATGCAGGGCTTTGCCGTCCTCTCGCCCATGGGCTGGGACTCCTTCGGGCTGCCGGCCGAGAACGCGGCCATCGCCGACGGCATCCACCCCGGGATCATCACCCGGCGCCGCATCGCCACCATGAAAGCCCAGATCCAGCGTCTGGGTTCGGCCTACGACTGGCGGCGGGAGCTGTCGTGCTGCGAGCCCGACTACTACCGCTGGACCCAGTGGCTGTTCCTCCAGCTGCACGAGGCGGGCCTGGCCCACAAGGCCATGGCCCCGGTCAACTGGTGCCCGTCGTGCCAGACGGTGCTGGCCAACGAGCAGGCGGAGGGCGGAGTGTGCGATCGCTGCGGCACGGTCGTGGTCAAGCGCGACCTGGAGCAGTGGTTCTTCCGCATCACCCGCTACGCCCAACAGCTCCTCGACGATCTGGAGACGGTCGAGTGGCCCGAGCGCGTCAAGGTCATGCAGCGCAACTGGATCGGGCGCTCCGAGGGCGTCGAGTTCGACATCGCCGTCAATGGATCGGATGGGCCCATCCGGGTGTTCACCACCCGCATCGACACGGTCTTCGGGATGACCTACGTGGTCCTCGCTCCCGAGCATCCCCGGGTGGCGGAACTGGCCCGGGGGACGGCCCAGGAGCGGGAGGTGGCCGAGTTCGTGGAGCGGGTCCGCAACGCGTCGGAGGTCGACCGGCTCTCGGCGGAGGGGCCGCTGGAGGCGCGCGGGGTGTTCACCGGGGCCTACGGCGTCAACCCCTTCAACGGGGCCAAGGTCCCGCTGTACCTGGCCGACTACGTGCTGGGCACCTACGGCACCGGGGCGGTCATGGCCGTGCCCGGGGAGGACCAGCGCGACTTCGACTTCGCCGTGGTCCAGGAGCTGCCCATCATCAAGACCACCGTGCGCCCCGAGGGCTGGAAGGACCCGCCCGTCTACACCGGCCCGGGGCAGAAGATGAACAGCGGGTTCTTGGATGGGCTGACCGTCGACGAGGCCAAGGCGGTGGGTACCGCCTGGCTGGTCGAGCGCGGCCTGGGGGAGCCCAAGGTCAATTTCCGGCTGCGGGACTGGCTCATCTCCCGCCAGCGCTACTGGGGTTGTCCCATCCCCATCGTCTACTGCGAAACGCACGGCGCCCGTCCGGTCCCCGAGTCGGAGCTGCCCGTCCTGCTGCCCGACGACGTGGAGTTCCTGCCCACCGGGGAGTCGCCCCTCAAGCACCACCCTGGGTTCCTGGCCGCCACCTGCCCGGAGTGCGGCGGGCCGGCGACGCGCGAGACCGACACCATGGACACCTTCGTCGACTCGTCCTGGTACTTCCTGCGCTTCGCCGACGCCGGCAACAAGGACGCCCCTTTCCACGTGGCCAAGGTCAGCCACTGGATGCCGGTCGACCAGTACATCGGGGGCATCGAGCACGCCATCCTCCACCTGCTCTACGCCCGCTTCTTCACCAAGGCCCTCTCCGACATCGGCCTGCTGCCCTCGGATCTGCGGGAACCGTTCCAGCGCCTGTTCTCCCAGGGGATGATCCGCCTGGGCGGCACCAAGATGTCCAAGTCGAAGGGCAACGTCGTCTCGCCCGCCGAGTTCTTCGAGAGCCACGGCGCCGACGCCCTGCGCCTGTTCCAGCTCTTCGTGGGCCCCCCGGGCGACGACGCCGACTGGTCCGACCATGGCGTCGAGGGTGCGTCGCGCTACCTCGGCCGGGTGTGGCGCCTGGCCACGGGCGAAGCCGGTGCCGAACCCGTGGACCGGGACGAGACCGACGCCGACCGGAGGATCACCCGGGCCCGCCACGCCCTGGTGGCCAAGGCCACCGACGACTTCGAGCGCTGGGCCTACAACACCGCCGTGGCCGCCTGCATGGAGTACACCAACGAGCTCTACCACTACGTCCAGGCCGACGACGGCCCCCGGCGGGAGACGCTGGACGAGGCCCTCGGCGCCCTGCTGCTGGTGCTGGCGCCCATGGCGCCTCACCTCGTGGCCGAGCTGTGGGAACGCCGTCACGGCGAAGGGGCCCACATCCACGACCAGCCCTGGCCCAGCTTCGATCCCGCCCTGGCCCGGGCCGAGACCGTGACCATGGTCATCCAGGTCAACGGCAAGGTGCGGGACCGGGTCGAGGTCGCCACCGACATCACCGAGGCGGAGATGACCGAGCTGGCGCGGGGTTCGGCCAAGGTGGCCGAGCACCTCGGGGGCCGCGAGCCGCGGCGGATCATCTGCGTCCCACCCAACCTCATCAACCTGGTGGGCTAACCATGGTCCGGCGGGAACGGCGGGCGCGGGTCGTTCCCGTCCGCTGGCTCCCCGCCCGCGTGGCCGGCATGACGCTCGGCCACACCATCCTCCTGCGCCGGGAGTACGTCGGCGACGAGGGCCTGCTCGACCACGAGATGGTCCACGTCCGCCAGTGGGAGGAGCTGGGCGTGCCCCGCTTCCTGTGGCGCTACCTGTCGGCCTACGCCCGCGGCCGTTTCGACGGCCTGTCCCACGACGACGCCTACCGGGCGATCCCCCTCGAGGTCGAAGCCCGCCAGATCGCCGGCCGCTGAGGCGGGGGAGCCGGTTCAGGCCCCGCAACCGGGGACAACCACGGGCAATGAAGGGGGGGTGGGGAGCCGCCGCCCGCCGGCCGTGGGTCCAAAGCGGAGAACGGGGACGGGCAGACGAAACTGTGCGCTGGGAACCACCGCCGCGGTGGTCCCGAGTGCACAGTTCCCACTTGGAGCGGGACAAACCGGCCAACAGAGGACCGCACAGCGGAACTGTGCTGTCTGCCTTTGCCCCGACCCCGGCGGGGCGCCTCACACCACAGGTGGCCGTCCCAGCTCGTCCCGTCCCACGCTCAGGCGCACGGTGTGGCCGTCCACGGATTCGACCTCGTCCCAGGCCACGTAGTGGGCTCGGCGCTCCAGCCGGTGGAAGAGGACCTTGAGGGGCCATGGGCCCCTGACCTGAGCCCGTTCGAAACCGAGGCGGATCCCGAGCGTCCCCTTGCCCACCACCAGGCCCTCGACCCGGAATGCGGCGTCGACGCCCTCGACGAGGAGGCGGTCCTGGACGACGAGGACGTCCTCCACCGTTCCCAGGTCCAGGCCGGCGGCATCCGTGACCCGGCTGTGGAGCAGCTCACTCAGGCGCATGCGTCCACCCCGGGATGCGGTCGATGAAGTGGTCGAGGAACCAGCGCTCGGTGGCGTAGGTGGCGATCTCGGTGCGGTCGGCGGCCAGGTCCACGTGGTTGCCCACATCGACGACCCGGCTGAAGGGGATCCGACCCGACGTGCCGGTGCCGCTCAGGCACTCCCACCGCCCCCGCGCCCAGCGCCCGTAGCGTTCCGCTCCCAGCCGGGGGGCGAGGTAGCCGGGCCCGGTGAGGATGGCCGTGACGTAGAGAGAGTCTCCGGTCTCGTTCAAGGAGAGCTCGAGATCGTCGACCTTGCCCGCCAGGCGCCCGTCGCGGTCCACCAGCTGGCGGTCGAGGAAGTGGAGACCGAGGTAGCGGCGCCGGCCCGCGGCCATCACGCTCCCGCCTTGGTGATGATCATGAGCGGGATGGTGGCCACGGCCGCCAACACCAGGATGAGCAGATAGGCGAAGGCCACGGCGTTGAGCAGCCGGCCGTTGACCTTGTCGCCCATGTAATCGGGGTCGTTGGCCACCACGAGGATGGGGAAGTAGGTGAGGGGCAGGGCCGCCGCCGACAGGACGATGGAGTACTCGGTGACTTTGACGGGGTCGGCGCCGCTGGCGGCGAAGAGGACGCTGGCGGCCACGCTGAGAAGGACCACCACGTGGAAGCGGGACGCCTCCCGGGGACGCACGTACTTCCCCCACTGCCAGCCCAGGTACTGGGCGATGGTGTAGCCGGCGGAGAGCGCCGTCTCCAGCGCCGCCCCGAAGGTGGCGGCGAAGATGCCGAGGAGCACGACGGCAAGACCGATCTTGCCCACCGCCAGCGCCACGGGCAGGGCCACCTGGGGCAGGGTTTCGACCTCGATGCCGCTGGGGGCGAAGATGAGCGTGGCCGACGTCATGATCCCGAGGGAGAGCAAGCCGCCGAGCGGGAATCCGATGAACACGTTGGCCCGGTTGACGTTGAGGTACGTCCGGTCCCACTTCTCCTCCACTGCCCCCGAGGAGAAGAAGAAGACCTCGTAGGGGGTCATGGCCGCGCCCAGGAGGGCGATGCCGTAGTAGGCGTAGGTGAAGGGGGTCTCCCCGCCCTCGATGGTCGGGTGCAGGGCGCTGCGGGCCAGGCCGTTCCAGTCGGGGCCGATGCGGACCACCGCCACCAGGAACACCAGGAGGGCGAGGCCGAGCAGCCCGAAGACCTTCTCCATGGTGGGGAAGGGGACGCGCCACACCACCACCCAGATGAGGAAACCCGTTGCTGGCAGCAGGAGGAGGTAGTTGATGCTGGAGACGAGCGAGAGCGCGATGGCCACGCCTGCGATCTCAGCCGTGAGCGTGAGGAAGTTGATGAAGAAGGAGGCGGCCAGGTTGGCGAGCCCGAAGCCGGGCCCGAGCCGTTCGCGCACCAGCTCGAACACCGGCCGGCGGGACATGACCGCCACCCGGCCGGCCATCTCGGCGTAGACCACGATCCCGATGACGCCCAGCACCACCACCCAGGCCAGTCCCATGCGGAACCGGGCGCCGGTGGCGGCGTTGGCCACCATGTCGCCGATGTCCACGAAGCCGCCGATGGCCGTGAGGATGCCGAGAGTGATCTCGAGGAGTTTTTTCACCGGCTCTGCCCGGCGATGAACAGGTCGAGCTCCCGGGCGTCGTTGTGGAGGTCCCGGGATACCTCCTCCAGCGTCGACAGCTGGCCCCGGCGCACGGCGATGCGGACGTTGGCGGCGTGGCCCACGGCGGCGGACAAGAGCGGCTCGAGCTGGTCGCGCACCTCGTCGTCGGCCTTGCCCGGGGGCTGGATGGAGGCGAAGGTGCCCTCGAGACCGGAGAGTGCGTCCTCGGTGTCGGAGGCGACGACGGCCAGATAGGGGCCAAAGGCGCGGCTGTGGGCGCCCGCGAGAGCCGCCAGGCGCAGGGCCCGCAGCTCGGAGGCGGCGGACTCAGCCGTCGTGGTCGCCTTCCCGACGTACTTGTCGTGGGTGCGGGCCGGGCCGACGGGGTGGGAGACGCACCCGGTGGCCCAGGCCGCGGCCAGGAGAGCGGCTGCGGGTCGTGTCATCGATCTCACGCCGGGTCTGTACCCCGCCCCAGGACCTTCCAGGCGGGGCTGGGCGGGCGGAGGAAATCCACTGTCGCCGTCACCCGCTCGTCTGCTACCGTCCCCGCCCGGCTTCCCCCGATGCTTCCTCCCCGGTTGTCAGCGCGCCCGCGGGAGGTGGCCATGTCCGACGTCTTCGTCAGGTTCCGGGACGAGCACCCGGGAGCGGCGGCGGTCCTGGTGGCCGTCATCGTTCTGGCCGCCGGGATGGTCTGGTACCGCGCCGGTCTCTCCTCGCCGGGAGCCGACCGGGCCGGGGCCCTGCCGCCGGCCGTGGAGATAGCGCCCCCGCCGGCCCCGACCACGACCACGGCGGAGGTGGTGGTCCACGTCGCCGGCGCCGTGGTGCGGCCCGGGCTCTACCGGCTGGCCGCCGGTTCCCGGGTGGCCGACGCCATCGACCTGGCCGGCGGGCCTCGGCCTCGGGCCGACCTCGACGGGCTGAACCTGGCCGCCCGGCTGGTGGACG
>JBIOYN010000256.1:0-21014 GCA_044870155.1 Acidimicrobiia bacterium | reverse complement strand
GTTCCTCCGCATGGCCCTGGACATGGCACCCGAGGGCGACGACCGCCGGCCCCGCCTCACGGCTCGGCTGGCCATCGTCATGGCCTGGGCGCTGGCCTTCGACGAGGCGGTCGAGCTGGCCCTGGCGGCGGCGGGAAACATCGCCGAGGTGGAGGGGAAGCAGGCGGCGACCGAGTACCTCTCTGACGCCGCCCAGGTGTGCATGCTGGCGGGCAACACCCTGGCGGCCTGGAAGCTGGCCGGGCCGGGTCTCGCCTACACCAACTCGCGGGATATCGCCTGGGCCAGGCTGTTCAGCTTCGACGAGGAGCGCCGGGCGGCCGAAGCTCCGGACTACCCCGGCATCCCCCTCGAGAGCACGGAGCGGGCCGAGGCAGCCCGCATCCTGCGGGCGGCCCGGCTCGATCCCCTGGGGCCCGCTCCGGCGGAGGCCGTGTGCGCGTCGCGGGACGAGGCCCTCGACAGTGACAACCTAGTGGTGCAGATCTACTGGGCGGGTGAGTACGTCACCTCCCTGCCCCGGTTCGAGGCCGAAGCCGAAGACGCCGAGCGACTCGGCCGGCTGGCCCGGGCCGTGCGCGCCTGGTCGGGTGCGGCGTCGTGCCACGCCGCTCTGGGGCGCATGGGTGAGGCCCGGGCGGCGCTGGACCGTGCCGGTGTGCTCGCCACCCGGGCAGGGATCCTGGTGTTCCCCATCTTGTGGGCCCGGGACGTGGTGGTCGGAGCCCTCGACCAGGGTTGGGACGAGTTGGCCGATGCCTACCGGCCACTGGTGGGCCTGACCAACCCGGCCGTCGCCTGGGCGATGGGGTTCATCCTGGCCGTCACCACCCGGGCTGCGGCCCGCACCGGCCGGCCCGACGAGGCGATGAACATGCTCGTCCGGCTCGTCCCCTGGCTCCAGCGCGCCCCCGCCTGGACCAGCGGCCTCCCCGTGATGGCCTGCCACGGTGCCGAGACCCTCTGGGAGCTCGAGCGGCTCGATCATGCCGCCGTCGTGGAACATGCCCTTCGGGAGAAGGTCGTCGGGCCCGACTTCCGCCATGCCATGGTGGACGGGAGATTGGGACTGGCTCGCCTGTGTGCCCTCTCCGGCCGCCACGAGGAAGCGGCCGGTTGGTTCGACGACGCCCGCGGTGTCGTGTCCCGCCAGGGCGAGGTGCCCCTGCTCGCCATCGCCGACTTCGACGAGGCTCTGATGTACGCCCGGCGTGGCGCCCCGGGCGATCGCGACCGGGCGCGCCCCCTCCTCGACTCCGCCCGCTCGAGGTTCGAGTCGCTGGGGATGACTGGCTGGCTCCGCCGGGCGGAAGCGCTCAGCGGGCGCCTCTAGCTGTCGTCGTCCTCGGGCTCGGCCGGCGCCTCGAACCCCGCCGTCGCAAGGCGCTCCAGCAGCCGGTCGCGGATGGACATCCCCGGCTCCCGGGCCTTCCCGCCCGTGACCCGCCAGCCGTGGCGGGCGGAGTAGAGCAGGGGTGGGTCGCCAAGACGGCCGGGTGCGGTCTTGGTGACCCGGGCGAAGAACAGATCGTGGTCGGCCATGGGCTTCCGCTCGAAGATCTCGGCCCGCAGCCAGGCCAGGCAGTTGGGGACGACGGGGAGGCCGTCCCAGTCCTCCAGGTACTCGCCGGCGATGTAGCGGAAGCGCCGGCCGGGATAGGAGAAGTACTGGCCGATGTCGACCTGGTCGGCGGCCAGCACCGACACGGCGAAGACCCCGGAGGCGACGAGGAGGGGATGGGTGTCGTGCTTGGGGGACACCGACGCCATGATGATCGGCTCCTCGAAGGCGACCTGGCTGACCCAGTGGGAGCAGTAGGCCCGCACCACGCCGTCGTGGGCGGCGCCCACCACCTGGACGCCCTTGATCATCTGGCCGATGGCCCGCTTCGTCACCGGATCGATCACGGCTGCCAAGCTTGACTCTGTTTATGGCTCTTCGCCTGGCGGCCCATCGCGGTGCGGCCGGGGGCCCCAGCCCCAGCCGCCAGTCCCTGCTGCGCAGGTCCTGATGCGAGCCCTGGTGCAGCGGGTCGGGTGGGCAAAGGTCACCGTCGACGGGGAGACGACGGGTCGGATCGGTCCCGGCCTGTGCGTGTTCGTGGGGGTCACCCACTCGGACTCCGAGGCCACCGCCGACAAGCTGGCCGGGCGGCTGTGGACGCTGCGCGTCTTCGACGACGAGGGCGGATTCATGAATCGGCCTGTCTCCGAGGCCGGTGGGGAGGTCCTGGTCGTCAGCCAGTTCACGCTCTACGGCGACACCCGGAAAGGGCGCCGGCCGTCGTGGGCGGCAGCCGCCCGTCCCGAGCAGGCCGAGCCGCTGGTGGCCCGGCTGGTGGAGACGCTGCGAGGCCTCGGCGCCACCGTCGCCACCGGCCGGTTCGCGGCCCACATGCATGTCGAGCTGCTGAACGACGGGCCGGTCACGGTCAGCCTGGATGCTTGACAGGGTGACCGCGAAGCGTGGCAAAGTTTTGCGTCCGACAACGGCGGTGAGTGGGGAGCCCCGGCGCGGTTTCGACCGGACCGCTACCCTACGGATGTCCTCCATACAGGAGCGTGATGGAACGCATCGACTCGTGCCACAGCGTCTGGCTCTTCGACACGGAGCGCATGCGGTTCCGGCGAATCCCCAAAGGCACGGACATCGATACCCCGGCGTTGGAGAGCGATTGGGAGCCCTATTACGGGCTGGAGATCGCCCCCGAATCGGGTGCCTTCGCCGTCGCCCTCAACGAGAGCCGCACCCGGCTGCTGCGGTCATGGCGCCACACCAACCCGTGCGAACACTGCGGGTCCCCGGCGGAGGTGGATGTGACCGGCGAGGTCTCGCTGCTGCCCACCGACCAGTAGCGCTGGGCCCGCGTCGATTCCCGGCGTGACCGGCCCCGTTGTGAACCTGGACGGTTCCCCACTGGCGGTCGCCGACGTGGTGGCCGTGGCCCGGCACGGCGCTGCCGTGCAGGTCGATCCCGGGGTGGCCGCCCGGATGGCCCCGGCCCGGAGCGTGGTGGAGCGGATCGTGAGCGAGGGCGCCACCGTGTACGGGATCACCACCGGCTTCGGCGCCCTGGCCTCGGTGCGGGTGTCGCCGGCCGAGGCCCGCCAGCTCCAGCAGTCGCTGGTGCTCTCCCACGCCGCCGGCATGGGGCCGGCGGTGGAGCCCGAGGTGGTCCGGGCCATGATGATGCTGCGGGCCCGGACTCTGGCGGCTGGCGTCTCGGGGGTGCGCCCGGTCCTCGTCGAGGGGCTGGTGGCCCTGCTTCAGGCCGGCATCACGCCCGTCGTCCCCGAGCTGGGAAGCCTGGGGGCGTCGGGGGACCTCGCCCCCCTGGCCCACGTCGGCGCCGTGCTCTGTGGTGAGGGCGAGGCGGTCGACGCCGGGGGCAGCACGATGAGTGGCGCCGATGCCCTGGCCACGGCCGGGCTGACCCCGGTCGTGCTCGAGGCCAAGGAGGGTCTGTCCCTCCTCAACGGCACCGAGGGGATGCTGGCGCACCTCTGCCTGGCGCTGGCCGACCTCGACCGCCTCCTGCGCACCGCCGACGTGGCCTGCGCCATGACCGTCGAGGCCCTCCTCGGCACCGACGCCGCCTACGCCCCGGAGCTGCACACGTTGCGCCCCCACCCGGGCCAGGCTACGAGCGCCGCCAACCTGCGCCGCCTGCTGGCCGGCTCCGCCATCGTCGCCAGCCACGCTCCCGGGGCGTCGGGGGCCACCCCCGGGCCCCCCGCCGATCATGCGGTGCAGGACGCGTACTCCTTGCGCTGTGCCCCCCAGGTCCACGGCGCCGCCCGCGACGTCGTCGCTTACGCCCGGGGCGTCGTCGAGCGGGAGCTGGAGTCGGTCACGGACAACCCCGTGGTCCTGATCGACGCCGGCGGCGACGGCCGGGTGGTCTCCACGGGCAACTTCCACGGCCAGCCGCTCGCTTTCGCCGCCGACTTCTGCGCCATCGCCCTGGCCGACCTCGCCGCCATCTCGGAGCGGCGCACCGACCGCCTCATGGACCCGGCCCGGTCGGAGGGTCTGCCCGCCTTCCTGGCTGTCGACGCCGGCGTGAACTCGGGCTTCATGCTCGCTCACTACACCGCGGCCGCCGCCGTCAACCGGCTCCGGACGTCGGCCGCCCCGGCGTCGGTCGACTCCATCTCCACCAGCGGCGGCCAGGAGGACCACGTCTCCATGGGCTGGAACGCAGCCCGGAAGCTGTTCGGGTCGCTGCGGGACACCGGTCGTGTGCTGGCCGTCGAGATCCTCTGCGCCGCCCAGGCGCTGGAGCTGCGCGAGCTGTCCCCCTCGCCCGAGACCCAGGCCGTTCTCCGACGGCTCCGGGCCGAGGTGCCTCCGCTGCCCGTCGACCGGTTCCTGGCCCCCGACCTGGCCGCCGCCGAGCGCCTGGTGGGCAGCGGCACCCTCCTGCCCGACTGGCTGGACTCCGCCTAGTCTCGTCCCCGTGACGGGGCGCCCGCAGGCCTTGCGATGCCGGGGCTGGTTGCAGGAGGCGGCCCTGCGCTGCCTGGAGAACAACCTCCATCCCGACGTCGCCGAGGATCCCGAGCACCTCATCGTCTACGGCGGGCGGGGCAAGGCCGCCCGCGACCCGGCTTCGCTCGACGCCATTCGGCGCACCCTGGTTGGCCTGGCTGACGACGAGACCCTGCTCGTCCAGTCGGGCAAGCCGGTGGGGGTGTTCCCCACGCATCCGTTCGCCCCCCGGGTGCTGATCGCCAACTCGCTGCTGGTCCCGGAGTGGGCCACCTGGGAGGAGTTCTGGCGCCTCGAGGCCATGGGGCTGACGATGTACGGCCAGATGACGGCCGGGTCCTGGATCTACATCGGCACCCAGGGGATCCTGCAGGGCACCTACCAGACGTTCCTGGCCCTGGCCGGGAAGCGCTTCGGCGGCACCCTGGCGGGCCGGATCGTCCTCACCGCCGGCCTCGGGGGCATGGGGGGCGCCCAGCCGCTGGCCGTCACCATGAACGGCGGCGTGGCCCTGGTCGTCGAGGTCGACCCCGCCCGGCTCGAGCGCCGGCTGGCCATCGGCTACCTGGACGAGCAGGCCGAGTCGCTCGACGACGGCCTGGCCTGGGCCGAGGCCGCGGCCAAGGAGCGCCGGGCCGTCTCCATCGGCGTGGTCGCCAACGCCGCCGAGGCCTTCCCCGCCCTGCTCGACCGGGGCGCCGCCGTCGACGTGGTCACCGACCAGACCAGCGCCCACGATCCCCTCTACGGCTATCTGCCCCCCGATCTGACACCGGAGGCGGCCGACGTGCTGCGGCGTCAGAACCCCGCCGAGTACGCCCGGCGGTCCCGGGCGGCCATGGCCATCCACTGCCGGGCCATGGCCGGCTTCGCCGCCGCCGGCGCCGAGGTCTTCGACTACGGCAACAACCTGCGGGCGGCGGCGGTGGAGGGCGGGCTCTCCCGGGAGGTGGCTTTCTCCTATCCCGGCTTCGTCCCCGCTTACATCCGCCCTCTGTTCTGCGAGGGCATGGGCCCGTTCCGGTGGGTCGCCCTGTCCGGCGATCCGGCCGACATCGCCGCCACCGACCAAGCCGTGGCAGCGGCGTTCCCCGACGACGACGGGCTGCAGCGCTGGCTGCGCCTGGCGGCCGAGAAGGTTCCGTTCCAGGGCCTCCCCGCCCGCATCTGCTGGCTGGGCTACGGCCAGCGCGACGTGGCCGGCCTGGCCTTCAACGACCTGGTGGCCCGGGGCCACGTCGCCGCTCCCATCGTCATCGGCCGGGACCACCTCGACGCCGGCTCGGTCGCCTCTCCCTACCGGGAAACCGAGGCGATGTTGGACGGCTCCGACGCCATCGCCGACTGGCCCATCCTCAACGCCCTGTTGAACACGGCCAGCGGGGCCGCCTGGGTGGCCGTCCACCACGGCGGTGGTGTGGGGATGGGCCGCTCCATCCACGCCGGCGCCCAGGTGGTGGCGGACGGTACCGACGACGCCGCCCGGCGCCTGGCCCTCGTCCTGCGCAACGACCCGGGCACCGGCGTGGCCCGCCACGCCGACGCCGGCTATCCCCGGGCCATCGAGGTGGCCCGGGAGCGGGGCGTGCGGATCCCCATGCTCAACGAAGATCCGGGCGGCTGACGTGGCCGGCGGGGTGGCCTGCGTGATGTTCACCGACCTGGTCGGGTCGACGGAGCTGATGGCGCGCCTCGGCGATACCGCCTTCGACGCCGTGCGGGCCGAGCACTTCTCCCGGTTGACGGCGGCGCTCACCAAGGCGGGGGGCACGGTGGTGAAGACCACCGGGGACGGCCTCCTGGTGACGTTCGCGTCGGCGGTCGACGCGCTGGCCGCCGCCGTGGCCGCCCAGCAGGTCACCCACCGCCACGCCCCGGCCGCGGAGGTGCCGCTGTCGATCCGGGTCGGGCTCGCCCTGGGCGAGGTGGCCAGCGAGGGGGGCGACGTCTTCGGCACCCCTGTGGTCGAGGCGGCCCGCCTGGTGGCCGCCGCCCGCCCGGGCCAGATCCTGTGCACCGCGCTTCTCCGGGCCGTGGCCGGGTCCCGGGCCGGCGTCGGCCTGACGGACCGCGGGGTCCTCGAGCTCAAGGGACTCCCCGACCCCGTGCCGGTATCTGAGGTCGCGTGGGAACCGGAGTCGGCCGAGACCTCGCCCCTCCCGCTGCCGCCGTTGCTGACCGGACCGGGGCGCATCTTCGTCGGACGGGACGCCGAGCTGGAGCAGATCCGGCGGGCCTGGAAGGCGGTGGCCGCCGAGGGGGGGCGCCGGCTGGTGCTCCTTGCCGGCGAGCCCGGCATCGGCAAGACCCGGCTGGCCACCGAGCTGGCCCGTTCGGTGCACGCCGAGGGAGCCGTCGTGTTGGGCGGACGCTGCGACGAGGACCTCGGCGTCCCCTACCAGCCGTTCGTCGAGGCGCTGCGCCACTACGCGACCCACGCCCGCGACCCCCGTCTCGGCCGCTACCCCGGAGAGCTCACCCGCCTCTCCCCGGAGCTGGGCGAGCTCGTGTCCGGTCTCCCGGACCCGGTGCGATCCGACCCCGAGACCGAGCGCTATCGCCTCTTCGACGCCATCACCGGGTGGCTGGCTGACGTCTCGGTGGCCGCCCCGTTGCTCCTGGTCCTCGACGACCTCCACTGGGCGGCCAAGCCCACCATCCTGATGCTGCGCCACGTGCTGCGGGCCCCCGAGCCGGCTCGCCTCCTCGTCGCTGTCACCTACCGGGACACCGACATCGGCCGGGGTCATCCCCTCACCGAGTTCCTGGCCGACCTGCGCCGGGAGCGGGAAGGCGACCGGTTCTCCCTGGCCGGTCTCGACCGGGAAGGCGTCGGCGCCTTTATCGAAGCGGCGGCCGGCCACACCCTGCCCGGCGAGGAAGGCGAGGACTACATCCGGGCCGTCTGGGAGGAGACCGAGGGTAATCCCTTCTTCGTCGCCGAGGTCATCCGTCACCTGACCGAGACTGAGGCCATTGAGCTGCGCAAGGGTCGCTGGGTCCTGACGGCCCCGGTGGAGGAGCTGGGCATCCCCGAGGGAATCCGCGACGTCGTCGGCCGCCGGCTCTCGCGACTCCCCGAGGGCGCCGAACGCGTCCTCGGCCTGGCGGCGGTGGCCGGACTGGAGTTCGAAACCGCGGTGCTGGCGGCCGCAGGTGAGTTCGACGAGGACGGCATGTTCTCGGCCCTGGAAGCGGCCGCCTCGGCCCGGCTGTTGGTGGAGCTGCCCGGCGGCACCCGCTACCGCTTCTCCCACGCCCTGGTGCGGGCCACGCTCTACGACGAGATTTCGGCGGCTCGGCGGGTGGCGCTCCACCGCCGCCTGGCCGAAACGATCGAAGCGATCCACCGCCAGCGGCTCGATGACTACCTTCCGGCCCTGGCCCACCACTGGGCGCGCGCCTGCGCACCGGCCGCCGATGCGGATCGGGCGGTGGAGTATGCCACCCGGGCGGGCGACCGGGCGCTGACCCAGCTGGCCCACGACGAGGCTGCCGCCTACTACGCCCAGGCCCTGGAGCTGCTCGACGTCGCTGGTGTCCCGGCCGATGACCCCCGCCGGCAGGACCTGCTCATCTCCCGCGGGCAGGCGCAGCAACGCGCCGGCGACCCGGCTCACCGGGAGACGCTCCTGGCCGCCGTGGAGCTGGCCAGGTCCCGGGGCGACGCCGGAGCGATGGCCCGGGCGGCCCTGGCCAACCTGCGGGGCCCCTGGTTCAGCTCGGCCCACGGCGTCGACGCCGAGCGGGTGGGGGCCTTGGAGGCGGCCCTGGCCGCGCAGCCGGGGGCGGCCGACAGCGACGTCCGGGCCCGCCTCCTGGCCGCGCTCGCCCTGGAGCGGTTCTGGGACCGGGACGGCATCCTTCGCCGGCAGCTCAGCGACGAGGCGCTGGCCATGGCGCGGCGTCTGGACAGCCCCACCACGCTGGCCTATGTCCTGTCCGCCCGGCCGTTCGCCATCGGGTCCCCGGACACCCTGGAGGAACGGCTGGCGGGGACGGCCGAGCTCATCACACTGGCGGAACAGCTCAACGACCCGGTCCTGCTCTGCCGGAGCCGGGGGGCCCGGCTCCGGGTGCTGATGGAGGAGGCCGATGTCGAGCGGGCGGAGCGGGAGCTCGACCGGTTCTCGGACCTGGCCGCCGACCTCGGGCAGCCCACCCTGCAGTGGACGGCGGGCCTGGGCCGGGTGGCTCGCAGCATCCTGCACTGCCGGCTCGATGACGCCGAGCGGGAAGCCGAGGCCGTTTTCGAATTGGGACGGACATCGGGCCAGCCGGATGCAAGGGCTTTCTGGGCCCTGCATCAGTTCTCGATACGCCACGAGCAGGGGCGGCTGGCCGAGGTCGAGGCCTTGCTGACGGAGGTCCATGCCGCGGTGGCGCACCTCCCCGCCTGGAGTGGACTGATGGCGATGATGTTCTCGGAGATGGGCCGGGGCGATGACGTGCGCCGGCTGCTGGCCCCCATGAAGGCCGCGGGCTTCGATCTTCCCTTCGACACCACCTGGCTGTACGGGACGTCCGGGTTCGCCCAGGCCTGTGCGGGTGTGGAGGACGGGGCGGCGGCCGCGGTCCTTCTGGAGCGTCTGGCGCCCTACCGGTCGCACCTGGCGACGACGGCATGGGGCCTCACGCTCGGCGCCGTGGCCCATACCACCGGGCGGCTCGCCAGCCTTCTGGGTCGCTTCGACGAAGCCGAGGCCGAATTTCAGGCGGCTGAGTCGCTCCATCAACAGATGGGGGCCCCAGGCTGGCTGGCCCGTACCAGGCTGGAGTGGGGGAGCGCGCTCCTCCAGCGGGGAAAGTCCGGTTACGCCCAGCGCGCCTTCACGCTGGTGGAGCAGGCGCTGGCCACCGCCACGGAGTTCGCTCTCCCCGCGGTGGAGCGCCGAGCGAGGAGCCTGCTCCTCGACGCCCGGGGTGAGCCGGGTGGGTGACGGGCTCGTGGTGCGGGGCGCCTCCCAGGTGGTGACGTGCGCCGGCGACGGCCCGGCCGACCTCGGGGTCGTCGAGCACGGGGCCCTGGTCGTCCGGGACGGCCATGTCGTCTGGGTAGGGCCGGAAGCCGAGCTACCCGGCGGGTTCGGCCACCTTCCCGAGCTCGACGCCGGTGGCGGTTGCGTGCTGCCAGGATTCGTCGACGCCCACACCCACCTGGCCTTCGCCGGCGACCGGGCCGGCGAGCACCGGGCCCGCCTGTCGGGAGATCCGTACCGCACGGGGGGGATCATGAACTCGGTCGCCGCCACCCGGGCGGCAGGCACCGACGAGCTGGTCGAGGCCACCCGGAAGCGGGCGGAGTCGGCGCTGCGCTCGGGCACCACCACGCTCGAGGCCAAGTCGGGCTACGGCCTGGACACCGAGACCGAGCGCCGTCTCCTCGAGGTGCTGGCCGCCGTGGCCCGTGAGACCCCGGTGCGGATCGTGCCCACCTTCCTCGGCGCCCATCTCGCCCCCACGCCGGACTACCTCGATCTGCTGGTAGAGGAGATGCTCCCGGCCTGCGCACCGCTGGCCGAGGGCTGCGACGCCTTCTGTGACGTGGGGGCGCTGACCGTGGAGGAGGCCCGCAAGGTCCTGGAGGCGGGCCGGGCCCACGGCCTCGTCCCCCGGCTCCACGCCGAGGAGCTGGCCCGCACCGGCGGCGCCCTCCTCGCTGCCGAGCTGGGCTGCGCCAGCGCCGACCACCTGGTGCACGCCATCCCCGAGGACGCCCGGTCCCTGGCCGCGGCGGGCGTCGTGGCCGTCCTGCTCCCATCCACGTCGTTCTGCCTGCGCTCGTCGTACGCTCCGGCCCGGATGTTGCGCGATCACGGTGTCACGCTGGCGCTGGCCACCGACTGCAACCCGGGAACCAGCTACACGACGTCGATGCCCTTCGTCGTCGCCCTGGCCTGCTCGGCGCTGGGGCTGTCGGCCGAAGAAGCGCTGCGGGCCGCCACCCGGGGCGGGGCCGCCGCCCTGCGCCGCCACGACCTGGGACGCCTGACCCCGGGCGCCCACGCCGATCTGGTGGTGCTGGCCGGGGAGCACTACGTCGACCTGGCCTACCACCCGGGGATGGACCGGGTGGCGGCGGTGGTGGCCGGCGGTGAGGTGGTCCGCCCGTGACGTCCTGGCCCCCCGATCCCGACTGGCCCACGGCCGCCGACTGGCTGCGGGAAGACTCCGAAGCCCCCGACCTGGTCGTGCTCGGCGTCCCCTTGTCGGTGACCTCGCTCACCCAGCCTTCCGGGTGCCACGAGACGCCCGCCGCCGTCCGCCGCCGGTTGGAGGTCCTGTCCACCTTCAGCTCCGAGCGCGACATCGACGTCGGCGACCTCGTCCCCCGGGACGCCGGCGACCTCACCCCCCAGCCCTCGGGCAAGGAGATCGCCGACGCCGCCGCCGAAGCCGGCGCCGGGGTGCCGATCCTCGACATCCTCATGCCAGGGTGGCCGACTGACCCTGTTGGTGATCATGGTAGGTGGCGACAACGCCCTCACCTACCCGGCGCTCATGGGCCTGGCCGGGGAGGACATCGAGTCCTGGGGCCTGGTCACCCTCGACGCCCACCACGACGTCCGCACCTACGACGGCCGGCCCGGCAACGGATCGCCGGTCCGGGCCCTGGTCGACGCCGGCCTGCCCGGCGCCAACGTCGTCCAGGTCGGCATCGCCGGCTACTCGAACTCCGCTCCCTACCGGCGCTGGTGTGAGGACGCCGGCATCGACGTGGTCACGGCCGCCGAGGTCCACTTCGGCTCGTTGGAGGACGTCCTGGTGGAGTCCTTCGACCGCCTCGGGCTCGCCGTCGACAACATCTACGTCGACCTCGATGTCGACGTGCTCGACTCCGCCTTCGCCCCCGCGTGCCCCGGGGCCCGCCCCGGCGGACTGACCCCGGGCGAGCTGTTCGCCGCCGCCTTCCTGGCCGGCCGTGACCGGCGCGTCCGGGCGGTGGACATCGTCGAGGTCGACGCCACCGCCGACCTCGGTTCCCGGACCGTCGACATCGCCGCCCTCTGCCTGCTCAACGCCGCCGCCGGCCTCCACGAGCGGATCATGTGATGGGCCGGGAGGAACGCTGCTGCGTCCGCCATGGGAACTCGGTCTCCGAGGGCAAGGCCCTCCTGGAGACCGACGAGGTCGTGTTCCGAGGGGAGTTCCGGCTGCGGATCCCATTCCGGGACATGACCCGCGTCGAGGCCCTCGACGGGCACCTGACGATCGACTGGCCGGCGGGGAGGGCGGTCTTTGAGCTGGGCAGCCCGGAGGCGGAGCGCTGGGCGGGCAGGATCACCAACCCGCCCAACCTCATGGACAAGCTCGGAGTCAAGGCCGGCGCCCGCGTGGCGGTGGTTGCCATCGACGACGAGGAGTTCTGGAAGGACCTGCGGGCCCGGACCGACAAGGTGTCGGAGGGCGGGCAGGCGGGACCGTCTGACTTGGTCGTGTACGGGGTCGATGACGTCGCCGAACTGGCCGGCATCTCCGCCCTGGAGGAGTGGATCCGCCCCGACGGCGTCCTGTGGATGGTATGGCCCAAGGGCCGCAAGGAACTGACCGAGAACCACATCCGGGACGCCGCCCTGGCCGCCGGTCTCGTCGATGTGAAGGTGGCCCGCTTCTCCGCCACCCACTCGGCACTCAAATTGGTCATCCCCAAGGCCCGCCGCGGCGGCTGACGGCATCTGGACGCAGAAATTCCAATGGGTTGGAATATCTGCGCCGAGATTGGCGGCGGCTGAAGCGACAGACCCCGCCGGTACCATGGCCGGCGAGATGACCGACGCCGCCCAGCTGCCCCTCGAGCAGCCTTCCGTGCCTTCCGGGGGCACCCCGGACGCCGGGTTGCTGGAGGGGCTGAACCCGGTCCAGCGGGAGGCGGTCACCCACCCCGAGGGCCCCGTCCTGGTGGTGGCCGGAGCGGGCTCGGGCAAGACCCGGGTCCTGACCCACCGGGTGGCCTGGCTGATCAGGGAGCGCAAGGTCTCGCCCTTCGCCATCCTGGCCATCACCTTCACCAACAAGGCGGCCGACGAGATGAAGGAGCGGGTGGCCGCCCTGGTGGGGCCGGTGGCGTCCCGGATGTGGGTCTCCACCTTCCACTCCGCCTGTGCCCGCATCCTGCGCCGGGAGGCCGCCCACCTCGGCCTGCGGTCGAGCTTCTCCATCTACGACCAGGCGGATGCCACCCGCCTCGTGAGCTACGTCCTGCGCGACATGAACCTCGATCCCAAGCGGATGCCGCCCCGACAGGTCCACGGTGTGATCTCGGCGGCCAAGAACGAGCTGCTGGGCCCGGCGGATCTCGCCGGCCGGGCACTCACCCCGTTCGACAAGCGGCTGGCCGAGGTCTACGCCGAGTATCAGAAGCGTCTGGTCGACGCCAGCGCCCTCGACTTCGACGACCTGCTGACGGGGGCGGTGCGCCTGTTCCGGGAGCACCCCGAGGTGACGTCACGGTGGCGGGCCCGGTTCCGCCACGTGCTCGTCGACGAGTTCCAGGACACCAACCTGGCCCAGTGGGAGTTGGTGCGGACGCTGTCCGAGGAGCACCGCAACATCATGGTGGTGGGCGACGCCGACCAGGCCATCTACCGGTTCCGGGGTGCCGACTATCGCAACCTGATGCGCTTCGAGGACGCCTTTCCCGACGCCTCCGTCGTCGTCCTGGAGCAGAACTACCGCTCCACCCGGACGATCCTGTCCGCCGCCAACGCCGTCATCGCCAACAACGCCGGCCGCCGGCCCAAACATCTGTGGACCGACCAGGTGGGCGGCGAGCTCATCTCCCGGTACCTCGGGGAGGACGAGCGCGACGAGGCCATGTACGTGGCCCGGGAGGTCCACCGCATGGTGGACGACGCCCACCACCGCTACGGCGACCTGGCCGTCTTCTACCGCACCAACGCCCAGTCCCGGGTGCTGGAGGAGGTCTTCGTTCGCTCCGGCATCCCCTACCGCGTCTTCGGAGGGGTCAAGTTCTACGACCGCCGGGAGGTGAAGGACGCCCTCGCCTATCTGCGGGCCCTGGCCAACCCCGACGACGAGGTCAGCCTGAAGCGGGTCGTGAACCTCCCCAAGCGAGGTGTGGGCGACACCTCGGTGGGGAAGGTCGAGGCCTTCGCCACCGCCGCCGGCCTCACCTTCGGGGCCGCCCTCCGCCGCGCCGACGACGCCGGCGTGACGGGGAAGGCGGCCTCCGGCATCCGGGTGTTCCTCGACGTGCTCGACGAGCTCGAGGTTGAGGCCCGCTACGGCGTGGCCGCCACCGTGGAGTCCATCCTGGAGCGGACGGGCTATCTGGCCGAGCTGGAGGCGGAGCGGTCGGTGGAGGCGGCCGGGCGCATCGAGAACCTCCGCGAGCTGATCGGCGTGGCCAAGGAGTTCGACGACGCCCTGGAGCGGGGCGAGATTCTGGGGGCGGCCGCCACCGCCGTGGCCGGCGCCATCGGTGCCGACGAGGGAGACGGCGATGGCACCCAGACACCTCCCGTCCCGGTGGGCATCCCCCGGCTGCAGGCCTTCCTGGAAGCCCTGTCGCTGGTCACCGACATCGACGACTACGACCCCGAGCAGAGCATGGTCACCCTGATGACGCTCCATTCCGCCAAGGGTCTCGAGTTCCCGGTGGTGTTCGTGACCGGCATGGAGGAGAACGTCTTCCCCCACGTCCGCTCGCTGGGCGATCCCGACGCCCTCGACGAGGAACGGCGCCTCTGCTACGTGGGCATCACCCGAGCCCGGGAGCGTCTGTACCTGTGCCACGCCTGGTGCCGGAGCCTGTTCGGCTCCACCCAGTACAACCCGCCCTCGCGCTTCCTGGCCGAGGTCCCCGAGGAGCTGGTCCGACTGACGGGCCGGGCCGCCGTCGGGGCGGGCGGGGGCCGGGGGGAGACCATCCGCGACCGTCTGACCGCCCCCGACACCGGCGGTGGCCGCCGGCCGGCGGGGGTGACGGGCGCCCGGGGGGCCGAGAACATGGGCTTGCGGATCGGCGATGACGTGGCCCACGAGAAGTTCGGCGAGGGCGTCATCCTCCATCTCGAGGGGGAGGGCGACAAGGCCGAGGTCGTCGTCCGCTTCCGCGAGGCGGGGGAGAAGCGACTACTGCTCGCCTGGGCGCCCCTGACGAAGCTCTAGTACGGCTTGTCGCCCGCCAGCGTGATGCGGTGCATGACCCGGCGGTAGCCGTGGTAGTCGTTGATCGGGTTGTGCAACGCGGCGCGATTGTCCCAGAACGCCAGCGAGCCCGGCTGCCAGCGGAATCGGCACGTGAACTCGGACTTCACCTGGTGTTCCCACAGGAATTGCAGCAGCGGCAGGCTCTCCTTCTCGGTCCAGCCCCTGATCGACGCAGTGTGGGCGTCGCTGGTGTAGAGGGCCTTGCGGCCGGTCTCCGGATGCGTGCGCACCAGCGGATGTTCGGCGGTCAGGGTCTTGCGCACCGCCCCCGCCGCGTTCATCCGGTCCTCAGCGGTCTTGGAGACCTCGGCCTTGGCTGATGTGCTGACGCCGATCAGGCCCTCGAGCGCTTCCTTCAGCCCGTCCGACAGCGCTTCGTAGGCGAGGTACTGGTTGGCGAACATCGTGTCGCCGCCATAGGGAGGCACTTCGAGCGCCAGCAGCATGCTGCCCATCGGAGGCTCGGCGAGATAGGTCGTGTCGGAGTGCCAGATGCCCCCGAAATTGTTGCGCTCGTGCTCGAGCTTCACGACCGGCGTGATCAGTGGCGCCTCGGGTAGGCCCCGCAGTTGTGGGTACTCCATCGGTTCGCCGAAGCGGCGGGCGAAGGCCACCTGCTGCTGCGGCGTCACCTTCTGGTCCCGCAGAAAGATCACGAGGTGATCGAGAAACGCCCGGCGGACTTCCTTGACCACGTCGTCTTCGAGTTCGCGTGCCATGTCGACACCCACGACCTCGGCGCCCAGGGCGCCCGCCAGCGGACGAACCTCGATGTGCCGGTAGCTGGGCATCGCTCCTCCTGGCCGAAGGCGCCGCGCCGCGATCATCCTTCAATGCGCAGGTCAGCACCAGCAGCTGCCTCGATCCCGGGTGGCTGTGGCGTAGCAGGCAGACTGGGATGAGTTCTTCCCCGGGAGGGGCCGTTGAGCGAGGACTGCAAGGACCGCAAGGCGGAGTGGCGGCGCATCATGCTCGGCGAGCGTTCCTGGAGGGTCAGGCTCGAACCGGGCTGAGACGACGTCTGGACCGCCCTCGCCATCGGGGACACCTACATCGAAGCGATAGCGAGGGCCCCCTCCCGTGAGGAGGCGCTCGAAGCGGTGTGGAACCGACTCAACGGGGTGACCGACGCGCCCGGAGGGTGAATGCGTCGGGGCGTCAACCGTCCGGCGCGGGCAGCAGTTCGCGCAAATCGACGAAGATGACTTCCTCGTCCTCGTCGTTGGTGCGGGTGATGACCTGGAATCGGCCGAGCGTCCGGGGCTCGACCACTGCTCCCCGGCAGTCCTCGTAGCGCCGTTGCTGGTGGTCGTACTGCACCGGGCACCGGGCGCTCCCCCCCGGCGGCACCACGTGCAGGGCGATGATGTCGTCGCCCTCGACGTCGAGGTAGAACGTCCGGTCGCCCCCTTTGGGGTCCGGGATCAGGACCGGGCCCTCCGTGCGGATGTCCTGTGTCCGGCTGTCCTTCATGCCGGCGAAGAACGGGCGGTAGGTCGGTGCCTGGCGTTCGCCGGAGACGGTGGCCACGACCAGCAGCCCGATGATCAGTCCCCCCACGGCCGCGGTGGCGAGCACGAGGCCCCGCCCGCGGGTCCGGCGCCGCGCCATCCTCACCCGGAGATGAAGCTCAGCCGCACCCTCCGGGAGGGGTTGTCGCGGTTGGGGTCGACGAGGACGAGGCTCTGCCAGGTGCCGAGCTGCAGGCGGCTGCCGACCACGGGCAGGGTGAGCGACGGGCTGATCAGCGTGGGGAGCAGATGGTCGCCACCATGCCCCGGGCTGCCGTGCCGGTGGCTGTACCGGTCATCGCGGGGAAGTAGCCGTTCAACCAGATCGGCCAGGTCGGTCTCGCTCCCGGCGCCCAGCTCGAGCAGGGCCAGGCCGGCGGTGGCGTGGGGGGCGAACACGTGGAGGAGCCCGTCACCCCGGCCGGCGCAGAACCGCTCCGCCTCGCCGGTGAGATCGACCACCAGGCGGTCCCGGTTCTCGATGTGCAGCTCGACCGAGTCCATCAGAACCCGAGCCTAGGGGCCGGATATCGTTCTTCCGTGCCCAACCCGACGGATCGCCACTACCGCGTCGTGGTCGCCAAGCCCGGCCTCGATGGGCACGACCGCGGTGCCAAGGTGATCGCCCGGGCCCTGCGCGACGCCGGGTTCGAGGTCATCTACACCGGGCTCCACCAGACACCGGAGCAGGTGGCGGAGACGGTGGTCCAGGAGGACGCCGACGCCGTGGGGCTGTCGCTTCTCTCCGGCGCCCACATGACCCTCTTTCCCCGGGTCCGCGAGCAGCTGGAGGAGAAGGGGGTGGGCGACGTGCTGCTTTTCGGAGGGGGCATCATCCCCGACGCCGACATCCCGGTGCTGAAGGAGAAAGGCGTGTCCGAGATCTTCACCCCGGGGACGCCGATGCAGGCCATCGTCGACTGGCTGGGTGAGGCGCTCGCCGCCCGCGAGGCACACCTGGCCGGCTGAGGACCCCGCCGCGATACAGGAAGGACGACGTGGATCTCTTCGAATACCAGGGCAAGCAGTTGCTGGCGCGCTTCGGTGTGCCGACGTCCGAGGGGGAAGCGGTCGACACCGTCGAGGACGCCGTCGCCGCCGGCGAGCGCCTCGGCTACCCGGTGGTGGTGAAGGCCCAGGTCCAGGTGGGTGGCCGGGGGAAGGCGGGTGGCATCAAGCTCGCCGGCGACGCCGGCGAGGTCCGCACCCACGCCGGCAACATCCTGGGGATGGACATCCGGGGCCACGTGGTCCGTCGCCTGTGGATCGAGCAGGCATCCGACATCGCCGAGGAGTACTACGCCTCCTTCACCCTCGACCGGGCGGCCCAGCGTCACCTGGGCATGGTGAGCGCCAAGGGTGGAGTGGACATCGAGGCGGTGGCCGAGGAGGACCCGGACGCCATCGCCAAGGTCCACGTCGACCCCCTGCTGGGACTGGAGGACTACCTGGCCCGCCGGCTCGTCTTCGGCGCCGGGCTGAACCCCAAGGCCCGCAGCGGGGTCATTGCCGTGCTCAAGAGCCTGTACCGGGCGTTCGTGGAGCTGGACGCCGACCTTGTCGAGGTCAACCCCCTCATCCTGACCCCCGACGGACGGGTGCACGCCCTCGACGCCAAGGTGTCGCTCGACGACAACGCCTCCTTCCGCCATCCCGAGTTCGAGGAGCTGCGCTCGTTCGCCGCCAGCCTCGACCCCCGGGAGCAGGCGGCCCGGCAGCGGGGCCTCAATTACATCGGGCTGGACGGCGAGGTCGGCATCATCGGCAACGGCGCCGGGCTGGTCATGAGCACGCTCGACGTGGTCAGCCAGGCCGGCGGGCGGGCCGCCAACTTCCTCGACGTGGGCGGCGGGGCCGGCGCCGATGTGATCGCCAATGCCCTGGAGGTGGTGACCAGCGATCCCTCGGTCCGCTCGGTGCTGATCAACATCTTCGGCGGCATCACCCGCTGCGACCTGGTCGCCCAGGGCATCCTCGAGGGGTTCGCACGGATCGACGTGACCGTCCCCGTGGTGGTCCGCCTCGACGGCACGGAGGCGGAAGCGGGGCGCAGGATCCTGGCTGACAGTCCCACCGAGGGGCTGCATACCGCCCCCACCATGCTGGAAGCGGCCGGCCTGGCGGTCGAGCTTGCGAACAAGGGAGCCTGACCGTGGCGATCATGATCGACGAGCGGACTCGGCTGGTGGTCCAGGGCCTGACCGGACGGGAGGGTCGCTTTCACGCCCTCCGCAACCGGGCCTACGGCACCAACCTGGTGGCCGGCGTGACGCCGGGTAAGGGCGGCGAGGACGTCGAGGGGGTCCCGGTGTTCGACACCGTGGCCGACGCAGTGGAGGCCACGGGGGCCAACGCCAGCCTGATCTTCGTGCCCGCCCGCTTCGCCGGCGACGCCGTCTACGAGGCGGCCGACGCCGGGGTCGGGGTCATCGTCTGCATCACCGAGGGCATCCCCGCCCAGGACGAGGCCCGCTTCGTGAACTACGTGCACACCCGGTTCCCCGACACGGTGCTCATCGGCCCCAACTGCCCGGGGCTCATCTCCCCGGGGAAGTGCAACATCGGGATCATGCCCGGCGAGATCACGCTCCCCGGCGGCCCGGTGGGCCTGGTGTCCCGATCGGGGACGCTGACCTACCAGGCCGTCCACGAGCTGACCCAGCGCGGGATCGGCCAGACCACGTGTGTGGGGATCGGGGGTGATCCCGTCCCCGGCACGGGCTTCATCGACTGCCTGGCCCGCTTCGAGGCCGACCCGGACACCACCACGGTGGTGATGATCGGCGAGATCGGCGGCTCGGACGAGGAGACAGCCGCCGACTTCATCGCCTCGGAGATGACGAAGCCGGTGGTGGGGTATGTGGCCGGTGTGACCGCCCCGCCGGGGAAGAAGATGGGCCACGCCGGCGCCATCGTGTCGGGCGGCAAGGGCACGGCGGCGGCCAAGATCGAGGCGCTGGAACGCGCCGGCTGCCGGGTGGCCCGCAATCCGAGCGAGATCGGCGACCTGATGGCCGAGGTCCTGAACGGGGCATGAGGGGGCGTGCCGCCGCCGTCGTGCTCACCGCCCTCCTGATGGGAGCCTCCTGTTCCAACGACGGCGAGAACGCAGCCGGGGGCCCGGATGCGTCCACTACGAGCGCCGCCGGCGAGGCCACGTCGACCACGGCGGCGGCCTCGACCACATCGGCACCGGCCCCGACCACCACCGCCGAGGCGAGCACCATCACCGTTCCGCCGGCGCCGACGACACCGACCACGGCCAAGCCGGCCGGAACCCCGGCCGCCGGAGTTCTCGTCATCGGTGCCGAAGGCGCGTCGCTGGCCCGCGAACCGGGTGGCACCGCCTCCGGCCGGCTGCGGGCGGGAGTGGCCGTCTCCTACGACGCCGTGGACGGGTCCTGGGCCCGGGTACTCACCCCGTGCGAGAACCGGGCCTGGCTCCGACTTTCCGACGGGCGCGCCGAGCCGAAGGTCGAGGTGGTGCTCGACCCGGGCCACGGGGGCGACGAGCCGGGGGCCACCGGCCCCGGTGGCCTCACCGAGAAGGAGCTCAACCTGGCCGTGGTCGAACGCACCGTGGCCGCCCTCGAGGCGGCCGGGATCGACGTGGCCGTGACCCGGACGTCGGATTACCGGATCACCTTGGCTTCCCGGGTGGCGATCGCGGCCGCCCTGCGCCCCCGGGTGTTGGTGTCCGTGCATCACAACGCCGAGCCCGACGGGCCCCGGGAGGGCCCGGGCACGGAGACCTACTACCAGATCCGCTCGCCCGACTCGAAGCGCCTGGCCGGGTTGCTCTACGAGGAGGTGGTCAAGGCGCTGGCCGCCTTCCCGGCCTCGTGGGTGGCCGACACCGACGCCGGTGCCAAGTACCGGACCAATGACGCCGGTGGCGACTACTACGGCATCTTGCGACGGTCGGCCGAGGTCGGCGTGGTGGCCAGCCTGGCCGAGCTGGCCTTCATCACCAATCCCTCCGAGGAGGCCCTGCTGCGCCGGGACGATGTCCGCCAGGCCGAAGCCGAAGCCCTGGCCCGGGCCTTGGCGCGGTACCTGCACAGTGAGGATCCGGGCAGCGGGTTCACCGTCCCCTATCCCCGGGTCACCCCGGCGGGGCCCGGCGGGGGTGCGTCGGGCTGCGTCGACCCCGCCTGAGGGCGGGCGCGGGTAGCGTCCCGGGATATGGAGGCGCACATCGTGGAGCGCTGGGGGGCCTTCGACCAGGCCACCGTCGACGATCCCTACCCGCTGTACGCCCGCTTGCGGGAGGAGGCACCCGTCACCCGGGTGACCATGGCCGACGGCCGTCCCGGCTGGCTGGTCACGGGCTACGACGCCGCCCGCCAGGTGCTGTCCGATGGCCGGCTGACCAAGGATCTCGAGCGGCTCGAGGACGTCCATCCGGGCGCGGTCCCGGCGGGGCTGCTCCATCCCATGCTGGCCCATCACATGCTCGCCTCCGATCCCCCGGACCACACCCGGCTGCGGAAGCTGGTGTCCCACCCCTTCACCCCGTCCCGGGTCGAGGCCCTGCGGCCCCGCGTCCAGGCCATCACCGACGAGCTGCTCGACCGGCTGGAGGCTGCGCCCGCCGGGGTGGTGGACCTCGTGAACGGCTTTGCCTTCCCGCTGCCGATCATCGTGATCTGCGAGATGCTGGGTGTGCCGGTGGAGGACCGCGACCGGCTCCGGACGCTCATCGCCGGCGTGTTCGCCTCGCCCATGGCGCCGGCCAACGACCCCGCCGCCCGGGCCGCCGCCGACGAGCTGGCCGCCTACCTGGGCGAGGTGATCGCCGACCACCGCCGGCATCCCGGCGGCGACCTCTTCTCGGC
>JBIOYN010000255.1:0-11402 GCA_044870155.1 Acidimicrobiia bacterium | reverse complement strand
GTCTGCCCGACTCGCCCTACCACGCCCTGGGCCAGAAGTACCTGCCCAAGGGCCCCGGCGCCGTGTTCAGCTTCGGGGTGAAGGGCGGCCGCGAAGCGGGCGCCGCCTTCATCGAGGCGGTCGAGGTGGCCAGCCACCTGGCCAACATCGGGGACACCCGCACGCTCGTCATCCACCCCGCTTCGACCACCCACCAGCAGCTCTCCGACGAGGCGCTGGAAGCGTGCGGGGTGCCTCCTGACCTCATCCGCATCTCGGTCGGGATCGAGGACCTGGACGACATCTGCTGGGACCTGGACCGGGCCCTGACCAAGGCGGCGCAGCTGTGAGCTGGTCGCCGCCCAGCGCCCGGGAGCGTTGGGAGATCATCCGCTCCACCCGGACGGTGGCCATGGTAGGGGCGTCCGACAACCGGTCCCGCCCCAGCTTCTTCGTGGCCACCTACCTGCTGTCGTCGAGCGTGGACTTCGAGGCCGTGTGGTTCATCAACCCCAAGGGCGGCGAGATCCTGGGCCAGCCCATGTACAAGAGCCTCGACGATCTCCCCGGCGTCCCCGACCTGGTCGACGTCTTCCGCAGGCCCGCCGACCTCCCGGAGGTCACCCAGGCCGCCATCGACATCGGCGCCAAGACGGTGTGGTTCCAGCTCGGGCTGGCCAACGACGAAGCGGCCGGGAAGGGGCACGCCGCCGGCCTCAACGTGGTCATGAACCGCTGCCTCAAGATCGAGCACGCCCGCTGGGCCGGCGGCCTCCACCTGGCCGGCTTCGACACCGGCGTCATCTCCTCCAAGAAGGGCGTGTAGCCCCGCTCCCCCGCGCCGGCTCAGGTCAACGACAGATCGCGGACGAGCCGCTGGATGGCCTCCACGTGGGCGGTGTAGCTGGCGCGCAGATCATCGGCGGGCCAGCGGGCCGGGAGCAGCTCGGCCGGCAGCAGGGGATCGGTGCGGAGGTGGCGGAGGATGGCGGCGGCCTCGGCGAAAATGGAGGCGGCGTCGTCGCCACTCAGGTCCGACCGGCCGGACTCGGCCACGGCCAGCAGGCGCCGGCCGTGGTCGGCCCACCCGCTCAGGTCCCACAGCTCCCGGGCGAGGACGGCGTTGTCGTCGGCGGGACGGGCCGTGAGCCACCGCACCGGCCCGGCGGTGAGCCGGGGATCCCCGGGCGCCGGGAGGTTGGCGGGACGGAGCCACACCCCCTCCCGCCATTCGGCGAAGCGGGCCTCGCTGAAGGCCCGGCGCAGGTCGGCCCGCTCGCCGGCGCTGCGGCTGCCGCTCACCACCACACCCTGACGCCAGGTGCCGTCCCACGGCTCCTGGGGCGGGTGGCGGGCCTCGTCCTGGGCCCGCTGGCGGGAGAGCAGCGCTTCGCCCACCAGCCGGTACGCGGCCGCGCCGGCGGCGCCGCCCCGCTCCCCGGCAACCGGCGCCAGCTCGCCGGCCGCCACCATGCGGGACATCGCCACCCGGGTCGTCCCCTCGGCGATGCCGAACCGGCTGCACAGGTGCACCAGAGCGGCCACGGGCAGCTCGGGCGGATGCGAGCCCAGGAGCACCGAGGCCACCACCGACCGCGCGCTCATGGGCCGCAGACCCAGGGCGGCGAGCGTATTACGATCTTGCTTCATCTGTTCAGATATCGTAAGGTACGGTCATGGCGACCTTCTCAGGGACACCCCGTCCCCCGGGCACCATGCTGCCCGCTCCCGAGCTCCTCCCCGAGGTTCTTCCCACCGACCGGCTCCGGAAGAACGGCATCGCCCGTCCCGACGTGCGGACCGAGCTGCGGCGCATCCCCAACGCCCGCAACGCTCTCACCGTCGTCGCCGCCCTCGCCCAGACCGTGGGCGTGGTGGCGTGGGCGGGGTGGACGGGGACGTGGTGGTCGTACCTCATCGCCTTCCTGGTCATGGGCCGGGGTCACTGCCAGATCAACATCCTGGGCCACGAGGCCGCCCACAAGCTGCTCTTCACCCACCGGGCCGCCAACGACGCCGTGGGCCGGTGGCTGTGCGCCTACCCGGGGCTGCAGGGGATGCTCAGCTACCGCAAGGCCCACCTGGCCCACCACCGGGACGAGATGGGCCCCGAGGAGCCCGACTTCGGCCTCTACGAGGGCTACCCCATCTCACCCGACTCGCTGCGGCGCAAGCTGACCCGCGACCTGCTCTTCGTCTCCGGCTACAAGAACCTCCGGGTGCTGGTCCGGATCGCCCGCCGGCCGGGCGAGGGCGGCCGGGAGGCCCGCCAGGTGATGGCCGTCCAGCTGGTGATGTTCGCCGCCGCCCTGGCCTGGGGGAAGCCGCTCCTGTACCCGGTGTGCTGGCTGGCCCCGTGGATGAGCACCTGGAAGGTGTCCAACCGGCTGCGGGCCATCGCCGAGCACGGCGGGATGGCCCGCTCCGCCGACCGGCGGGAGACGACCCACGTCATCCGCCAGAGCCGGCTGGCCCGGTTCCTGATCGTCCCCTACAACACCGGCTGGCACCTGGCCCACCACGTCGACATCGCCGTCCCGTTCCGGCACCTCCCCGCTTTCCACGACGAGCTGGTCCGCTCGGGATGGCTGGTCCCCGAGATCGAGTACCCGAGCTACTTCGCCCTGTGGCGCAAGCTGGCCTCGGGCGAGCGCCGCCCCCGGCCCACCCGGGGTGAGCGGGCCGAGGCCACCAGCAGCTTCCTGCCGGCCTAGGTCCGGCCTCCACCCCGCCGGTAGGGTTGGCTGCCATGGGCTGTCCCGCCTTCGATCCATTCGACCCGGGCTACCTGGCCGACCCCTACCCGGTGTTCGCCCAGCTGCGGGACGAGGCGCCCGTCCGCTACGAGCCCGACCTCGACCACTGGGTGGTCACCCGCTACGAGGACGTGCGGGCCGTGCTGGCCGACCCCGCCACCTACTCGGCCCGCAACGCCGTCTCCCCCCTGGTGCGGTTCACGGCGGAGCAGGTCCAGCTGTTGCGGGCGGCGGGCTTCGCCCGGCACATCCTCGTCAACCTCGATCCTCCCGACCATGCCCGGGCCCGGCGCACCACTGGCCATGCCTTCGTCCCCCGGCGCATGACCGGCCTGGCCCCCGTCATCCGGACCCTGGTCGAGCGCCACGTCGACCGCTTCCCGCCCGGCGGGCCGGCCGACGTGGTCTCGGGGCTGGCTTACGAGCTGCCCGCCGAGGTGCTCTTCGTGCTCCTCGGCATCCCCGACGAGGACGTGGCCCGGGTCAAGGGCTGGGGTGAGGACCGCATGAAGCTGATCTGGGGCCGGCCCGACCCCGACGAGCAGAGCCGGTTGGTGGGCAGCACCGTCGACTTCTGGCGCTACTGCCAGCGCCTGGTCGAGACCCGGCAGGCCAACCCCGGCGACGACCTGCCCAGTGAGCTGCTGGCCGACAGCCAGTCCCCCGAACCGCTGAGCCCCCCAGAGGTGGCCACGGTGGTCTTCGGCCTGCTCTTCGCCGGGCACGAGACCACCACCAACCTGCTGGGCAACGCCGTGCACCGGCTCCTCGGCATTCCGGGCCTGTGGGCGCGGTTGACGGCCGAGCCCACCCTCATGGCCGCCGCCGTGGAGGAGGTGCTGCGCCTGGACACCTCGGTGCCGGTGTGGCGCCGGGTCACCACCCGCCCGGTGGAGCTCGGGGGCGAGTCGCTCCCCGCCGGCGCCCGCCTCCTCATCGGCCTGGGCTCGGCCAACCGCGACGGGGACGTCTTCGAACGACCCGACGAGGTGGACCTGGAGCGCCCCAACGCACGCGAGCACCTCTCGTTCGGCTTCGGCATCCACTTCTGTCTGGGCGCCACCCTGGCCCGCATGGAGGTGCGGACGGCGCTGGAGGTCCTGGCCGAGCGCCTTCCCGGCCTCCGCCTGTGCGACGACCAGGAGCTCGACTTCCGCCCCAACCTGTCGTTCCGGGGCCCCACCCACCTCCTCGTCGAGTGGGACGCCGCTCAACCTGACGTCAGCTGACCCACCAGGCGGATCGTCGCCTCCCGCTCGGGGGCCGAGCCGAAGGGCCCGGCCTGGAATCCCGTCGCTCCGATCTCGAAGAACTCTCGGACCCGGCCCGCCACCACGTCCTCGTCCCCGATGACGGCCACATCGGCAGGCCCGTCCGCCTTCTCCTCGTCGAGGAGCCGGCGGTAGGAGGGCAGGTTGCCGTAGATGGCGTAGGTACGGGCAGCCCGCTCCCGGGCGGCGTCGGGATCGGCGGTGACGCACACGGGCAGGCCGACGACCACCTGCGGGGCGGGACGGCCGGCGGCGGCTGCCGCGGCGGTGATGGTGGGCACGATCCGGTGCTCCACCACCGACTTGCCGCCCATCCAGGTGAGCGTGCCCTCGGACAGCTCGCCGGCGACGCGCAGCATGGCCGGGCCCAGGGCGGCCACCAGGATGGGGAAGGGAGGGGCACCGGGAACCGACAACGGGGCCACCACGGTCGAGACCCGCAGCGTCTCCCCCGTGAAGTCGACCCCCCCGTCGTGGACCAGGGCCCGGAGCACGGTCAGGTACTCCCGCATGTGGAGGGCGGGGCGATCGAAGGGGATGCCCATCATCCCCTCGATGACGAGCTGGTGGGACAGGCCCACGCCGAGGACGAGGCGGCCGCCGACGGCGGCCTGGGTGGTGAGGGCCTGGGCGGCCAGCACCATGGGGTGGCGGGGCCAGGTGGGGACCACGGCGGTGCCCAGGGTCACGCCGGGCACCTCCCGGCCGGTCACGGCGATGGTGGTGAGGGCGTCGAGGCCCTGCAGCTGGGGAAACCAGACGCGGCGGACCCCGGCGTCGGCCAGGGCGCGGACCTGTCCCACGACCCCGTCGACGCCCGCCTTGTCCCCGATGTTGGCGATGACCCCGATTTCCACCCTCGCACCATCCTCGCCAGGAGGCCCCGTTCCCCGGGCCGCAGTCCTTGCGACAGACTAGGGAGGCCCTTCCGCCCCCCACGAGGTGAGCGCCGTGACCGTCAACCTCCGCCCCGTTCCCGACGAGACCCCGGCCCCCGGGCCTGCGCTCGACGAGCTGGCGGCGAGCGGCGAGCTCTACCGGGTCCTGTCGGACGACGGCAGCGAGCTGGTGGGGCCGCCACCGGCGCTGCCCGACGCCGAGGTGGCCGCCATGCTCGACGAGATGGTCAAGGCCCGGGCTGCCAGCGACCGGCTCTTCGCCCTCCAGCGCCAGGGCCGGGGCGGAACCCACGCCCCCATCCACGGCCAGGAGGCGGCGGTGGTGGGCACCGCTGCCGCCCTCGACCCGCAGTGGGACTGGGTGCTGCCCCAGTACCGGGAGCCCGTCGCCCTGGGCCGCTACGGCCCCGAGATCTTCGAGCGCTTCTGCCTCTACCAGCGCGGACATCCCGAAGGTGGCCACATCCCGGCGCCCATCCGGGTGTTCCCGGTGCAGATCTCGCTCGCCGCCCAGATCCCCCACGCCCTGGGCCTGGCCTGGGCCATGCAGCTCAAGGGCGACCCCGGGGTGGCCTGCGTGTTCTTCGGCGACGGGGCCAGCTCGGAGGGCGACTTCTACGAGGCCGCCAACTTCGCCGGCGTGCTGCGAGCGCCCGTGCTCTTCTGCTGCGTCAACAACGGCTGGGCCATCTCCACACCCCTGGCCCGGCAGACGGCCTCGGCGTCCTTGGCCGCCAAAGCCGCCGCCTTCGGGTTCCCGGGCGTGCGGGTGGACGGCAACGATGCCCTGGCCGTGTACGCCGTCACCGCCGCGGCCCGGGCCCGGGCCCGGGCCGGCGTCGGCCCCACCCTGATCGAGGCCGTCACCTACCGGATGGGACCCCACACCACCGCCGACGACCCCAAGCGCTACGTCCCGGCCGAGGAGCGGGCGGCGTGGGAGGGCCGGGACCCCAACCGACGGCTCCGCCGGCACCTGGAGAGCCGGGGTCTGTGGGACGACGCCCGGCAGGCGGCCGCGGAAGCCGCCGCCGCCACCACCATCGACGCCGCCTGGGACAAGGCGGAGGCGGCCACCGTCGATCCCACCGCCTTCTTCGACCACGTCTACGCCACGCCCACCCCCCGCATGGAACGTCAGCGGGACGAGCTGCGCCGGCGGCTGGCCGGCGAGGAAGGCTGAGCGGTGGCGGTCATGACCATGGTGGAGGCCATCAACTCCACCCTGCACGGGGAGATGGAGCGGGACGGGCGGGTGCTGGTCTTCGGCCAGGACGTGGCCCGCAACGGTGGTGTGTTCCGGGCCACCGACGGCCTCTTCGACCGCTTCGGCGCCAGCCGGGTGGTGGACACCCCGCTGGCCGAGGGGGTCATCATCGGCACCGCCGTGGGACTGGCGGCCGAGGGCCTGGTGCCGGTGCCCGAGATCCAGTTCCTCGGCTTCGCCTGGCAGGCCTTCCACCAGCTGGCCGGGCAGCTGGCCCGGCTGCGGTACCGGAGCCACGGGCGCTTCGACGCCCCGGTGACCGTCCGGGCGCCGTTCGGGGGCGGTGTGCGCACGCCCGAGCTGCACTCCGAGGCCATCGAGGCCCAGCTCGTCCAGTGTCCGGGCCTCAAGGTGGTCCTCCCCGGCTCCGCCGCCGATGCCAAGGGCCTGCTGGCCTCCGCCATCCGGGACCCCGATCCGGTGATGTTCCTGGAGCCCCTCAAGGGCTACCGGCTCATCAAGGACGACGTCCCCGAGGGCGAGCATCTCGTGCCCCTGGGCCAGGCCCGGGTCGTGCGGCCCGGCGACGACGTCACGGTGATCGCCTGGAGCGCCCAGGTCGAGGTGGCCCGCAAGGCGGCCGAGGTGCTGGCCGCCGAGCACGGCCTGTCGGCCGAGGTCCTCGACCTGCGCACGCTCGTGCCCCTCGACGTGGAGGCCATCGTGGCCTCCGTGGAGCACACCGGCCGGGCCGTCGTGATCCAGGAGGCGCCGCTGTCCGCCGGCTTCGCCTCCGAGGTGGTGGCCACCATCTGCGAGGAGGCCTTCTACTCCCTGGAGGCGCCCGTGACCCGGGTGTCGGGCTACGACGTGCCCTATCCGGTGGGCATGCTCGAGGACCGCTACGTCCCCGACGTCGACCGGGTGGTGGCCGCCGTCCGGCGCACCTGCAACGAGATGAAGTGATCGAGTTCCGGCTCCCCGACGTGGGCGAGGGTCTCGAGGAGGGCGAGATCATCAGCTGGCTGGTGGCTCCGGGCGACACCGTCAACCGGGACCAGCCGCTGGTCGAGATCCAGACGGACAAGTCGCTGGTGGAGCTGCCCTCGCCGGTGGCCGGCCAGGTGGTCAGCCTCGCCGCCGAGGCGGGCGAGATCGTGAAGGTGGGTCAGCTGCTCGTCGTCCTGGAGCCCGGAGTGTCACTGGGGGCGGCGGCCATCCCCACGGTGGAGGCGGCGGCGGGACGGGTGGGGCGGCCCAAGGCGGCGCCGGCCGTCCGCAAGCTGGCGGTGGAGCGTGGCGTCGACCTCAACGCCATCACGGGCACGGGCCCCGACGGGCGCATCCTGGCCACGGACGTCGAGGTCGCGGCCCGGCCGGGCGCCGTCCCGACCGGCGCCGGCACGGCGGGCACCGCCGGCACCGACGCTTCCACCTGGGCGGAAGCGAATATGGCGGGCCTTAACCACGCCGCCAAGGCGGTCGGGGCCGGGCGCCACCCGCTGCGGGGCATCCGGCGGGTGACGGCCGAGACCATGACCCGGTCGTGGTCGGAGATCCCCCACATCACGGCCATGGACGAGCTCGACGCCACCGGCCTCCTCGACGCCCGCCGGCGCCTGGCCGGGACGGCCACCGGGAGCGGCATCACCCTGGCCGTCCTGTTCGTGGCCGCCGTGGCCCGGGCCCTGCGCCGCCACCCGCTCATGAACGCCTCCCTCGACATGGAGGCGGGTGAGATCGTGGTCCACGAGGGGTGCCACGTCGGCCTGGCCGTGGCCACCGACGCCGGCCTGATCGTGCCCGTGGTCCGCGACGCCGACGGGCGGGCCCTCCCCGACCTGGCCGCCGAAATCCGCCGCCTCACCACCGCCGCCCGGCAGGGACGGGCCGACCTGGCCGACCTGCGGGGCGGCACCTTCACGGTCACCAACTACGGGAGCCTGGGCGGGCGCTTCGCCACCCCGCTCATCCGTCCGCCCGAGGTCGGGATCATGGGCTTCGGCGCCATCCGCCCCCGGCCGCTGGCCGTCGACGGCGCCGTGATGGCCCGGCCCACGTTGCCCTACTGCTGCTCCGCCGACCACCGACTGGTCGACGGCGATCTCCTCACCGCCTTCGCCGAGGACGTCGCCGGCCTCCTCTCCGATCCCGTCCGCCTCCTGGCCGAACTCCTCCTCGGGTAGCGGGCGATGGACGGGCGGGGATAGGCATGGTCGTCGGGGAGGTCGCCACCGGCACCGACGTCCTCGTCATCGGCGGGGGCCCGGGCGGTTACGCCGCCGCCCTGCGGGCCGCTGCCCTGGGGAAGTCCGTGACGCTGGTGGAGCGCGACCGTCTCGGTGGGGTGTGCCTGAATGTGGGCTGCATCCCGTCCAAGGCGCTGATCCACGCCGCCGAGCTGGCCGCGGCCGGCCCCGGCGCCGCCGCCATGGGAATCGATCTCACCGCCACCGCCGACATGGCCCGGATCCAGCAGTGGATCGGCGGGGTGGTCGACCGCCTGACCGGTGGGGTCGAGAAGCTGCTCCGGGCGGCCCGGGTCACCGTGGTCGAGGGCACGGCCCGCTTCGCCACCGCCCGGCGGGTGGCGGTGTGGCAGGGCCCGGGGCCGCGGGGTGTCCCCGAAGATGGAGCCGCCCAGTTCTTCGAGGCCACGTCGGTCATCGTGGCCACCGGCTCCCGGACGGTGGAGCTGGCCGAGCTCCCCTTCGACGGCCATCGGGTGCTCGACTCGACCGCCGCCCTCGCCCTCGAGCACGTCCCGGCCCGCCTGGTGGTGGTCGGCGCCGGGTACATCGGCGTGGAGCTCGGCACCGCCTTCGCCAAGCTGGGCGCCGGCGTGACCGTCGTCGAGCTCACCGACCGCATCCTCCCGGGGATGCCCGGCGGCCTGGCCCGGGTCGTCGAGAAGGCCCTCCAGGTCCGGGGCCTGGACCTCCACCTCGGCACCAAGGCCCTGGGCCTGGACGGCGGCGACCTCGTGGTCGAGGGCCCCCGGGGCGAGCACCGCATCGCGGCCGACGCCGTGGTGGTGGCCGTCGGGCGCCGGCCCAACACCGAGGCCCTCGGCCTCGACCAGGCCGGCATCCACCTCGACGCCGGCGGCCTGGTGCCCGTCGACCCCGCCCGGAAAGCGGCCCGGGGGATCTACGCCATCGGCGACATCACCGCCGGTCCGGCCCTGGCCCACAAGGCGACCGCCGAAGCCGAGGTGGCCGCTCTCTCCGCCGCCGGCCGGCCCGCCGCCTTCGACCCGGCCACCGTGCCCGCCGTCGTGTTCTCCGACCCCGAGGTGGCCACCGTGGGTCTCACCGCCGAGCAGGCCAAGGCCGCCGGCGCCGAGACCACGACGTTCTCGTTCCCGTTGGCGGCGTCGGGCCGGGCCGTCACCCTGGGAGCCACGGCCGGCCATGTCGAGGTGGTCTCCGACCGCGGCGACGGCGCCGTGCTCGGGGTGCACATGGTCGGCCCCGGTGTGGCCGAGCTGGCCTTCGGCGCCGCCCTGGCCGTGGAGATGGGCGCCACGGTGGAGGACCTGGCCCTCACCATCGCCCCCCACCCGACCATCTCCGAGGCCATCGCCGAAGCCGCCAAGGGCGCCGCCGGCCGTCCCCTCCACTCCCGCTGACCGTTCCGGCGTTCCTGACGGGCCACGGGTGCCCGTTCGGAACGCCGGTTGCGTCGTTGGCGGCCTACGACCGGCCGGCGACCAGGATCTCGGCCATCTGGACGGCGTTGAGGGCGGCGCCCTTGCGCAGGTTGTCGCCCGTCACCCACAGGTCCAGGTTGCCCGGGCGGGACGGGTCCTCCCGCAGCCGCCCCACCAGCACCGGGTCGATGCCGGCGCCTTCCAGCGCCGTGGGGGCACCGTCGCCGCCGTCGACCAGCACCACACCCGGTGCCCCGGCGAGCAGCTCGACGGCCTCGTCCTTGGACACCGGCCGGGTGAACTCCAGGTTGGCGGTCATGGCGTGGCCGACGAACACGGGCACCCGCACGCAGGTGGCGGTGACGGCGATGTCGTCGGCGTGGAGGATCTTGCGGGTCTCGTGGACCAGCTTCCATTCCTCTGACGTGTAGCCCGCCTCCTTGACCGATCCCGCCAGGGGGATGACGTTGCCGGCGATGGGCTTTGACCACACCTCACCGGGCGGGAGTGGCCCTCCGGCCCCGGCCCGGCGCAGGGCCTCGGTCTGGCCGGCGTGCTTGGTCCACTGCTGGTCGAGCTCGGCCATGCCGGCCTGGCCGGCACCCGACACCGACTGGTAGGTGGACACCACCATGCGGCGGAGGTCGGCTGCCCGGTGCAAGGGCGCCAGCGCCGTGACGAGGACCATGGTGGTGCAGTTGGGACAGGAGGCGATGCCCACGGGCAGGTCGTCGAGGTCGCCGGGGTTGACCTCGGCCACCACCAGCGGAACCTGGGGGTCCATCCGGAAGGCGGCGGAGTTGTCGACCACCCTGGCTCCGGCGGCCGCCGCCTGGGGCGCCCACTCCACCGCCAGGGGATCGTCGACGTCGATGACCACGACGTCGAGCCCGTCGAAGCAGCCCGGCCGCAGCGTCTCCACCACGACTTCTCGGGGCACGCCCCCAGCCCCGGGTTCCCGATCAGACCCGAACGGCAGCCGGCGACCTTCGGAGCGGGCGGAGGCGTAGCCCCGCAGCTCACTCACCGGGAAGCTCCGCTCGGCCAGGATGCGCAGCATCTCGCCGCCGACCAGCCCCGTCACCCCCACCACGCCGAGGCGCACCCCGTCGCCGGCGAAGCTCACGACGCCGCCTCGGCCAGGCCGAAGACGTCGTGGAGGGCACGGACGGCCCGTTCCACGTCGCCCGAGCGCACCACACAGGAGATGCGGATCGACGACGTCGAGATCATCTCGATGTTCACGCTCTCCTTGGCCAGCACTTCGAACATGGTCGCCGCCACTCCGGGGTGCGTCTTCATCCCCGCCCCGATCAGCGACACCCGGGCGATGTCGGAGTCCTGGTCGAAGGCGGCGGCGCCGATCTCGGGGACGAGCCCCTCGATGACCCGGGCCGCCCGGGTCAGGTCGTCCTTGGGCAGCGTGAAGGAGATGTCGGTGGTGCCCCCGGACGACGTGTTCTGGACGATCATGTCGACGTTGACGGCCTCGTCGGCCAGGGCCCGGAAGACGCGGGCGGCGATGCCGGGCCGGTCGGGCACCTGCGAGATGGTGACCTTGGCCTCGGACGTGTCGTGGGTGACGCCGGAGATGATGGCCGCTTCCATGGAACTTTCCTCCCTCACCCAGGTGCCGGG
>JBIOYN010000254.1:0-6589 GCA_044870155.1 Acidimicrobiia bacterium | reverse complement strand
GGGTTGTCATTCCATGCCCGGCTTGTCCGTCCCCCGAACGGCGGAGCATCCCCTCCACCTCGGCCGGCGACTGGGGCCGGGCCAGGTGGAAGCCCTGGGCCAGGGGGCAATCCAGCTGGCGCAGTTGGTGCAGTTGGCTCTCGGTCTCGACCCCTTCCGCCACCGCCTGGATCCCGATGGCGGCGGCCAGGCGGATGACGGAGCGGACGATCTCGGTGTCGATCGTGTTCTCGGCGGCCAGTCCGAGGATGAAGGACCGGTCGATCTTCACGAAGTCGATGGGGAAGCGCTGGAGGTAGCTGAGCGAGGAGTAGCCGGTGCCGAAGTCGTCGATCGACACCGACACCCCCAGCGCCTGGAGCTTGGCCAGGGTGACGGTGGCCGACTCGACGTCGTCGACCATGACGCCCTCGGTCACCTCCATGCACAGCTGCTTGGGGCGCAGGCCGAAGCGCTCCACCGCGGCCCGGACCTGGTCGGCGAGGTCGGGCTGGCGGAACTGCCGAGGCGAGAGGTTGACGGACATGGTGAGCGGCCCGGCCTCGGGGCAGGACTCCTCCCAGGCCTTGATCTGCCGGCAGGCCTCCTCCAGCACCCAGTTCCCGAGGTTGAGGATGAGGCCGCTCTCCTCGGCCAGCGGGATGAACTCGGCGGGGGACACGGCGCCCCAGGTGGGGTGGGTCCAGCGCAGGAGCGCCTCCAGGCCGACGATACGGCCGTCCTCCACCGACATGACGGGCTGGTACTTGAGCTCGAGCTCCTGGCGCTCGAGGGCACCACGGAGCTCGATCTCGAGGTCGAGGCGGCGCAGGTGGGCGGGGTCGGAGTCCGGCCGGGACACCTCGAAGCAGGCCTTGCCCCGGGCCTTGGCCCGGTACATGGCCACATCGCCCTCCCGCAGGCACTCGTCGGGATCGTTGGGGAAGCGGTCGCCGATGACCACGCCGATGGAACAGGAGATGGCGAGGTCCCGTCCCGCCACCTGGAACGGGTCGCGGATGGCATCGAGCAGCCGCTGGGCGATGCCCAGGGCGTCGTCCCCGCTATCGAGGTCCTCGATGAGGGCGACGAACTCGTCGCCGCCGAAACGGGCCAGGGTGTCGCCGGGCCGGAGGCACTCGGCCAGCCTGGTGCTGACGTGGAGCAGGAGCTCGTCGCCCACGTGGTGCCCGAGGCTGTCGTTGACGACCTTGAACCGGTCGAGGTCGATGAACAACAGGGCGTAGAGGGCGCCGCTGCGCGCCATCCGGGCCTGGGCGTGGCCGAGGCGGTCGAGGAACAGGGCCCGGTTGGGGAGGCCGGTGAGCGCGTCGTGGAAGGCCTGGTGGCGGAGCTGCTGCTCGAAGCTCTTGCGCTCGGTGATGTCCCGGAAGGCGACGACAGCGCCCACCACCTGGTCGTCGCGGACCACGGGCGAGGTGGTGTAGGCCACGGGGAGGACCGACCCGTCCTTGCACGTGAACATCCCGTCGTCGTCCTTGACCGTGATCCCGGCCGACAGCGGCAGGACGAGCCGGCAGTCGGTGGCGGAGCGGACCCTCGCCTCGTGGGCGTGGAAGGCCTCGTGGGGGGTCAGGCCCAGGATGTCCTCTTCGCTCCAGCCCAGGGTGGCCTCCACCGCCGGGTTGACAAACTCGATCCGTCCCTCCCCGTCCAGCGCCAGCACGCCCTCGCCCAGGCTGGCGGTGATCGTCCGGACCTGCTCGAAGAGCGTGGCGTTGGAGAGGGCATTGGAGGCCACCGAGGCCACGGCCCGGAGCAGGAACTCGTCGTCGCCGTCCCAATCCCCACCGCCCACACGATCGCCGACCTCGAGGGAGCTGTGCTCGTCGAGGGAGACGTGCAGCGACCCCCGCGACGGCCGGGTTCCGGTGGGGACGAGCTTCACGGAGCCGGCGTCGAGCAGCGTGTAGGTGGCGCGGACGAGCTGTTCACGGACGAGGCTGGAATCGGTGGTGTCCCGGATGGCCGCTGTGGCCCGGTACAGCTTCTCCATCTGGCGGCGCTGGCGGTACTGGCGGAACGAGCGCCGGCACGACACCTGGAGCATGGCGATGGGCAGGATCGCCACCGGCAGCATCCACGAGCGGTGCTCGACGGCGGTGGAGATGAGCACGCCGCCGGCCAGGGAGCTGATCCAGGTGGTGGCCCGGATCCCCACTCCCTCGATGAGGCTCGAGAGGTAGGGCGTGCGCTGGACCACCTTCATGACGAGGGCCACGGCCAGGACGGACAGGACGGAGTAGGTGAACACCCCGGCGGAGGCGGCCATGATGGCGTGGTTGGTGGGGCCGGCGCTCCCCACCCCGAGGAGATGGGCCACGGCCGTCCCGGCGGCCGCCGCGGTCATCAGCTGGCCGGTGTTGAACAGCGCCTTGAGCCAACCCCGCCGGTGCCAGACCTGCCCGAGGGCCACGGCCGCTCCGAGTCCGGCCACGACCTCGGTGGGCGTCAGATACACGACCATGGCAACGAGGAACGCCTCTTCCAGGTGGAGGTTCTCACCCTCACCCTCGTGGGAGAGGCGGACCGGCACGATCTGGAGAACGGCGACGGCGCCGGCCAGCAGGAGGGCGACGGGCAGGTCCGACCACGGGCGGGTGGCAGCGGCCAGGGTCAGGACCAGCGAGGTGACCCCGGCCAGCCCGGCCAGGACGCAGAGCGCGCTGACCAGCCGTAGGTTGGGCTTGCCCGGAGAAGGAGCGGGATTGGTCACTGCCACCCGACGACGGAAGGCTCGAAGGCCCAGCTGCTGCCGGCCCAGGAGGAACCGGCCCAGGAACTTCCCGCCCATGACGAGCCGGCCCAGCTGCTGTCCGCCCACGACGAACCGGCCCACGAGCTGCCGGCCCACGAGCTGCCGGCCCAGGAGCTGCCGGCCCAGCTGCTGCCCGCCCACGACGAGCCCAGCAGCGCCGCCAGCCGGGGGTACCAGAGGAGGTTCCCGCTCCCGGCGCCCACGACACCGGCGTTGGCTGCGGTCCGGGCGTCGCTGAGGGTGGCGGCGAGGGCGTCGACCTCACCCGCACCCTGGGAGGCGGCGTCGGAGCCGGCGATGGGACGGGCCGTCGACGTCAGCCGGTACTTCACCTGGTTGGGGTTGAGCGACCAGGTCCGGTCGATGACGAGAGCGGCGGCCCCGGCCACGATGGGGGCGGAGAACGAGGTGCCCGAGCCCTTGAAGTAGCGATCGCCGATCCGGGAGTCCGGGTGGGCGTCGTCGATGGTCGATCCACTGGCCCGGGTCGACACGACCGACTTGCCCGAGGCGACGACGTCGGGCTTGGCCAGACCGTCACCGGCGGTGGGACCGGTGCTGGAGAAAGGAGCGAGGGCGTCGTCGTCGGTGGCCGCGGTGGTGCGGTCGTCGGAGGCGCCGACGGTGATGACCAGCGGGTCGTCTCCCGGCTTGACGATCGTCCCCGACCCCGGGCCCTTGTTGCCGGCGGCCGCCACCACGACGATGCCGGAGTTCCACACCCGCTCGACGGCCAGGTTGACCGGGTCGACGAGGTAGCTCTGGTCGGAGACGGCGCCCAGCGACAGGTTGACGACGCGGATGCCGAGCGCGTCCTTGTAGGTGGCCACCCACTCCAGGGCGGCGAGGAGCCGGAAGAGGTCGGTGGTGCCGTCGGCACCGGCGATCTTCACCGAGACGAGGTGGGCGCCCGGAGCCACGCCCTTGACGCCGCCCCCGGAGGCGGTGCCCTGGCCGGCGATGAGCCCCGCCACGAAAGTCCCGTGGCCGAAGCTGTCGACATTGTTCCGCTCGGAGGTGAAGTCGACGGCGTAGCGCACCTTGCCGGCCAGGTCGCCGGTGGCGTTGACGCCCGTGTCGATCAGCGCCACACCGATGCCGTCGCCGGTCCATCCCTTGCTCCACGTGGCCGACGCCCGGACGGCGTCGGTGTAGACCGCGCTGGCTGCCCCGCTGTTCTCGCCATACTGCCCGCTGAGGGTGACCTGACGGTTGACGGTCACGTTGGCCACGCCGGGGGCGTGCGAGAGCGACGCCAGCTGCCCGGCGGGGATCGTGGCCGCGAACCCGTCGACGATCCCCAGCTGCGGACCGACCTGACCGCCGCGGCCCTCCACCGCCGCCTCGGCCGTGCCGGTGGCGGCGTTCGACTCCTGGACCACGACCTCGACCATGGCCGGGCTGGCGGCCGCCGGGGACAGGCCTGAACCGGCCGCCACCATCGCCAGCGCGAGGGCAACCAGGAGGGCGATCACGGAGCTGCCGGCGGTGGCCCGGCGGCGAAGCGGGGGTGTGGCGCAACGGAACATCAAGATCCTTCCGGCCGGAATCGGACGCGAGAACTTGTGGACAATCTCCTGTCGACCGGGGGTAGAGGGGTCTTGATAGTCAGAAGTGCCCATTCGCGCCCAGGGTGGTCAACGGGGGCATGGCCCGGAAGGACCACCCAATCTGGAAAAACCTCCCTGTCGAGGGCCGGCTATGTACCGACTAAGGTCCCCCCGTGGCCGTACGAGCCAGGTCGAGGCTGGGGCGATGGTTGGCCTGCACCTCGGTACTCGTCGGCCTCCTCGCCCCGCTGCCCGGCGCCTCGGCCATCACGCCCGGATGGACCCGCCAGTTCGGAACCACCAACGTCGACGAGGCGGTGGCCGTCTCCGTCGATCCGTCGGGCAGCACCTACGTGGCCGGCTGGACGCAGGGCGCCCTCCCCAGCCAGACATCCGCCGGGATGCTCGACGCCTTCGTCCGCAAGTACGACCCGGCCGGGAGCGAGGAGTGGACCCGCCAGTTCGGCAGCTCGGACCGGGACTACCTGCGGGGCGTGGCCACCGACGCCGCCGGCGACGTCTATCTCGCCGGCGAGACCGAGGGAACGATTCTCGGGCAGATCTCAGCCGGAGGGCGCGACGCCTTCGTGCGCAAGTACGACCCCGCCGGCAACGAGCTCTGGACCCGGCAGTTCGGGGGCGCCGGCGGTGACGGCGCCGCCGGCGTGGCCCTCGACGCGGCCGGGAACGTCTACGTGGTGGGCACCACCCGGGGAACGCTGCCCGGCCAGACCAGCGGGGGCGACTACGACGCCTTCCTGCGCCGCTACGACCCCGCCGGCAACGAGGTGTGGACCCGCCAGTTCGGGGGGATCGAGGGGGAAGGGGCGCGCGCCGTGGCCGTGGGGCCGGGCGGCAGGTTCCTCATCGTGGGGAGCACCCAGGGCAAGTTCCCCGAGCAGTCGACCACCGGGGGGTTCGACGCCTTCGTCACCGCCTACGACCTTGACGGCAACGCCCTGTGGCTCCGGCAGTTCGGCAGCAAATTCAACGACTTCGGCGTAGCCGTGGCCACCGACGAGCAGGGCGACATCATCATGGTGGGCAGCACCGACGGGGTCCTGGTGCCGACCACGGCGGGGGGGACGACCGACGCGTTCGTGCGCCGCTACGACTCCGCCGGCACCCACGAGTGGACAGCGCAGTTCGGCGGGCCGTATATCGACGCCGCCATGAGCGTGGCCGTTGACACCATCGGACGCGCCTTCGTCGCCGGAGCCATCGAGCGCAGCGCGGGCGGCAAGCAGGGCCGTGGCCAGGAGGCCTTCATCCACTGCTACGACACCTTCGGGCGGGAGCAGTGGGCCAATGAGTTCGGAACGGAATCGACGGACATGGCCCTGGGAGTGGCGGTGGCCGGATCCGTCATCCATCTGGTGGGCAGCACCCTCGGGTCCCTGCCGGGACAAACCACCGCCGGCAGCCGCGACGCCTTCGTGCTCACACTGGGTTGAACCCCGTCCGTCCGGGCGATTGGAACGATCACCGTCATCGGCGGCGAGCGGCGCGGGTGGGACGGGAGCGGTCGTTGGCGCCCCTTTCCTAGCTTGCCGGTCAATCGCACGGCCGTTCGACGCCGCCCAAGAGGAGCGCGGCGGTCGAGCGCCGAACCTTGCCGGCATGACCGAAGGACGATGGAAGCGCGGACCGTGGCGGACCCATCCGCCGGAGTGCCGCCGCCCGCGCGGTGGGGTCGTCCCCACCCGCCCGGCGCCACGGCCCCGCCGGATCCGTCGCCGCGGCTGACCCTGGCGGTGCCGGAGGCCGGCCGCGGGGGGCGCTATTCCGGCTCGGCCACCACCTGGAGCGCGCCCGAATCGACGTCGTAGACGGCGCCCCAGGCCACGAAGCCGGGCGGGAGGTAGCCACAGCCGCGGATGGCGTCCACGTCCTGGCGCACGCTCTCCTCCACGTCGTTGAAGGCAAGAAACTCGAGGCCGGAGACTCCGGTCTTCGCCGCCACCTCGTCGTCGCTGCCCTCAAGCCCGCAGTTGGTGTGGTGGATCACGCCGACCTCGCGGGTGCCGAGCAGGTGGGCGGAGACGACGAGTGAGCGGATGGCATCGGCCGACGCCCGGCCGCCGGCATTGCGCAGGATGTGGGCCTGACCGGCCTCCAGGCCGAGAGCCCGGAACAGGTCGAGCCGGGCGTCCATGCACGTGAGGATGACGAGCCCGCGCGTCGGCCGGGGCGTTCGGGGCGCGCGGTGGAAACCGACGAGCTGATAGACGTGGTTGGCGCCGAGGACGGCCGGCAGCTGCAGTTCCATGGGTGGCGGATG
>JBIOYN010000253.1:0-4897 GCA_044870155.1 Acidimicrobiia bacterium | reverse complement strand
CGACCACCAGTGTCGCTTCGCGGCGCGCATGGCCGAGATCGGCGAGATCCACCTGGCCCGCTCCGAAGACGAGCTCCACAGCCTCCTCGACGCCGCCCTGGCCAACCCCGAGGCCTTCCAGCCCGCCTTGTCCGGCGACGAGATCGCCGCCGCCGTGCGCCGCTTCGAGCAGCTGGTGGACGGCCTGGTCCGCCCGCGATGAACACCTCCGGGGTCCGGGGTGCCCCCGAAAGCACAGAGCCGGTCAAGGTCCTCTACATCGGGGGGTTCGGCCGGAGCGGCTCGACCCTGGTGGAGCGGATCCTGGGCCAGATCCCGGGTTTCTGCTCGGCCGGGGAGATCGTGTTCATCTGGCAGCGGGGCCTGATCGAGAACCAGCTCTGCGGCTGCGGCGCCGCCTTCTCGGAGTGCGACTTCTGGAGCCGGGTGGGCAAGTCCGCCTTCGGCGGCTGGGACCAGGTCGACGGGGCGGAGATGGCCGCCCTTCAGCACGAGATCGACCGCAACCGCTACATCCCGGCCATGGTCGCCCCTCGCCTGCGGCCGGGCGCCGCCGGCGCTCTGGCGCGCTACACCGACGCCCTGTCCCGCCTGTACCGGGGCATCCGCGAGGTGTCCGGAGACAAGGTCGTCATCGACGCCTCCAAGCACGCTTCCACCGCCTACCTCCTGCGCCGCGTCCCCGGCCTCGACCTCCGGGTCGTCCACCTCGTGCGCGACGCCCGGGGCGTCGCCTACTCGTGGACCAAGGAAGTGAAGAAGCCGGAGGTGGCCGATGGCTACATGCCGGTCTACCGGCCGTCGAGCTCCGGGCTGCAGTACCTGGCCTACAACCTCCTCTTCGACGCCTTCGGAGTGATCGACGACACGATGCTCCTCCGCTACGAGGACTCCCTGGCCGACCCCCAGGGGACGGTCGAGCGCATCCTGGCCCATGCCGGCGAGCACCGGGCCGCCGGGGATCTCGACTTCCTGCACGACGGCTGGGTCGACCTGGGGGTCGACCACACCGTGGCCGGCAACCCCATGCGCTTCCACCAGGGCCGCCTCGACCTCCGCCTCGACGAGGCGTGGCGCCAGAAGCTCCCCGAGCGGGACCGCCAGGTCGTCTCCGCCATCACGTTCCCCCTCAAACTCCGTTACGGCTACTCCACGAGGAAGGCATCCCAGTGAGCACCTCCCTGCCCAAGGTCAGCGTCGTCATCGCCACCCGGGAGCGGCCCGTGCTGCTGCGCCGGGCGGTGCAGCGGGTCATGGACCAGAGCTACGCCGGCCCCATCGAGTGCGTGATCGTCTTCGACCAGTCGGAGCCCCACCCCATCCAGGTCGAGGTTCCCGCCGGGCGCGAGCTGCGGGTCGTCACCAACCACCGCTCCCCGGGCCTGGCCGGCGCCCGCAACTCCGGCGTGCTGGCCACCACCGGCGAGCTCGTCGCCTTCTGCGACGACGACGACGAGTGGCTGCCCGAGAAGCTCGAGCGCCAGGTGGCCGCCCTGGCCGCCGCCGCCCCCAACAACGGCGACCGCGGGGCCGAGGTGGCCACCAGCGGCATCTTCGTCTGCTACGAGGACCGCCAGACGCCCCGCATCTACCCGGCCCCGCGCATCACCCTCTCCGACCTGCTGCGCTCCCGGGTCATGGAGGCCCACCCCTCCACCGTGGTCGTCACCCGGGCCGCCTTCGACCGCATCGGCTTCGTCGACGAGCACATCCCCGGCAGCTACGCCGAGGACTACGAGTGGCTGCTGCGGGCCGCCCGGGAGACGGGGATCCTGGCCATCCAGGAGCCCCTGGTCAACGTCCACTGGCACCAGTCGTCGTGGTTCTCCGACCGCTGGAAGATGATCGTCGACGCCCTCACCTACCTGCTGGAGAAGGTCCCCGAGTTCCAGGGCGACAAGCCCGGGTTGGCCCGCATCTACGGGCAGATCGCCCTGGCCCACGCCGCCTCCGGCGAGCCCCGGCTGGCCCGGACATGGGCCCGCCGCACCCTCGCCCAGAACCCGAAGGAGCGCCGGGCCTACGTGGCCCTCGCCATCTCCACCCGCCTGGTGAAGGTGGAGACCGTCCAGCGCCTGGCCCACGCCGCCGGCAAGGGGCTGTAGGTGCTTGTGAGCGATATGTGGTGTTTGTCTTGCTTTGACACGGAAGTATCGAGAAGACTGGAGTCTTGACCATGGCCGCGACCGGGACAATCCCCCACCCCGGCGTCACCGTCGTGCGCTCCCGCACGGCTCGGCTTCCCTATGCCTGGCCGCTGTACGCCCTGTTCGTGGGCTTCCCCGTGTGGTGGTTCCTGGGCCTGGGTTCGTTCGTCTGGCCCATGATGGCCGTCCCCATGGGCTTCTCGCTGCTGGCCCGGGAGCGGGTGCGGGTGCCCAAGAGCTTCGGGCTCTACCTGCTGTTCATGATGTGGATGCTGGCCTCGGCCCTCCAGATCAACGGTCCCGACCGGATGATCGGCTTCGCTTTCCGGGCCCTCCTCTACGGCTCCGCCGGTATCACCTGCCTCTACGTCTACAACGCTCCCAAGCGCCTGCTCCCCGCCAGCACGCTGGTGCGGGTCATGGCCTTCTTCTGGGTCATCGTGGTGGCGGGCGGGCTGCTCGGCGTCTTCGCCCCCACTCTGGAATTCGCCACCCTCATGGAGAAGCTCATCCCCGGGCGGCTCCTGGCCAACGAGTTCGTCGCCACCCTCGTCCACCCCACGACGGCTCAGATCCAGACCTTCCTCGGCTACGAGGTGCCCCGACCCCGGGCCCCGTTCGTCTACACCAACGACTGGGGCGGAAACTACGCCCTCCTGGTGCCCTTCCTGGTGGCGGCGTGGTCGCAGATGCGCAGCCTGACCCGCCGCAACCTGGTGCGGGTGCTGGCCGTCGTCTCCATGATCCCGGTGGTGTTCTCGCTCAACCGGATGCTGTGGTTCTGCCTGATCGTGACGGCTGTCTACGCCTCGCTGCGCTTCGCCATGCGCGGCCGCAAGGGTGGCATCCAGGGAGTCCTGGCCTTCGGCATCGTCTTCATGATGGTCTTCTCCTTCGGTCCCACCCGCCAGCTGATCAACGACCGCCTCGCCACCCCCCACTCCAACCAGGGCCGGTCCATCCTCTACAAGGAGGCCGCCGACTCGGTGCAGAAGTCGCCGCTGCTCGGCTACGGCGGCCCCCGGCCCTCCCAGGCCAACCCGAACCTGCCCTCAGTGGGGACCCAGGGCCAGTTCTGGCTGGTGCTGTTCTCCCACGGCATCCCCGGCGCCGCCCTCTTCGTGGCCTTCTTCGTCTCCGCCTGCTGGCGGACGCGCCGCGCCCGATCGTCCATGGCGCTGTGGTGCCACGTGGTCGTGCTCCTGGCGCTCGTCCAGATGCCGTTCTACGGGCTCCTCCCGAGCCAGCTCAACATCATCATGGTCGCCATCGCCCTCGCCGCCCGCGAGGCGGCGGATCCCGATCCGGAACCAGAGGTGACCTTCGTGGAACGTGCCGGCCCCCGGGTCGACGACGTGGTCATCGCCGCCGCCCCCGTCACCAACGGCCGGGCCCGGCCCCTCGGGGAATCCAACGGCAACGGGGCCCACGGGGCCCTGGAACCGCCGCTATGAGCTCCGGGACGACCGCCGCCGTGGCCGCCTTCGGCGCCGGTCCCTCCGACCACTCCCAGGGCGCCGGGAACCTCCCCGGCGCCCTCCCCACGTCCGGCCTGGAATGGGCCTGCCGGCTGCTGTGGGGAGATCACCCCGAGATGGTGGTGGCCTCCCGCCGGCGCCGCACCCCTGCCGGGTTCCGCCCCGCCGAGTCCTACCTGGTGCTGCCCAAGGCCGCCAATCCCCGCCTGCTGGTGCCGCTGGGGGCCCCCAGGGCGGCGGCCGCCGCCCTGTCCCGCAACCACGACGCCACCTCCCGCCGCTCCCGCCTGGTGAAGGCGGCGCTCGGCGTGGGCGTGCGCCTGCGGGTGGCCCAGCACCTCCTGCCCGACCGCGTCCAGGTGGCCGTGGCCGAGGGCCTGCCGGCCGGGCAACGGGCCGGCGCCCTCCTCTCCGACCACCTCCGGGACGTCTTCGGCCGCCGGGACCTGGAGATGGCCGTCATCCTCGGGCCCGCCCGCCTGAACCGCAAGCCCGTGATCCAGGTGCTCGCCTCCGACGGGGAGGTCCTCGGATACGTGAAGGCGGCCTGGAACGACCTCACCCGGTCGCTGGTGCGCAACGAGGCGGCCGTCCTCGGCCGGCTGGGGGGCGAGACCCGCAACACCTTCGTCGCTCCCCGCCTCCTCCACCACGGGCCCTTCGGCGGCCTCGAGCTGCTGGGCGCGTCACCGCTGCCCAACGCCGTGCGTCCCGACCAGTCCCAGGTCTTCGACCCCCCGCTTCCCGTCATCACCGAGATCGCCCGCCTGGGGGACGTCTCCACCGCCCGCCTCGCGGCCTCTGACTACTGGCGCGGCATCCGCCAGCGGCTGGCGACCCGGGAGGGCCTCCTCCCGCCCGGAGCTGACGACCCGCTGAAGGCGGTCGTGGACCACGTCGAGGCCCGCCACGGAGCCACCGAGCTGCGGTTCGGGACCTGGCACGGCGACTTCACCCCGTGGAACATGGCCCGCCTCGATGACGGCATCTTCGTGTGGGACTGGGAACGCTGCGAACCCGCCCCCGTGGGTCTTGATCTCCTGCATTTCCTCTTTCAGAGCACATGCCGCTTCGAGGGCAGGAACCCGGCGCGATCCGTCGAAATCTGTCGGGAGCGCACCCCGGGTCTGCTTCCCCTGCTTGACGTCCCTCTGGGCTCGGAAGACGCGCTGTGGTCCGTGTACCAAATGGAGTTGCTGTTCCGCTACGAGGAGGCCGGCCTCGCCGGCGTCCTGGAACGGAGGAGCCGCATCCACCAGGGAATCCTCGAGA
>JBIOYN010000252.1:0-4940 GCA_044870155.1 Acidimicrobiia bacterium | reverse complement strand
TTACCTTGCAGCCTCGGGCGAGAAGGAGCACCCGCGGCCCGGTGACGGGTCGGAGGACGCGCAGTCGCGCGCCGGCCTGCGTCGAGCGGCTGAGAAGCTGATCGATGACAGGCCGTTCGGCTGCTTCTAGTTCGCCGGCACCCCTGACTGACTAGGGAACGAGGATCCCGCGGCCGTTCAACCGGCCGGCGTAGAGGTCCTCGATGGCGGTGTTGATGTCTTCCAGCTTGTAGGTCTGGGTGTGCAGCTTGACCTTGCCCCGGGCCGCCAGCGCCATGAGCTCGACCAGGTCCATGTAGTTGCCGACCAGGTTCCCGACGACGTTGATCTCCCGGATGACGAAGTCCCAGTTGGGGATCTCGACCTTCTCGCCGTAGCCCACGACGTAGTACGTCCCGCCCTGGCGGAGCATCCCGGGCACCTGGGCGGGGACGCCCCGCTCACCCACGAAGTCGAGCACGGCATGGGCGCCCAGGCCGTCGGTCAGCTCCAGGACCCGCTCCACCACACCCTCGCCGGCCTCGATGACGTGGTCGGCGCCGGTCTCCTCGGCCAGCTTGCGGGCGCCTTCGTTGACGTCGGCGGCGATGATCTCCGTGCCGCACAGGGCCTTCAGGCACTGGATGCCGATGTGGCCCAGCCCGCCCACGCCGATCACAACGCACTTGGTGTTGGCGGGAAGGGCCCTCGCCACCTTCTTGGCGGCCCGCATGGCGGTGATGCCGGCGTCGGCCATGGCGGCGACGTCCTTGGGCTCCAGGCCCGGTGCCAGCTTGATCAGCGCCCGCTCGCTCGTCTTCAGGTACTCGGCGAAGCCTCCGTCCTGGGACAGCCCGGGGAAGGCGCCGGCATCGCAGTACATGTCCTCGCCCCGGCGACAGCCGTGGCACACGCCGCAGCTCTCCAGGGGGTGGACGATGACGGCGTCGCCCGGCTGGACGGTGGTGACGTTGGAACCGACCTCGTGCACCCAGCCGGCGTTCTCATGGCCGAGCGTGTAGGGCAGCACCAGGTCCGGGAACGTCTCCCTCAGGATGCCCTCGATGATGTGGAGGTCGGTGCGGCACAGCCCGGCCCCGCCGATCCGCACGATGACATCGTGCGGTCCTTCGATGGTCGGCTCGGGGACGTCGTCGATCTGAAGCTGGTCGTCGTCGTAACTGTGTAGGCGAGCCGCCTTCACGCCGTCACCTCCTCCTCGGTGGGTGTCAACCCGTACCTGGCGGCCAGCAGGCCGCGGCAGAAGCTTGCGTTGCCCTCGATGCTCACGCCCACCATGCGGGCGAAGAGCATGTGCCGGTCGATCTCATCCTCCGGGACCGGCACCCCTTCAGCGGAGACCAGGAACGGCGCCGTCGCCGACGAGTCCAGGCCCAACCTCGTCCTCCGGTCGAGATACCGCTGAACGTCAGGGGTGTCAGGGAGGTCCCTGAGCCGCAGTCCGGCGACCTGGGAGTCGGTGGCCCCGGCTTGGATCAGCGCCCGGTAGACGCCCTCCTGGCGGGCGATGAAGGCCTTGCTCTCGAACCGGTGCCGGAGGCCGGCGAGACCTGTCCCCTCCGTATCAGAGGGGAAGACCTCGTCGAAATCCCGGCCCTGGGCCAGCCCCTCGTTGATCTCCTCGGAAAGCTGGTGATCGATGAGGGTCACCTGCACGCTGCCCACGCCATCGAGGGCACCCACCGCCTCCTTGGCGTCGGACGCCATGATGAAGGCGAAGTTGGGCGCGCAGAGGTACGTGGGCAGGTGCAGCGTGACGCTGACGGAGTCCCCCTCGACCAGGAATTCCCGGACGAAGCCGAGGTCGGTGATCGGTTCGTCGAGCTCAGGATCCCGGACGGTCGAGAGGGCCCCGCGAACGAGGCCCTCGTCGATCAAGCCGTCGCACCCGCCTTCTGGATCTCGGCCGGAACCTCCAGGTCGTAGAGACCCGCCAGGTTCAGGCCCAGGATCTTGCGCTTGATCTCGGGCGTGAGCTCCCCGTACTCCGAGACCATGTCCTCGGGCATCTGGAAGTCGACGAACTGCTCGACAAGCCACTTCGGATGCCAGAGGGCGTAGTCGCTGGCGAAGGTCAGCTTGTCGGGGCCGACCCAGAACAGGAGCTCACCGAGCCACTTGGCGAACTGCCGCGGCCGGGTGTGGATGAAGGGCAGCACCACGGCCAGGCCACCCCAGACGTTGCTCTCCTGGACCGCGATCCAGCAGAAGTCCTCGAGGCGCGGCAGGTTGCAGTGCTCGATGATGAAGGTGAGGTCCGGGAAGGAGGTCGCCGCTTCGTCGACGTCGTCGACCTGGAACGAGTCCTTGTTCAGCGGCCAGATGGTCGGGCCCTTGTGAACGTGGATGTTGGTGATCCCCAACTCGAGGCACTTCTCGAGGTAGCGCATCGCCCAGGGATCCCGGATGTCCCAGCCCTTCGAGTTGCCCCGCCACTCGGCGGTGTAGAGCTTGCAGCCCTTGATGTTCCAGCGACTGGCCTTCTCCTCCAGGGCGTCCAGGCCCGCTTCCCCGTCGCGGGGGTCCCAGGCGGTATTGAGGACGAACCGCTCCGGATACTTCTCCTTCAGGATCGCGTCGCGGGCGGTGGGGTTAAAGCCCTCGTGGTAGAAGTCGTAGAGGTAGGTGGGGAGGAAAACTCCGACGTCGACATAGCCATCCTCGAAGAGGTCCTTCATCAGGTCCTCTTCGCTGTAAGCGCAGTACTTCTCGAACGGCCAGACGTACTCCTCCGGGCTCAGCGCGCTGTGGTAGCCATAGAAGCACCTGATCCAGCCCTCGCCGTACTTGTTCTTCCAGTTCTCCGGACTCGCATCCCACCAGTGCATGTGGCCGTCAACGATGAAATACTTCTCGCCGTTCTTTTCGTACATCCTACCCCCCTGAATTCATCCCTCATCGTGGGTGAACTGCCTTCGGAAAACCGCAGAGGCTCCGGCTCGCGGGCATCGCTCCCCAGCCCGGTCGATCGCCGGTGTGAATCATCTGATTGCCCCCTCGGCGGAAAGGTATGTCCGCGCTGGACCGGGCTACCAGGAAAAAGCTGGGAGGGCCAGAGTCTTTGCGAGCATCCGCGAAAACTCCGCCTCTTCTCTGCGTTTGTGGGTCAGGTTCAGGGCATTCGCGCCGGCAGACCGGCCGCCATGGGCTCTTCTGCCGTGTCACTGATCAGCCGGCCGATCTCGTTGGAGGCCGCGATCCCGATGTCGCGCATCACCCGGGCCAGGGTCGGAAGCTGGCTCTTGAAGCGCCGCGTCGGGACAGAGATACCGAGCGCGGCGATCAGACGACCATTGGGGTCCCGCACCGGAGCGGCGATGCAACAGGCGCCTTCGGCATATTCCTCCTGGTCGAAGGCCAGGCCCCGCTCCTTGACGGCCAGGAGGTTGTGCTTCAACTGGTTCTTGTCCGTCAGGGTGTAGCGGGAGAACCGCTTGAGGACGGGCCGCTGCAGGTATGCCGGCCACGACTCCTCGGGGAGCTCGGCCAGGTAGATCTTCCCCAGCGCCAGCCCGTGGGCCGCGCCCCGGAAGCCCTTGGCGACGTCGCCCAGCTCCCGACCGCCACGCCGCCCGAGAATCTCGGCGATCTCCAGGTCACCGTCCTTCCACAGGGCGACGTAGGCACGGGCCGAGGCCCGGTCGCGCAGCTCTTCGAGGAAGGGCTCGAGGCGCTCGGGCTGGAGACTCGACTGGACGTAGCAGCGGTAGAGCATGGGGAGCTTGGGCCCGAGGACGTAGAGCCCCGAGCTCGTGGGGGACACCTGGAGGAACCCCTCGACGCGCAGCGAGTTACACAGGGAGTAGGCGGAGGACAAGCTCACGTTCAGAGCCCGGGCGAGCGCCTTGACGGACACCCCCTTGGGGTGCTGCGCCGTGAATTCAAGGGCCCTCAACACATGGAGAGCGGTACTCAAAGTTCTGCCTGACTCCGCCACGCAACCCCCCTGGTCGGCTACTCAGAGTCGGTCGGAGATTAACATTTCCTGACCCCTCCCACGTCAGATCAGCGGCTGAGGGCGCAGGTGGCTGAAGGCGGTGGCCGCCTGCCGGGGAAGGTTCTCCTGGAGGAACTCGGACGCGCAGGTCCGGCAGATGCGGCGCTCCTTGAACTCGATCTCGGGGTCGTCGGCAGAGCAGAACAGGCACACGTCCTGGCGCTTCTGGAGGATGATCCGGTCGCCGTCGACGCTGATCTCGAGCTCGTCGCCCTCCCGGAGGCTGAACACGCGGCGCAACTCGGACGGCACCACCACCCGTCCCAGCTCGTCGATGCGACGCACGACCCCTGTGGACTTCATCGCGCCTCCTCTCCCTGGGCTCCACCTGGCTCCTCCTGGGAAAAACTCCCATAGACCTGGCAGAAAATGCCACTTCTGACCGCGGCGGTCAAGGAGCCGGGCGGTCCCCCTGGAGGAGCACGGGCAGCTGGCGCAGGCTGCGCAGGACGAGGCGGTTGTGCCAGTGCAGCTCCTGGGGAGGAACGGCGAGGCGGAGCCGGGGGAAGCGGGCCAGGAGCGAGGTGAAGGCGATCTCGCCTTCCAGTCGGGCCAGCGGCGCGCCCAGGCAGAAGTGGATGCCGTAGCCAAAGGCGAGATGGCCCTTCTCCCCCCGGGTGAGGTCGAGCTCGTCGGGGTCGGGGAACCGGCCGGGATCACGCCCGGTGGCGGCCAGCACCACCAGCACCTGCTCGTGGGCGGGGAGGGTCACGCCCGCGACCTCGAGCGGCTCGGTGGCCATGCGCAGCGTGGTGTGGTGGACGGGCGGGTTGTAGCGGAGGAACTCCTCCACGGCGGCGGGCACCAGCCCCGGGTTGGCGGCCAGGCGGGCCATCTGCCCGGGGTGGAGGAGGAGGGCGACGGTGCCGTTGCCGATCAGGTTGACCGTCGTCTCGTGGCCGGCCACCACCAGGAGCCAGGCCGTGGAGAGCAGCTCGGCCTC
>JBIOYN010000251.1:0-6352 GCA_044870155.1 Acidimicrobiia bacterium | reverse complement strand
ACCGATGAAGCCCGAGTTGGTGAAGCCCGCCGTGTAGCTACCGCCCGTCTTGGCGCCGGCGGGCGGTACCGCCCGGGGGTCTTCGGGGTTGGTGAACGGCGGCTCGAAGGTGATCGTGTGAGGCTCGTAGTCGCTCGCCCCCTTCCAGGTCACCGTGTCACCCGCCTTGATCTCGACGACGGCGGGGAAGAACCGGTTGACGGCGGCGGCCGCGGCCGCCGCCTCGGCGGCTGACTTCGCCGACGAGGTGGCGACTTCCTCGGGGCTGTCCCGTGTGTCCGCTGGGCTCACCACGGTGACGCTGCCCCCATCAGTGCATGGAGGATGCAGGCGTAGTTGTAGCTGCCGGGCGGGGTCGACTCGTCGACCCTGACCGACACCTGCTTGGCGCCCGCCGGGGCCACGGCGGGGGCCAGCACCCCCGAGTTCCAGTAGCCAACCCCGGCATAGGGCGGCAGTGGGGTGGCCGGTGGCTCGGGACAGGCTTCGAGGTCGGCGGATGGCTCCGACGCCGTCACGCACGGCCCGAAGACGGCGGGAGCGTGTCACCGCCGTCAATGCTTCGGCGAAATCCGTACAGCTACGGAGGACCCGCCGGTCGTCTTTTCTTACCATCAGCGTGCCCTGCGCCCGTCGCAACTCCCCGCCAACGATGCAGGAGGAGACCATGCGCAACCGGACGAACATCGACTGTCTCAGCACCGACGAGCTGCACGACCTGCGTGAAGCCCTGGCCGAGATGTATGCCCTGCCCGCCAGCAACCCCGACAGCTTCGCCAAGCTGGCCGGCTTCCACGGCGGACCGCCGACCTCCTACTGCCGCCACGGCGCCCCCGCCTTCTTCACCTGGCACCGCGCCTACCTGATGGCGTTCGAACACGCCTTGCGCGCCGCCCGGTGCGACGTCGCTCTTCCCTATTGGGACTGGTCGTCGGGGCCGTCGACGGGAGTCCCCGAGGCCTGCCGTCACGCCGCCTACGTGAACCGCTCGGGTGCCACCGTCCCCAACCCGCTCTACAGCGGGCCGTCCCTGGCCACCGGCGGGCCCACCGCCCGGCGCACGGACATCGACACCACCGCCTACGACGACCTGGCCACATCGGCCCAGAGCGCCATGGCGGCGACGACGTTCACGTCGTTCCAGAACCAGATCGACGGTATCCACGGCGGCGTGCACGTCCGCACCGGGGGCGACATGGGTTCTGTGCCCACCGCGGCCTACGACCCGATCTTCTATCTCCACCATGCCAACGTCGACCGGCTGTGGGCCGACTGGCAGGCGGCGCATCCCGGAGCCCTTCCGGCCACGGAGGCGAGCTTCGAGCTCCAGCCTTTCAACCGGCCCTTCACCACCCAGTGGCAGCAGGGCTCCGACGTGGAGTCGATCGAGGCCCTGGGCTATCGGTACCGCAGGTTCTGCTTCTTTCTGCCCCCCATCCGGCTCTGGCAGACGCTCATCATCGACTGGCCGTGGATCGTTCGGCATCGCATGTCCTCGGCCCGCTTGCTGCTCAAGAGCACCCGGGTGCAGACGAAGCCCCTGGAGATCCGGGCCTTCATCGACCAGGAGGGCGCCGGCGCAGGCACGGCCATCTCCGGCAATCCCCGCTTCGCCGGCGCCGTCGGCTTCCTCGGGCACAACGGCGTCCACGCCAACGGTCAGGGCCATGCCGCCGCTCATGGGCACGCGGGTCCGCACGACCACGAGCACGCCACCAACGTCGAGGGTCACGTCCACGACCACGACGCCGGCACGAGCCACGACCACCAGCACGGCCATGACCACGGCTCTCCCGACCCGCACGGGGATGATCGCTTCGATGTCGAGATCGAGTTGACGGCGGCCCTGCGAGCGGCGGACCCTCACGCCGAGAAGGTGTCGCTGACGCTCGTCGCCGTCGACGACTGCGGGTGCGCGGTGGCCGGCGAGGAAGTCCTGCTCGACGACATCGAACTCGTGGTCGACTGACCCGTTCGAACTTGGGTGCGGAATCCCCGCATGCCGGCGGTTCCGCGCCCCAAATTCGCGGCTGGCGACCCGCACGGCCGCGAAGACCCTCGTCCTCGAAGTGACCGAGGTGGCACGGAGACATTCCGACTGTGACCGGCGTGACAGACGCGCTCGGCGGTCAGCCGTACCTTCAGGTCAGCAGATCGTGACCTGATCGGGAGGGTGAAGGACATGACGGCAACCATCGCCAGCATCGACGAGGTCTTCGAGGGCATCGTCGGCACCGCCGCGGACGACGACATCGTCATCGTGCGGCCCGAGACGGACACGCTCTCGAAGCAGCGGCTGCCCTACTTCGTGGGGATCTCGGGTGCATCGGCGGGCTCCAGCCGCATCTCCATGAACCTGGTCGTCATCCCGCCGGCGGGCGCGGCCGAGCCCCACTCCCACCGGGGCTACGAGACGGCGATCTACATGATGAAGGGCCGGGTCGAGGTCCGGTACGGACACGACCTCGAGCGGTTGAAGTTCCTCGAGCAGGGCGACTTCCTCTTCATCCCCGCCGACCTGCCCCACCAGCCCGTCAACCACGACCCCCTCGAGCCCGCCATGGCCATCGTGGCCCGCAACGACGCCAACGAGCAGGAGAGCGTGGAGATCTTCCACTCCCACCACTCCCACTGAGGCGGTTGCCGCGCCGGATCGGCGCCCCGGCTCTGCCAGGATGGCGGGATGTGTTTCCGCCGGGCGTGCACAGTGCTCGTGGTCGGGATCTCGATGCTGGCCGGGGCCGCCTGTGACAGCAGCGGGAAGGGTGCGGACCAGGAATCGGCTTCGACGACGACTCCGGCGCCCACCACGACGCCGATGCCGGCGCAGGAGTGCGGCCTGGAAGGCGGCGAGGCCAAGTGCGCGCCGGCGAGCCAGCGGGTGGACACGGGCAAGCCGGAGTTCTCGCACCCCACCGAGATCAACAACCCGCTGTTCCCGACGGCCACCCTCACCCAGGCCATCCAGTTGGGAGAGGAGGCCGGCGGCCAGGAGCGGGTGGAAGCAACCCTGATGCCCGACACCAAGGTCATCGAGTGGGACGGCAACCACGTCGAGACCGTGGTCCGCCAGTTCATCGCCTACTCCGGGCCGAGGATCGTGGAGGTCGCCCTCGACTACTTCGCTCAGGCCGACGACGGGGCGGTGTGGTACTTCGGCGAGGACGTCTACAACTACCACGACGGCGCGGTGGCCAACATGGAGGGCAGCTGGCTGGCGGGCAAGCAGGGGCCGCCGGGCATGATCATGCCCGCCCAGCCCAGGGCCGGGGCCGTGTACCGGCCCGAGAACATCCCGGGGCTGGTGTTCGAGGAGGTCACCGTCCAGGCCGTGGACCAGTTCATCGACGGCCCCCGGGGCCCCGTCAAGGGCGCCATCACCACCCGGGAGCACCTGATGGAGGGCGACTTCGAGGACAAGGCGTTCGCTCCGGGCTACGGCGAGTCCCGCATCAAGGCCGAGGACGAGTTCGTCCAGATGGCCCTGGCTGTCCCCACCGATGCCATCCCCGGCCCGCCACCCGCCGAGCTGAAGGCGGTTTCCACGGGGTCCGTCTCGCTCTTCGACGCCGCCGGGAAGAAGGACTGGACGGCGGCGGAGACGGCGATGGAGACGGTGAACAGCGCCTGGCACACCTACACGGCGGGCGAGGTTCCCAAGCTGCTCGGTGCCCAGACCGGTGGCGCCCTCAAAGCGCTCTCCGGGGCCGTCGGGGCCCGAAACGCGGCCGGGACCCGCCGGGCGGCCGTCAACCTCGCCCGGGCCGCCCTCGATCTCGAACTCCGCTACCGGCCCCCGGCCGAGGTCGATCGCGACCGCCTCGCCGCCTGGGCCCGGCAGGCCCAGGTCGACTCCGAGGCCGGCGACGGCAAGGGCCTGACCGGGGACGTGGCCATCCTGGAGACGATCCGCAACCGCATGACCCACATCCTCGAGGCTCCCGTGGCCGGGCACCTCGAGCAGCTGCTCGTCGCCCTGCGGGGGGCTGCCCGCGGCAAGGATCGGGCCGCCGTCGCCTCCAACACCCAGGCTCTGATCGCCCTCGCCGCCGGGGGCAGCTGACTTCGTCCCCGCCCGGGTGTGGTCCGGTCGGGGATGGGGTACAGGCGCCGCGATGGATCCCAACCTGATTGCCGTGGCCGGGATGGCACTGTGGCTGGGCGGCGCCTACGCCTTCACCGGGGTGGTGCGGGACTGGTCCGCTGACCGCCGCACGCGGGACGACCGCCGGCAGCGTCTGGCCGACCTGGGCGAGCTCGCCGACTAGGCGCCACCATTTCTGTCAGCGTTTGCCGGCCATCGCTGGCAAAAAGCTCACAAGTTCGGGATCGGGCGCGCCGAGGGTCAGCGGCGGCGGAGCCAGAGGGTTCCGGCGGCGGCCGCGCCGGCCAGGGCGGCCAGGCCGCCGACGGCGAGCAGGACCACCAGGAGGGCGCGTCCCCCGTCCCTTGAGGAGTGCGCCGCTGCCCGACCGGCCCGGAGTTCGGGTGCGGGGTCCGGAGCGGCCAGCGTCGGCTCGGAGGCCGCCTTCGGTTCCTCGGTATGGGCCACGTCGGGCGTGGGCGAGGTCGTGCGGGCCGGCGCGACCGCGCTCGGAGCGGAGGAGGAGGTCGCCGTCGAGGCCGGAGGCGTGGCACCGGGGCCCGCCCCCGCCGGAGCGGGCCGGCCCGCCGTCGACGGCACCGGCGCCGCCGTGGTGGCCGGAGCCTTGGTGGTGGGCACGTTGACGGCGGGGCCGGTCGACGTCGCGGTGACGATGGCGGGCGCCGCCGTCGTGGTGGTGGGAGCGGCGGTGGTGGCCGTGGCCGGCGGGACGGTGGTGGTGGTCGTCTCGGGCGGGGCTGTGGTCGTGGTGGTGGGCGGCTGGTACATGGTGGTGGTGGTGGGCGGCTCGGTGGTGGTGGTTTCCCCCGGGGCGCCCCGCACCTCGACGATGGCCTGCATGCCCTTCATCCGGTGGAACCCGCAGTAATAGGTGTACCGCCCCGGCTTGGTGAAGGTGTAGCTGAAGCTGTGGGGCTGGTAGTCCTGGGCGATCACCTCGTCGAAGGACCCGCCCTCGGACGTCACCGTGTGGTCGCCCTGGATGGCCGTCCACGTCACCTCCGTGCCCGGGTCGATGACCAGATCGGGTTCACTGAAGCTGTAGTTCTTCACCGTCACGCTGGCCTTGGCGGCGGCGTGCGCCGGTGGCGACGCCACGCCGGCCAGGGCCACGGTCAGCAGCACGAGCACGGCGCTGACCCGGGCGGCGGCGCGCCGGCGACCGGGGCGCATGTCCGGCGAGGGGACCATGAACGACAGAGTTCGCTTCCGGGCCCCCGCCCTCCTTCTAGGCTCGCCGGCCATGTCCGGTCCCTGGTGGCGTGAGGGCGTCATCTACCAGATCTATCCCCGGTCCTTCGCCGACTCCGACGGCGACGGCGTGGGGGACCTGGCCGGCATCGTCGAGCATCTCGACTACCTCGCCTGGCTCGGTGTCGACGGCATCTGGGTCAATCCCATCACCCTCTCCCCGGACACGGACTGGGGCTATGACGTGTCCGACTACAGGGCCGTCCAGCCCGTCCTCGGCACCCTCGATGACCTCGACACCCTGGTGGCCGAGGCGGGGCGCCAGGACATCCGTGTCCTGCTCGATCTGGTCCCAAACCACACTAGCAACATGCACCCCTGGTTTATCAGCGCGCGGGGTTCACGGGAGTCACCTCACCGGGACTTCTACGTGTGGGCCGATCCGAAGCCCGACGGCTCGCCGCCCAACAACTGGTGCTCCAGCTTCGGGGGCCCCGCCTGGGCGTGGGACGACGAGACGGACCAGTGGTACCTGCACCACTTCCTGCCCACCCAGCCCGACCTGAACTGGTGGAACGAGGAGGTGCGGGCCGCCTTCGACGGCATCCTGCGCTTCTGGTTCGACCGGGGGGTGGCCGGCTTCCGGATCGACGTGTGCCAGAAGATCGTCAAGGACGCCCTGCTGCGGGACAACCCGCCGGCGGAGGCGGGCGACCACCCCTACGTCCGGGCCCACGGCCAGCGCCAGGTCTACAACTCCCAGCGTCCCGAGACCCACGACGTGTTCCGGCGCTGGCGGGGGCTGGCCGATGCCTACGACCCGCCCCGGGTCCTGCTGGGCGAGACCTACGTCATGGACGTGTCCCGCCTGGCCGACTACTACGGCGACGGACCCGAGGGCGATCAGCTCCACCTGGCCTGCAACTTCGTGTTCCTCCACGAGCCGTTCACGGCCGGCGCCCTGGCCGCGGTGGTGGAGGAGGCGGAGCGCCGCGCCATCGCCCAGGCCCTGGAGCGCAACGGGGTGGACCTCGCCCGCGTGGCCGAGGAGCTTGG
>JBIOYN010000250.1:0-21179 GCA_044870155.1 Acidimicrobiia bacterium | reverse complement strand
CGGCCGCCGCCGAGCTCACCGCCAGCGAGTGGCAGTACCGGGCCGCCGGCCGGAGAAAGGGCGTCCTGGCCCGGGGGTCGGGGGGCGCCACCAAGACCCGGGTGGTGGCCGGCGCCTGCATCTTCCTCAACCGGCCCGGCTTCGGCGCCGGGCCGGGGTGCGCGCTCCACGTCCTCGCCCTGCGCCAGGGGCGGCATCCCATGACCACCAAGCCCGACGTGTGCTGGCAGCTGCCGCTGCGCAACACCCCCCGGAGCGAGGACGACGGCACCACCACCCACATCCTCTCCGAGTTCTCCCGGGAGGACTGGGGGGCGGGCGGCGCCGACTTCGCCTGGTGGTGCACCGAGGCGCCCGAGGCCTTCACCGCGTCGGAGCCCGTCTACCGCAGCCTGGAGACCGAGCTGCGGGCCATGGTGGGCGACCCCCTCTACGAGACGATCGCCGCCTACCTCGACGGTCGCCGCCACGGCACCACCGGCATCGCCCCCCACCCGGCGGTCACGACGCCGCCGGGCGCATGCCCGGCAGGGTGCGCATGAGGGCGGGGAGCCGGGGCAGGACGGTGCGGGCGGCAGCCTGACCGCTGCGCACCGCCAGGCGCCGGCGGCTGTCCCAGGTGAGGCCGTAGGCGCTGCGCAGCCGGGCGGGCAGCAGGTCGACGGTGACGAGGGCGACGAGGTCGCCGAGCGGGCCCCCCACCAGGGGGACGGGCGGCCGCAGCACGCCCCTGGCCACGGTCCGGGCCGTGTCGGTGACCTCGAGAGCGGCCACCCGCCGGCGCATGTAGTCGAGGAAGGCGCCCAGGTCGGGGGGGACCACCGTCTCGGGGATGCCGAAGGCGGCCGCCATGCGCCGGGACTCGTCGTAGTACCGGGCCCGCAGGGTGGTGTCGAGGCGTCCCAGGTACCGGCGCTCGACCCGCAGGACGGTGTCGATGAGCGTGGCCAGCACCCACCACTGCAACTCCGGGTCCTGGGCCGAGTACGGCATGCCGCCCGGCAGGGTGCCCCGGACCCGGGCGTGGACGGCGGCCAGGCGGTCGAGCGTGGCCCGGGCGTGGGCGTCCGACCCGAAGGAGATGACGGTCATGGCCTCGAGCGTCCGGGCCAGGCGCCCGAAGGGGTCGGCCTCGAAGCCCGAGTGCTCGGCCACCCCGGCGGCCACCGCCGGCTCGGCCAGCTGCAGGAGCAGGGCCCGGGGGCCGCCCAGGAGGAGGACGGCCTCCGAGTTCACCCGCCAGGTGACGGTCTCAGGCCCGTAGAGCGGCATGATGAAGAGGATGCCTCAGGAATGGTCCAACGGTCCCGGCGACACCTACGGCTGGCACGACCACCCGTACCACAAGTCGCTGCGGTGCCTGGAGGGCAGCATCGTCTTCCACACCGACGCCGGCGACGTCAGCCTCGAGGCCGGCGACACGCTGGAGCTGCCCCCCGGCACCCGCCACGCCGCCACCGTCGGTCCCGCCGGCGTCCGCTGCCAGGAGACCCACGGGGACCCCTGACTTCCATTCTGGTGACGGATCTCCTCCCACGCTGAAAGAATCCGTCACCAAAACAATGAGAAGAGACCGTTAGCTCCGCCGGCGAATCCGGAAGGCCACAGCGCCGCCCGCCAGTACCAGTACCGCGCCGCCCAACCACAGCGCGCCCGGGAAGCCTCCCCCGCCCCCCTTGGTTGCGCCTTTCCCTGCCGCCACGGGGGGTTCCTGAGCCCGCCCCTCCGGCACCGCCGCCGTCGTGGTCGTGGTCGTCTCCGGCGCAGCCGTCGTGGTCGTCACCGCCGGCTTTCGCGGCACGGTGGTCGTCGTCGAGGTCGACGACGACGAGGGCGCCGGTGGCGGCGCCGTGCTCGACGTGGTGGACGGGGGCGTGGTCGCCGCCGACTCGACCGCCGCCGGGGTGGAGACGTCGACGACGGCCACCATCAGGGCGTCCTCCAGCTCCCGCACCACCGTGCCCGGTCCGGTGGTGAGCGGCGCCGAGCGGACGATCCCCTGGCTGGCGCCGTACAGGCGGCTGCCCACCACCACCGAGTGCTCCGCCGTCCATCCCGCCCACGAGGCGAGGACGGCGAGGCCGGGGTCGTAGATCCGCACGGCCTCCGCCGGCCGCTGGGTGGGCATGAACACGAGGCTGCCCGTATCGGTCCACTGGACGTCACCGGTCACCCCGGCGCCACCCAGGTCGGCGGTGGCGACGACGGGCGGGGACGACCCGAGGTCGACGGTCACCACCTGGGACGCCCGGGAGGAGCCGACGGCCACGGTGGCCAGCCGGCGGCCGTCGGCGCTGGCCACCATGGGGCCCGAGCCCGCCGGCACCCGGACGACCGACCGGGGCTCGCCGGCCACGTCCAGGGCCAGGGCCACGACCTCCTCGCCCGCCGGGGCCAGGTTCAGGTAGGCGGTGGCCCCGCCCGGTCCGAAGGCGGCGGCCCGGGGAGCCGGCCCTTCCCACAGGGTGGCGGGATCCTGGGCGGGCACGATGTGCAGGATGCGGCCGCGGTCGCCCGTCGCCAAGCTGGAGCGGGCGAAGACGACCACGTCGGTCCCGGCGGCGTTCCGGCACGCCAGGGTCTCGAGTTGCACGGGCACCGGGTTCCCGGTGGCGTCGGGGGGCGGGGCGGGCAGGAGGCGCTCGGACTCCCCGGCCATGGTGTCGAGCCGGCGGACGGTGAGGCCGTGCGAGATGGTGCCGTCAGCGGCCCGGACCGTGAACAGCTCGACCACCCGCTCCCGCTCGGGGCAGACGGCCACGGCCGTGGTGGTGCCCGCGCCGGTACCGACGCCCGCCACCTGGCCGTCGTCGTCGAGGGCGACGGAGCGCCCGATTCCATAGGTGGAGCCCACCACCACCCATGGTGGGAGGCGGCCCTCCGGGGCCGGCAGCGGTTCGGCGGCGCGCAGCAGCCGTTCGGGGCTGGGCTGGGAGCACAGGTTGCCGTGGTAGTGGCCGTCGCGCTCCGACAGGAGGAGGCCGACGGGCCGGCCGGCGGCCACCGACAGCCCGCAGGACGCCTCGCTCGACGCCGAGCGCACCTCGACCTCCGAACCCAGGGCACCCTTCACGACCGTGTCCACCCGGAACGTGTAGACGGTCTCCCCGGCCGGGGTGCCGTCCACGGGGACGGGCGGGTCGGCCCGGGACACGAACGTCCCCACCAAGGCGGCGTCGGCGGCGGACAGGGCGGAACGGGTGTCGAACGGCGCGCACGTGCAGGCTCCCGCCGGGCGGGCCACACCCACCAGGGCGGCCGCGGCCAGGAGGAGTGCGAGCGCGAGGGGCCGTCGCACCGGATTCCGCATCAGTTCAAGGTACGAGAAACAGGCAGTCTCCTCCTGCCGGAATGCCCCAGGATTGTGTCGTTTCCGGCGTACATTGCTGTTATGGGTGATTCGCCCGTTCACTTAAGTGGTGGGCTGCCCGAAACTGTCCTGCCCAGCCCTCCGTCCGATGCCCAGGCCGCGCTCGACGCCGCTCTGGCGCTCCCGGACGCGGAGCGCCGGTCGGCGGTCTCGGGCGTGGTGGGCCGCTGGCCCCGTTTCCTGGCCGCCTGGGCCAGCCTGGGCGACCACGCCCGGGACGACATCGAGGCCTACGCCTGCTACCGGGTCGGTTACCACCGGGGACTCGACCAGCTGCGCCAGGCGGGGTGGCGGGGCTCCGGCTACGTGCGTTGGTCCCACCCCCCGAACCGGGGGTTCCTGCGGTCCCTGGACGGGCTGCGGGGCGCCGCCGGGCGCCTGGGAGAAGTCGATGAGGAGGCCCGATGCGCCGAGTTCCTCCGCCAGCTGGATCCCACCGGGGGACCGGTGGACGCAGGATGAGCCCGGCGTCCGGGCCCACCCCGGGGATCCGGCGCGGCCTGGCCGTGCTCGCCGCCGCCGCCGTCCTGCCCGCGGGGGCGGGGACGGCCGGCGCCCAGACCGGAGATACCGCTCCCACCCCGCCGACGGCGACGTCGCGGGTCAGCGTGGCCAGCGGCGGTGCCCAGGTCCGGGGTGGCGGGCCGTCCGTCATCGAGTCGGTGGCCACCTCGGCCGACGGCTCGGTGATCGCTTTTGTGTCCAACGCCACCAACCTGGTCCCCGGTGACGCCAACGGCGTCTTCGACGTGTTCACCTACGAGGTGGCCAGCGGGCGCACGACCCGGATCAGCGTGGCCAGCGACGGGTCGGAGGCGACGGCCCCCAGCCAGGACGTGGCCATCAGCGGTGACGGGAACGTGGTGGCCTTCGTGTCCGCCGCTGCCAACCTCGTTCCCGGCGACACCAACGGCCAGAAGGACGTCTTCGTCCGGGACCGCCAGAGCGGGACGACCAGTCGTGTCAGCCTGGCCACCGGCGGGGCCCAGGCCATGGCCGCCAGCGGCCAGCCCGCCCTGTCCGCCGACGGCCGGTGGGTCGCCTTCAGCTCCGCGGCCGGCGAGCTGGCGCCGGGCGACGCCAACGGCGAGTCCGACGTGTTCCTCCACGACCGGGTGGGCGCCATCACCGACCGGGTGAGCGTGGACAGCGCCGGCGGTGATCCCGACGGGCCCAGCGTGGCCCCCGACCTCTCCGCCGACGGCACCGTGGTGGCGTTCGAGTCCCGGGCCACCGACCTGCTCCAGGGCGGCGCCGACGGCAACAACCTGGCCGACGTGTTCGTCGCCGCCGGGGGGGTCATCACCAGGGTCGACGTCGGCGCTCCCGTCCCCCAGGGCGGGGACAGCGGCGCGCCCTCGCTGTCGGCCGACGGGCGCTACGTCGCCTACACGTCGGCGGCCACCAACATCGCCCCGCCCGACGCCTACCCCGGCACCGACGTGTTCGTCTACGACCGCACGGGGGGAACGACCCGGCGGGTGAGCCTGGCCGGCCCCAGTGGCGCTCCCAACGGAGCCAGCCACTCGGCCGATGTGGTCGTGGCCGGCACCCACATCCTCGTGGCCTTCGCCTCCGACGCCACCAACCTGGTGCCGGGCGACACCAACGAGGCCCCGGACGCCTTCGTGCGCAACGTCAGCACCGACACCACCACCCGCGAGAGCGTCGACGCCGCCGGCGGGCAGGCGGCCGGGACCAGCGCCGCCCCGCTGCTGGCGGCCGACGGGGGGGTGGCGACCTTCGTCTCCAACGCCCAGAACCTCACGGTCACGCCCCCGGCCCCGGGCACGGCCGACATCTACCGCCGGGACCGGACCTCGGGCGCCCTCGAGCGGGTCAGCGGCCCGGGCGGCGCCGGCGTGGCCGACGGGGCCGAGGGCAGCTTCTCGCCGGCGCTGTCGGCGGGCGGGAACCTGGTGGCCTTCAGCTCGCAGTCGCCCGACCTGGTGCCGGCCGACACCAACCGGACGGCCGACATCTTCCTCCACGACCGCTACGAGGGGACGACGGCCCGGGTCAGCCTGGGGAACGTCGGCGAGCAGGGCAACGGCCCGAGCACCGACCCCGCCATCTCCGCCGACGGCCGCTGGGTGGCCTTCGCCTCCGAGGCCACCAACCTGGTGGCCGACGATGCCAACGGCGTTTCCGACGTGTTCCTCCGCGACGTCCGCCAGGGGCGCACGACCAGGATTCCCCGGCCCGCCGACGCCGAGTCGGGACCCGCCTGCCAACCGGCCATCAGTGGTGACGGCACCACGGTCGCCTACGTGGTCCACAACGGCGGGAGCTGCGTCGAGGAGGGGACGGCCGCCGCCGTCTTCGTCTACCGCCAGGGCGCCACCACGCTGGTCAGCGTCGCCCCCGACGGGTCCCCGGGTGACGGGCCGAGCTGGGAGCCGGCGCTGTCCGGCGACGGCCTGACGGCGGCCTTCTCCTCCGATGCCGCCAACCTGGTGGACGACGACTCCAACAGCGTCACCGACGTCTTTCTGGCCAAGTTGGGCGACGGGGGCGCCACCCTGGCGGTCACCCGGGTGAGCGTGGGCTCCGACGGGGCCCAGGCCGACGGTCCCAGCGCCAGCCCGTCACTGTCGGCCGACGGCGCCCATGTCGCCTTCGCCTCCGAGGCCGACGACCTGGTGCCGGGGGACAGCAACGACGACGTCGAGGTGTTCATCCGTGACCTCGCCCCCAAGACGACGACCCGCATCGAGCCGCTCCCCGACGAGGGCGCGGCCAGCGAGCCGGCCATGTCGGCCGACGGGCTGTCGGTGGCGTTCACCTTCGAGCCCACCCTCCCCGCCGCCGGCGGGACCCGGGCCACGGCGGTCCTCCGCCACGACCGCCTGACCGGGGCCGTCGTACCCGTGAGCGTGGGCCCGGCGGGGGTGGCCGGGGACAGCTCCAGCTTCAGCCCCGCCATCTCCATCGACGGGGCGGTCGTCGCCTTCGCCTCCCAGGCCGCCAACCTGGTGACGGGCGACACCAACGGCGTGGGCGACGTGTTCGTGGCCGATCGCCACCCGGGCGCCGGCGCCGGCTACGGGCTGGTGGCCTCCGACGGAGGGGTCTTCTCCTTCGGAGCGCCCTTCTACGGCTCCACCGGCGCCATGAAGCTGAACCGGCCCATCGTCGGTGGCACCCCCTCACCCACCGGCGCGGGCTACTGGTTCGTGGCCTCCGACGGGGGGATCTTCTCCTTCGGGGACGCCGGCTTCTTCGGCTCCACCGGTGCCATGACCCTGAACAAGCCCATCGTGGGGATGGCCGCCACCCCCTCCGGCCGGGGCTACTGGCTGGTGGCCTCGGACGGGGGGATCTTCTCCTTCGGGGACGCCGGCTTCTTCGGCTCCACCGGTGACATCAAGCTGAACAAGCCCATCGTGGGCATGGCCCCCGCCCCCACGGGCAAGGGCTACTGGCTGGTGGCCGCCGACGGGGGCATGTTCACCTTCGGCGACGCCGGCTTCTTCGGCTCCACCGGGGCGGTCATCCTCAACCAGCCCATCGTGGGCATGGCCCGCACCCCATCCGGCCTGGGCTACTGGCTGGTGGCGTCCGACGGCGGGATCTTCAGCTTCGGCGACGCCCACTTCGCCGGCTCCACCGGCAAGATGAAGCTCAACGCCCCCATCGTCAGCCTCGTCCCCCGCTAACCGGGTCCGACTCGAACCGGCGCTTCTCAGCCCCGGCATCCGGGGCTCAGCAGCGCCGGTTCGTTGGTGGGCGGCCCGGACTCAGCCGTGCAGCAACAGCGCCTTGGCCCGGACGAACTCATCGCCGTCCAGCACGCCCTCGCGGTACAGCACCCCGAGTCGCTCCAGCTGCTCCACCAGGCTGTACGCCGGCGCCGGCGCACCCGCCGACTCCGCTTCGACGACCGGCGTCTCGACGACCGGCGCCTCGGCCTCGGCGGCCACGGGCGGCTCCGCCTCGGCGACCACCGGGGACTCCTGCGGCCCGACCCACGCCGGCACGTCGAGGACGTCGGGCTCCACAGCCTCGGGCTCCTCGACCTCGGGCTCCTCGACCTCGGGCCCGACGGGCGCCGGCGGCGGAGCGTCGCCCGAGGGCATGGCGGCCGCCACCGGGTAGAGGCGGTTGCGCAGCTCGGCCTCGCTCAGGCCGGTGGTCCCGAGGAACACCTGCTCACCGGAGCGGTAGCCGAGCACGAGGAACGCCACCCACTGCGCCGACCGCCAGGCGGCGGCGAAGCCCTGCGAGACCAGGAGCGTCCTGGCCGCCGCCAGTTCGACGCCCTCCTCGTGGCTGACGACCCGGAGGTTGGTCACGGCCGACCACGGCGCCAGGTGGGCCGTCGACCCGTCGAGGTCGCTCAGGGTGAAGCCGGACGGGCCGACATGGAGGCGAAGGTCGAGCGCAGGATGGTGGAAGCGGGGATCGCCGCCCAGGTAGCCCCAGGTCGTCACGGCGCCCAGCCACCCTGGCCACGCCAGCGAGGGTTCGGACCACCAGCCGTCCTCCCGGGCGGACCGCAGGGCCAACAGCCCGTCGCGCAGAAGATCCGCCCGCTCGGCCCCGAAGAGGTCCAGCGTCGTCGAACGGCCGCCCACCGGCGTCAGCGTCAGCCGGGTCGCACCCGGTCCCGTCTCGATGGAGAACGGCTTCGCCATCGACAGCAGCAGCTTCTGGTCGGGGCTGCGGAAGCCGCGCCGCTCGAAGACGGAGAGCCGCTCCGAGGTGAGCAGGGCGACGCCGTCGGTGCCGCTGGTCCCGGACAGGACGCTGCAGCGGTAGGCCTCGATGACGTCCTCGGAGGGCGGTATGACCGACAGCGCCGACTGCACCGAGTGCCGCATCCGCTGGCTGACCGCCCCCTCGGCGGTGAGGATGCGCAGCACGGACTGCAGACGGACGTCGTTTTCCACGGCCAGCGTGTTGCTCATAGCACGATGGTGAACCATGAGCCCGGGCGCCGAATGAGCCGAACGGCCCATTTCGTCGCTGCCGGCCCCCCTCAGGAGATGAATTGTCCGACACGCACCAGGTTGCCGGCGGGGTCCACCACGTGGAACTCCCGCATGCCCCAGGGTTTGTCCTCCATGGCGGCCAGCGGGACGACGCCCGCCTCCTGCCACTCGGCCCGGAGCGCGGCGGCGTTGTCGACCCGCAGGTAGCAGAACGAGTTGTTGGTGAAGCAGTCGATGCCGGTGTCGGCGTAGAGGTGGACCTCGAGCTCGCCCCGCCGCGCCACCACGTAGTCGTGGTGCGGCCCCTCGATCTCGAACCCGAGCCGGCGCCAGAAGGCGACTGATTCGTTCCAGTCGCCCGCCGGCAGGACGGGGATGGCAAGGCCTGCCACGCCGGTCCGTTCCATTGGGTACCTCCGCTAGCCTGCCGCGCTTCTCCAGGGTAAGGGAGGAGGGGCGGTGGCGGTTGGCTTTGGCATGTTCGTGCCCCAGGGCTGGAAGATGGAGCTGTCGGGCCTTCCCGACCCGGCGGCCAAGTGGGCCAAGGCCAAGGAGATCGCCCTGCTGGCCGAGTCGTCCGGCTACGACTCGGTGTGGGTCTACGACCACTTCCACAACGTCCCCAAGCCCGCCGGCGAGGCGGTGTTCGAGTGCTGGACGACCATGGCCGCGCTGGCGGAGGCCACGTCCACCGTGCACCTGGGCCAGATGGTGGGCTGCGCCCTGTACCGGCAACCCTCGCTCCTGGCCAAGATCACCTCCAGCATCGACGTGATCTCCGGGGGCCGCCTGGAGTGGGGCATCGGCGCCGGCTGGTACCGCAACGAGTTCGCCGGCTACGGCGTCCCGTTCCCCGAGCCCAGGGACCGCATCGGGATGATGGCCGAGACAGTCGAGATCGTGCGTTCCATGTGGACAGAGCCTCAGACCACCTACGACGGCCGCTACTACCAACTCGACCGGGCCCAGTGCGATCCCAAGCCCCTCCAGGACCCGCACCCCAGAATCTGGATCGGCGGCGGCGGCGAGCAGCTCACGCTCCGGGTGGTGGCCCGGCTGGCCGACTGCGCCAACTTCGGCGGGAAACCCGAGGAGTTCGCCCACAAGCGCGAGGTCCTGAAGCAGCACTGCAAGACGGTCGGGCGCGACGAGGAGGAGATCGCCAAGACCTGGAGCCCCGACGTGCTGGTGCGCGAGACCGAGGCCGAGCTGGCCGCCTTCACCTCCATGTGGGGCGAGCCCCGCGAGTCGTGGGTGGCGGGGAACCTGGTAGGCACGCCCGAGCAGGTGTGCGAGAAGGTGGCACGCTATGTCGAGTTGGGCTGCTCCTACATCGTCCCCTGGTGCCGGGACTACCCCGACACCACCACGCTCACCCTCCTGGCCGAGAGGGTCGTGCCCGAGTTTCGCTAGAAGCGCAAACATGTTCTCTGAACAGGGGTTTTCTTCCAGTCGCCGCCGCCGGTGCGACCCGGGCGGGACGCTTCCAGCTGTTAAAATTCGTCCCATTCAGCAGGGTTTCGGGCCTCTGTTGTGGAACGGGTGCTATGCGCCAGGGCCGATCTTTTTGCCTGGTCTGTGTCGTTCTCGACACACGCCGGCGGTCGCCATGACGCACCAGGTTTTCCTCGCGAGAAGGATGGCGTGTTGCAGCAATGACCATGGACGGCACCATCCCCACCACCCGCCCGGGCCAGAACGGTAACTCCAGGGGGCACCACATGGCGCCGAGGACGATCGATACGGCCACCTTCGCCACGGCCTTCGACGCCATCGTCGACAACATCGAGACGGTCATCAAGGGCAAGACCGAGGTCGTCCGCCTGGCCCTGGTCGCCATCCTGTGCGAGGGCCACATCCTCTTCGAGGACGTGCCCGGCACGGGCAAGACGATGCTGGCCCGGGCCATCGCCCAGTCCATCAACGCCACGTCCTCCCGGGTGCAGTGCACGCCGGACATGCTGCCCGGCGACATCACCGGCTCGTCGATCCTCGACCAGACGAAGGGCGAGTTCGAGTTCCGCCCCGGTCCGGTGTTCACCAACGTGCTCCTCTCCGACGAGATCAACCGGGCCACCCCCAAGACCCAGTCGGCGCTGCTCGAGGCCATGGCCGAGCGCCGCATCTCCATCGACGGCGCTGTCTACGACCTGCCCCGCCCCTTCCTGGTGCTGGCCACCCAGAACCCCATCGAGCTGGCGGGGACGTTCCCCCTCCCCGAGGCCCAGCTCGACCGGTTCCTGTTCAAGCTGACCATGGGCTACATGGGCCGCGAGGGCGAGTTCGAGGTCATGTTCGACAACTCGGTGCAGCTCTCCATCGAGGACCTCGGCGCCGTGATCGACACCGACGAGGTCCGGGCCATGATCGACTACGCCTCCAAGATCGAGGTCTCGCCCGAGGTCGGCTACTACATCGTCGACCTCGTCCACGCCTCCCGGAAGGACCCCTCGGTAGCGATGGGTGGCAGCCCCCGGGCCTCCATCGCCCTGCTGCGGGCCTCCCGCTGCCTGGCCGCCTCCGACGGCCGGGACCACGTCTACCCCGACGATGTGCGGGCCGTCCTGCGGCCCGTCATGGCCCACCGGGTGATCCTCAATCCCGACGCCATGTTGCGGGGCGACACCATCGACGCCGTCTTGGAGCGGATGACCTCGTCGGTCAAGCCGCCCCTCTCCTCCCGGGGCCGCGACCGCAGACCGGTCGAGGCCTAGCCCGGGCGGATGTTCCGTCGCCCGGGGCACGGGGTGTCCCCGAAGAAGCAGGGGCACGGGGTGTCCCCGAGAGCACAGCGGGGGCGGCGCCCGCCCCGACCGGTTGGGGCGCCCAAGGGTCTCCGAGGTCTGTGGGCCCGGCTCGACCGCGTCGTCGACGCCTTCTCGCCGGGGTCGCTGCGCCGTTCGGCCCAGGCCTTCAACCGCCGCCTGGGCATCACCCGCTCCGGCCAGGTGGCCCTGGTGGGCTTCGTCCTCCTGTGGGTCATGGCCCGGGTGGTGGCGGGCACGGCCATGTACCTCTTCGCCTACGGGCTCCTGCTGCTCGTCGTCGTCTGCTACCTCATCGCCCCCCGCCGGCTGCGCCTCACCGGCGACCGGGAGGGGCTCTTCCCCCGGGCCCAGGAAGGTGACCGCCTCGACGTCGAGGTGAAGCTGACGGCCAAGCGCCGGGTGTCCACCTTCGTGCTCGAGGAGCGGGTGCCGGAGCGGCTGGGCGCGCCGGTCCGCGTCCCCATCGTCAAGCTGCCATCGGGCCAGACGGTGAGCCACCGCTACGGCCTGCGCTGCTCGCGGCGGGGCGTGTACGAGATCGGCCCGCTGGTGGCGGTGGCCGGCGACCCCCTGGGCCTGGCCCGGCGGGAGACGGTGGTGGCCAAGCCCTTCGAGCTCCTGGTCCACCCCCGGGTGGAGATCGTGGCCGACCGGCCCCTCACCCGGCAGTTCGAGGACCCGCCCATCCGCCCGCCGGTGTCCAAGCCCTGGCCGTCGGGGCTCGAGTTCTACGGCATGCGGGAGTACGTCCCCGGCGACGACCTGCGCCGCATCGTGTGGCGGGCCTCGGCCCGGACCGGCAAGGTCATGGTGCGGGAGGCCGAGCAGGGGATCACCGACCACATCACGATCATCCTGGACACCGACCGGGGCTCGCACTCCCGTGACGGCGAGGGGCTCTCGGAGAGCTTCGAGGCCGGCATCCGGGCCGCCGCCTCCCTCGGGGTCCGCCACCTGCGCGACGGCTACGAGCTGAAGTGCGAGACCAACGGCGGGCCCCTGGTGCGCCCGCTCCGGGGCGCCGGCTCCCAGCTGCAGCTGCTCGACGCCCTGGCCCGTCTGGAGCTGTCCCGCCAACCCCTGTCCGACGTGATCATGCGCCTGGTGGCCCACCACCGCCGGGACGCCCACAACGTGCTCATCACCCCCCGCCTCGGGCAGTTGGAGGCGGCCCAGCTGCGCCTGCTGCTCAACACCGGGGTGTCCATCCTGGTGGTTGCGCTCCTCTGGGACGAGGACAACGCCGACACCATGGGTGTGGCCGCCGGCCTCGGCTGTCAGGTGGTCGGCGTCCACCCCGGCCAGGACCTCAGCACCGCCCTGGCCCACGGCATCGGAGCGGGGAGCCGGTGACCCCCTCCGAGCTCGAGTCCCTCGAAGCCGAAGCCCTCGAGCATCTGGCTGAGGAGGAGGGGCTGGTCGAGGCCGACCTCGAGGCCTCCTCCGCCGTCGTCGACGATGGGGAGCCCGAACGCTCTCCCATCCGCCTGGCCGTGGCCATGGGCTTCCCGGTCCTGGCCGCCGCCGTCATGGCCGGCGGGGTGTTCATCGGCCTCGACGCCCGCTTCTACGCCGCCGTGGCCGGCCTGCTGGGCGTGGCCCTGGCCGTCCTCGCCGCCCGGATCAAGTCGCCGGTGGCCGCCAACCTGGCCATCATCGGCGGGCTCTTCGCCATCGGCCTGCTCATGGTCGTCCCCGCCGGCCCCGGCCAGGTCGCCGCCGTGCGCCGGCTGGCCGCCTCGGCGGCCGCCTCCGGCGACGTGCTCCGGCCTCCCGTCGAGCTCACCGCCGGCTGGCAGGCCATTCTCGGCTGGCTGATGGGCATCGTCGGCTTCGCCGCCGGCTGGCTGGCCATCGTGGTCAAGCGCCCCTCGCTGGGCCTGCTGCTGCCCCTGCCCGTGGCCGCCATCGCCGGCATCTCCGTTCCCGAGGCCGACCAGGTGGCGAGCGGGCTGGTCGTCCTCGTCCTCTTCGGCATCGGCCTCGGCGTCCTCTCCGGCGCCCAGCCCGACGAGGCCACCGGTGAGGAGGGCCAGCTGCCGCCGGGCTACGAGGTGCGCCGGGCGCTGCGGGCCATCCCGCTGCTGGCCGTGGTCACCGCCGGCCTCTTCGGCCTGGCCCAGACCGACTTCCTCTTCCCCGACCCCGCCATCGACCCCGCCCAGGAGCCCCAGAAACCCAAGACGGTGCCCCTGTCCGACGTCGCCGACCGGGTGCTGTTCACCGTCGAGGCCCAGATCTCGGGGCCGTGGCGGGTGGGCAGCCTCAACGTCTACGAGCAGAAAGACGGCAGCTGGCGCCTGCCCGCCTTCTCCGAGTCGGAGCTGGCCGACGTGCCCCGCTCGGGGATCGTGAACCAGGACCTCGCCCCCGGCGTGCGGGCCACGTTCAACATCGCCGGTCTGGGCGGCACCGTCCTCCCCGGCCTGCCCAACACCGTCGGCATCGTGGCCGAGGGCCCCAAGCTGGCCTACGACGCCCGCTCGGGCAACATCCGGGTGGCCCAGGGCCAGGTCCAGGCCGGGTTGCGCTACACGGTGGCCGCCGCCGCCCTGCCCAAGGTCGATGACCTGCGGGCCGTCACCGCCGAACCGCCGAAGGCCCTGGCCCGTTTCACCGAGATCGGCCCGCCGCCACCGGCCGTGGTCGACCTCATGGCCCAGGCCCCGCAGACCTCCAAGTGGGACAAGTTCGACTTCCTGCGCACCTGGATCCTCTCCAACGTCACGGCCACGGGGACGGGCGTGCCCAAGAGCGTTCCCGCCGAGCGGGTCCAGGACATGATCGGCGGGTCCAAGGAGGGCTCGCCCTACGAGATCGTGGCCGCCCAGGCCATGTTGGCCCGGTGGGCGGGCATCCCGTCCCGCATCGGCTACGGCTTCGACGGCGGCGAGCTGATTGCCGATCCAAATGGTGGCAGCAAGCTCGAGGTCCGGCCCCGCAACGGGGCCAGCTTCCCCGAGGTGTACTTCCCCAACCACGGCTGGCTGCCCGTCATCGGCACGCCCACCAAGGCAAAGCCCACGGTGGGCGGGGACCCCTCCACCCAGCAGCAGGACCCGAGCGTGCTGCCCTCCGACGAGATCGAGGTCGGGCTGTTCGTGCCCGTGCTCGTCCCGCCGGACTCCGTGCTCTTCGAGCAGATCCGCCAGGGCGTCCTCATCGCCATCCCCGCCATCCTCGCCCTGCTGGCCGCCTACGTGTGCTTCCCGGCCCTGCGCAAGTCCCTGGCCCGGGGACGGCGACGCAACGCGGCCAGGGCCGCCGGCCCCCGGGCCCGCATCGCCCTCACCTACGCCGAATGGCGCGACCTGGCCACCGACTACGGCTACCGCCACGACACCGACACCCCGCTCATGTTCCTCGACCGCTTCGCCGTCGACGCCGAGCACACCGAGCTGGCCTGGCTCGTCACCCGGGGCCTGTGGGGCGATCTCGAGCACTCGCTGACGGACGAGCTGGCCACCTGGGCCGAGGAGCTGTCCCGGGCCCTGCGGCGGCGCCTGGCCGGTGCCCATCCCGCGCCGGTGCGGGCCATCGCCCTCGTCTCCCGCCTGTCGCTGCGCCATCCCTACGCCCCCGAGCTGACCCAGTTCCTGCGCAAGCCCAAGGGCGGTAAGGACGACTCCAGCGCCGAAGCCAAGAAGGTGGACCATGCGGCCGTCGCCTAAGGCCCGTCTCCTGTCCGTCGTCGTGGCCGTGGGTGCGGTGACGGCCGGCTGCGCCCAGCCCGACCCGCCGGGCGTGGGCGTGCAGAAGCTGGCCGCCGACATCGTCTTCGGCGTCAAGCCCCCGCCCGCCGACGCCCCGCCCGCCAACACCGGCTTGGGCGGCGACGGGCTCACCGGCGACGCCACCACCTACGTCCCCTACCCGAGCCAGTCGTATCCGGCGCCGTCGTTCCCCGCGCCCCGGGCGCCCAAGGCCCCCACCACCCGCCTGCCCCGGCCCACGCCCCTCAACCCGCCCAAGGCCGCCTGCCCGCCCGCCGCCCTCAACGCCTTCCCCGCCGTCGAGGCCGGCCTGGTGGTCAACGGCATGCCCGCCGAGGGCCAGTACCGGTGGAAGCGCACCGGCACCCAGACCATGGCCACCCTGCCCGGCGTGGCCATCCCCATCAGCGGCTTCGAGCAGCGGCTGATCCGGGAGGTCAAGAAGATCTCCGAGACCGAGTTCACGTTCCAGACCGTCCAGCCCGAGCTGGGGACGGGCGTGACCGTGCTCTCGACCTTCAAGGTCAAGACCGACGCCGTGAGCCGGGGCGTCGAACCGCCGGTCCAGACCATCCCCCTGGACCGGCCCAAAGAGCTCCCCAAGGAGGTGCCGTTCCCCACCAACCCGCAGCTGCCCAGTCGCCGGGTGGGCGACCCCGAGCGGGGCATCTCCCTGATGCGCATCGAGCGCATCGACGCCCAGGGCAACTCCTCCGCCCTCAACTTCACCCCCGCCGTGCTCTACCTGCCCCTGCCCATCGAGCCGGGGGAGTCGTTCGAGTCCGTGGGCATCGACTCGCGCACCGGCCAGGTCCTCCAGCACCAGGCCCAGGTGGTGCGCCGGGAGCGGGTCGACGCCTGTGGCGAGATCGTCGACGCCTGGGCCATCGAGGCCACCCAGACCTTCTCCGGCCAGGGGTCCACCACCCGCTCCTACCGCTACCTCATCGCCCCCCAGCTCGGCGGGATGCCCATCTCCGAGCAGATCAAGATCACGGCCCCGGAGGGCACGCTGGACGTGACCTTCAGCCTGGGCCAGACCAAGCCCGCCCCCCTCCCCGCGCCGGCGGCGCAGGGGTGAGCGGACGGTGACTCTCACGGGGCGCGGGCGAGCGGTCATCGGCTGGTTCCTGGCCGTCTTCGCCATCCTCATCTTCACCCAGCTCCTCCTGCCCGGCGGCGGCGTGGGCGGTCGGGGCACGCCCGCCGCCATCCTCTTCCGGGGGGTCGTCTACGGCCTCGTCAACGCCCTCACGGCGGCGGGCATCATCCTCATCTACCGGACCCTGCGGGTGGTGAACTTCGCCCAGACGGCCATCGGGGCGGCGGGCGCCACCCTCACCTTCGAGCTGGTGCGGGCCACACCTGTGCCCTTCCCGGTGGCCTTCGTGCTCGGCCTGGCCACCTCCGTCCTGGTGGGCGTGGCCATCGACGTGTCCCTGGTGCGGCGCTTCTTCAAGGCCCCCCGGCTGGTCCTCACCGTGATCACCATCGTGGTGGCCGGCTTCCTCACCGAGACGTCCACCGGCATCATCCGCCGGTTGCCCTTCCTCCCCTCGGAGGCCAGCCGCCCGCTCGACGACCTCACCCGGTCGATCAAGCCCGACCTGCCCTTCGCCGGCTGGAACTTCCACGTCGGGTCCCTGCGGCTCGACTTCGGCTTCGCCGAGGTGTTCTCCATCGAGGTGGCGGTGCTGGCCCTCCTGGCCCTGGGCGCCTTCTTCCGCTTCACCCGATCGGGCGTGGCCGTCCGGGCCATGGCCGAGAACACCGAGCGGGCCGCCCTGCTCGGGATCTCCGTGGGCCGCCTGTCCACCATCACCTGGGCCCTGGCCGGGCTCCTGGCCGGCGCCGGTGTCACCCTCACGGGCACCCTCCAGGGACCCGGTGTGGCCGCCGGCTTCGCCCCGGGCGTCCTGCTGCCCGCCCTGGCCGCCGCCGTGGTGGGCCGCATGCGCTCCATCCCCACCACCGTGGGCGCCGCCGTGGCCATCTCGGTGGTGACCCAGGCGTGCCGGTTCTCGCTGGAGAAGGACCTGCCCCTCATCGACCTCGGCCTGTTCGTGGTGGTGGCCGGCGGCCTGCTCATCCAGCAGCGCCAGGTCCTCCGGGGCGGCGACGAGGTGGCCAGCGCCTGGTCGGCCTCCGAGGAGCAGCGGCCCATCCCCAAGGAGCTGCTGGGCGTGGCGTCGGTGCGCAACACCCGCTGGGCGCTCATCGCCGTCGGGCTGCTCTTCGTGTTCATTTACCCCTTCATCACCTCCACCGGCCAGACCAACCTGGGCGGGGTGATCGCCCTCAACGCCATCGTGGCCATCTCGCTGGTGGTGCTCACGGGCTGGGCCGGGCAGGTCAGCCTGGGCCAGTTCGCCTTCGTGGCCATCGGGGCGGTGGTGGGCGGCGCCCTCACCTTCTCCGTGGGCCTGTCCTTCTGGCTGGCGGTGCCGGTGGCCACCGCCTTCACCGCCGGCTTCGCCGTGGCCGTGGGCATCCCCGCCCTGCGCATCCGGGGCCTGTTCCTGGCCGTGACCACCTTCGCCTTCGCCGTGGCCGCCCAGAAGGTGCTCTTCGCCGACCGCTACTTCGGCTGGCTGGTACCCGATGAGGTGAAGCGCCCCAGCCTGTTCTTCTTCGACTTCGAGGACGAGCGCTCCATGTACTACCTGTGCGTGGCCGCCCTCGTGGTCGTCATCGTGCTCGTGGTCAACGTGCGCAAGAGCCGCTTCGGGCGGATCCTCATCGCCCTGCGGGAATCCGAGGCCAACGTGACCAGCTTCGGGGTCACCGCCACCCGCACCCGCCTGGCCGCCTTCGCCTTCTCCGGCGCCCTGGCCGGCTTCGCCGGCGCCATCTTCGCCCACCAGCAGCGGGGCCTGAACGTCGACTCCTTCGCCGCCACCGCCAGTGTGGACATCTTCGTGCTGTCCGTGCTGGGCGGCATCGGCTCGGTCAACGGCGCCCTGCTCGGCTCGCTGTACTTCAACGTCACCCGCTACTTCGTGACCAACCCGCTCTTCTCCGGCTTCCTGGGCGCCGGCGGCACCCTCCTGCTGCTCTACGCCGCCCCCGGCGGGTTGGTGTCGGTGGTGGCCCAGATGCGCGACGCCGTGCTCCGGGTGGTGGCCCAGCGCCGCCAGATGGTGGTCCCCAGCCTGTTCGCCGACTACGACCCCGACGTCCTCGCCCGCCGCCTCATCCCCCTGGCCGAGGCCTCGAGCGGCAGCGGCCTGGGCGCCCTGCCGCCGTCGGCCCGCTTCAGCCTCAAGTCCACGCTGTACCAGGGGCGGGGCGGGCGGATCTTCGGTCCGGCCAACGGCAACGGGGGAGAGAAGGAGACCAAAGAGGCGGTCGCCATCGGCGCCGCCGCCTCCCGGGTGGAGAGCGAGACATGACCGCCGTCGAGACGCCGCCGCCCCCGCCTCCGCCGCCGCCCGTCACCAACGAGGCCGTGCGCGAGGCTATGGCCAGCCGGCGCGGCCTGGGTGCGTTCCGGAAGAACTGGGCCGACGTGGCCCGGACCCCCTACGGCACCCGGCCGGTGGCGGTGTTCGCCTTCCTCGGTCTGGTGGGCACGCTCACGGGCTCGGCCTTCGGGCTGGCCGGGCCGGACATCCTCGAAGACCTCAAGCTCAAGATCAGCGACATCCAGGGCGTCTCGGCCGTCATCGGCTTCTTCCTCACCTTCGCCGCCATCGGGATCGGGTGGTGGGCCGACCGTCACCCCCGCCTGCCCCTCTACGGCTGGGGCCAGGTGATCAGTGGCGTGTGCGGCATGGCCACCGCCGGCGCCACCAACATGGTGGGCCTGGGCGTCCCCCGGGTGGTCGGCGGCGTGGCCTCCGAGGCCTCCGCCGTCCCCAGCTTCTCGCTCACCGCCGACTACTACCCCCCCGAGAGCCGGGGCAAGGTCTTCGCCATCCTCGGCCTGGTGTCGACCGCCGCCTCCCTGCCGCTCGGCCTCCTCGGCGCCCTCCTCATCGACTGGGAGGCGATGGGCTGGCGGAAGACCTTCCTGCTGGGCGGCGCCCTGGTGACCGTGGGTGGCCTGGTCGTCCTCCGCTTCCTGAAGGAGCCGATCCGGGGCTACATGGAACGCCGGGCCATGGGGGCGTCGGAGGAGGTGTCCCTCCAGGAGAGCGAGCCGCAGTCCTTCGGCGAGGCGTGGCGGACGGTGTGGGCGGTGCGGACCATGCGCCGCACCTTCATCGCCAGCGTGGTGCTGTCTCCCGGCGGGCTCATCCTGGCCCAGCTGGCCCAGTTCCTCTACGTCGACGAGTACGGCCTGCGCACCGCCCACGAACGCTTCCTGGCCTTCGCCCCCGCCGCCTTCGTGGCGGGCGTGGCCGGCGCCCTGGTGGGTGGGAACCTCATCGACCGCTTCTCGGCCATGAACCCGTCCAAGGTGCTCAAGGCGGTGGGCGCCTTCGGCTTCATCTCCAGCTTCGCCCTCCTCGGCATCGCCACCATCCCTCCGCTGTGGTTGCTGGTCGTCTTCACCGCCCTCTCCGCCTTCGGCGGCGCCCTGGTGGGTCCCGCCCTGGGGGCCATCCAGTCCCAGATCATCCCGCCCGCGGTGCGGACCCAGGGCTTGCAGATGCTGGGCCTGGCCTACATCCCCGCCCTGGTGTTCTTCACCCCCGTCTCCATCGGGCTGCGCCTGGAGTACGGCTACTCGGCCGCCATCCTGTTCTGCGTCCCCTTCGCCGTGGTCGGCTCCCTCATCAACTGGTCGGCGGCGTCGTTCTTCGAGTTCGACCGGCGCAACGCCATGGCCGCGGCCATGGCCGACCACGAGTGGCGCCGGTCCAAGGCCGAGGGCCAGGGCAAGCTGCTGGTGTGCCGGGACGTCGACGTCAGCTACGACGGCGTCCAGGTCCTCTTCGGCGTCGACTTCGACGTGGAGGAGGGCCAGATCATCGCCCTCCTCGGCACCAACGGGGCGGGCAAGTCGACGCTGCTCCGGGCCATCTCCGGTACCCAGGAGGCGTCGGCCGGCGCCATCGTGTTCGACGGCCGGGACATCACCCACATGCCCCCGCACGAGACCGCGGCCCGCGGCGTCATCCACATGCCCGGCGGCCGGGGCATCTTCCCCGGCCTGACCGTGGCCGAGAACATCATCCTCGGCAACTGGATGAACGCCGACGACGACCAGACGAGCGTCGACCAGCGTCTGGAAGAGGTCTTCACGATCTTCCCCATCCTGCGCCAGCGGGCGGGCGAGCAGGCGGCCTCGCTGTCGGGTGGCGAGCAGCAGATGCTGTCGCTGGCCCAGGCCTTCCTGGCCAAGCCCCGCCTGCTCATGATCGACGAGCTCTCGCTCGGCCTCGCCCCCGCCGTCGTCGGCCAGCTCCTCGAGGTGGTGCGGGCCATCCACGCCCGGGGCACGACCATCATCGTGGTCGAGCAGTCCGTCAACGTGGCCCTCACCATCGCCAAGCGGGCCATCTTCATGGAGAAGGGCGAGGTCAAGTTCTTCGGTGACACCGCCGACCTCCTGGCCCGCCCCGACATCCTCCGCGCCGTGTACGTGAAGGGCACCGGCGCCCTCACCTCGGCGCCCGCCTCCGCCCTGCGCTCGGAGCGGGAGCGCCGGGCGCTGGAGCTGGGCGAGGCCCGCAGCGTCCTCGAGGTCGAGGGCCTGGTGAAGCGCTTCGGCGGCATCACCGCCGTCGACGGGGTCAGCTTCACCTTGCGGGAGGGCGAGGTCCTGGGCCTCATCGGGCCCAACGGCTCGGGGAAGACGACGACCTTCGACCTCATCAGCGGCTATCAGCGCCCCGACGCCGGCGTGGTCCGCTACCAGGGGCTCGACATCACCGGGCTGCCGCCTGAGGAGCGGGCCCGGCGCAAGCTCGTGCGCCGTTTCCAGGACGCCCGGCTGTTCCCGTCCCTGACCGTGTTCGAGACGCTGCTGGTGGCGCTCGACCACCGCCTCGAGGTCAAGAACCCCCTGTTCTCCGCCCTGGCCCTGCCCCACGCCCGCAAGGCCGAGAAGCGGGTGCGGCTGCGGGCCGAGCGCCTGGTGGAGCTGCTCGAGCTCGGCGCCTACCGGGACAAGTTCGTGAAGGAGCTCTCCACCGGCCTGCGGCGCATCGTCGACCTGGCCTGCGTGCTGGCCACCGAGCCCCAGGTGCTGCTGCTCGACGAGCCGTCGTCGGGCATCGCCCAGGCCGAGGCCGAAGGCCTGGCCCCGCTGCTGCGCCGGGTCCGGTTCGAGACGGGCTGCTCGATCCTCATCATCGAGCACGACATGCCCCTCATCTCGGCCGTGGCCGACGAGCTCATCGCCCTCGACCAGGGCCGCTTCGTGGTCCGGGGCCGGCCCGGCGTCGTCTTGGAGGACAGCCGGGTGGTGGAGTCGTATCTGGGGACGTCGGAGGAGGCCGTGAGA
>JBIOYN010000249.1:0-5422 GCA_044870155.1 Acidimicrobiia bacterium | reverse complement strand
CTGCAGGCGACGTAGGGAGGGTGACGGGTCCAGGCCGAGCTCCTCGGCGAGGTTCGCCTGGAACCCCTGGAACGATCTAAGTGCTTCGGCGTGGCGCCCCAGCCGGTACAAGCAGCGCATCTGGAGCTCGCGGAACCGCTCCCGGAGGGGGTCCTCCCCGATCCCTCGCTCGACGAGCGAGAGCGCCTCCTGCGCGTGTCCGAGCTCCCACTCCGCACCGGCGAGCAGCTCCAGGGCGTCGAGGTGGAGCGCGCTCAGGCGCTGGATCTCGGACCGGGCAAATTCGTCGTACGTGAAGTCGGGAAGCGGCGGACCACGCCACAAGTCCAGCGCCTTGTGGAGCGACCGGGCGGCTGCGGCGGCATCCTCGCGTCCGACGTAGCCACGGGCCTCGGCCACGAGGCCCTCGAACCGGCGAGCGTCGACCGTCTCGGGGTCGGCACGGAGCAGGTAGCCCGGCGACCGCGTCTCGATGACCGGGGCCTGGCCGGGCGTCTCGAGCGCCTTGCGCAACTCCGAGACGTAGATCTGGACGGAATGGGCCGCCGTCCTGGGGGGATCCTCGCCCCACACCAGCTCGATCAGCCGGTCGGTGGAGACGATCTCGCCCGCGTGGAGGATGAGGACGGCCAGCACGGCCCGCTGCTTGCCCGGTCCGAGCGTGATGGAGCGGCCATCGCTCGTGACCTCCAGCGGCCCGAGGATCCGGTACTCCACGGAGTCCTTCCCACCTCGACGTCCCCGAGGCGGTGGCCTGGGGTTGATGTGCTTATCATGCCGGATCGGCCGGTGCCCGAACGAAGGAGGCGGGTGTGTGCCCGGAGCCTTTCGCCGCCGCGGTTCCCTGCGGGTCCCAATCGACACCGTTCGGTGAGCCACCCTCTCGGGCAGGTGCTCCGGGCGGGACCGGTTCCATGACCCGGAACAACACCACCGCCCCGCGGCTCTCGTCCTTCCCCTGGTCTCGAGCAAGCCTTTTCGGGTGCGACGCTGTAGCCATCAGCGCCACTCGATGGCAACGACCTCCAATGGCTCGAAGATGCCCTTCAGGCTCACCGTCCGAGGGTCCGAGACGACGAGCGACTCCCCGGCGGCCTCAGCGATCTCCGAACTGACGAGGATCTCCTCGCCCTCCGCGAGTGCCCCGATCCGCGCAGCGGCGTGGACACCCTTTCCGCTCCAGTCCCGCCCTTCTTTGGTGGCTTCGGCTTGATGGAGTCCGATCCGCACTTTCGGCGAAAAGCCTTGCTCACGGCGATGCTCCGCCAACGCCCTTTGGATAGCTACCGCGCAGGCGATCGCTGACACAGGGCCGTCGAACGTGACGAAGAACCCGTCGCCCGTGGTCCGCACGACCTCGCCGCCATGGCTGGCAATCAGCGAGGCGAGCACATCGTTGTGCCACCGTATGAGATGCCCCCACGCCTCGTCCCCGATGATCTCCACCAGGTTCGTGGACTGGACGATGTCGGTGAACATGAACACCTTCTCCACCCGCGGCCCCGTTGACGGCTTGGCGTCCCCGGCGGCGGCCGCCGCACGGCGGCTCTCGACCTCAGCCCCAAGCCGCTCGAATGTCGAGTGGGCCGCGTGAAACTCGAGGATCGCCCGACGCTCGTTACCCTGCGCCCGCAAGGCCTCGCCCAGTCCCATGCGGGCCTTGGCGCACTCGTATGGAGCGCCCACTTCGGTCCAAAGGTGCATCCCTTCCAGGAATCGCCGCCCCGCCTCCTCGGCCTTGCCTTCCGCGAGCAGCAGGACTCCTATCGAGTCGGCCGCACTGGCCCTGAGTGCCTTGGTGCCGAACGAGGTGGCGATCCGATTCAGTTCTTCTGCGGCGTCGCGAGCCTCCCCCCGCTCGCCTGCTGCGACGGCGATCACGACCTCTGCGGCCAACAGGGGTGCGCGACGGAGGTCGGTGTTCGGAGGGGCCTCGAGTGAAGGGATCTCGGGCTGATTCTCGAGCGAGTCGCGGATCGAACCCGCGGCCGTCGAGACCTCGCCCTGGGCCAGCCGGAGTAGGGCCAGACCAGGATTGGGGTCCCACCCGAGTTCGTACGCCTCCAGGAAGGCCTCCTCCGCCCCCGCCAGGTTCCCCATCCGGAGGCGGATCTGCCCGAGCTCCGCTGACGCCCAGCCAAGATCGCTCCTTGAGTACCTGCGGAGCTCCTTCGACGCCTCCTCAGCCTCGACCTCGGCGTCCGCCCATTCCCCGCGGAGCCGGAGGATCTCCGCACGGTGGACGCGGCACACGCCGTGAAAGCCGCCGGTCGCGTGCTGATGGCACCACCGGGCCATGGCGTCGGTCCATTCCTCCGCTCGGTCGTACTCGGCCAACCCCTGGAGCCCGCACACCGTGCTGCAATACAGGACTGCCGTGGTCACGGGATCCAGTTCCCCGGACACCGCAGCCACGGCGGTCTCATCCAGGACCGCGAGTCCCTCCTCGAGGTGCCCAAGGAGGATGAGGATCCGAGCCTCGGCGTTCCGCGCCAGGGCCCGGATGGCCGGATCGCCGACTCGCGTCCCGACATCGATGGCCCTGCGCGCTTCAAGCCGGGCGCGCTGGAGGTCCCCGGACAGGATGGCCGTCCAGGCAAGGACCACCGCGAGTTGACCGTGGACCGGGGAGTCTGGTTCATCGACCAGCAGGTCCTCGGCCCGTCGAATCCACCCTCGCGCGGGCGCGAGGAGTCCTGTGTACAGGAGCAGGGCGGCCACCTGCCCAGCCGCGCCAGCCCCCCGTTCGTGCTCGCCAGCCCGTCCGGCCGCCGCGTGAACGCGCTCCCAGGCGTTGATGGCGGCCCCCGGATGGCCCGCCAGATACGCGGCATCCGCCAGGGTCGGCAGTGCATCCTGGTCGAGCCCGCCGCTCTGGTCGGCCTCGGAGAGGAGCCGGTAGGCCTCGTCCCAAGCCTCCCGATGGATGGCCTCACCGGCCCGGTCGAGGACCGAGTCCTTGGCAGCCTGCCTCATGGTCGCTCCCGGTTCGGGGACGCATTCTAGCCCTGGTAGGAGGGCGCGGATCTCCCAACTGGCTGAGCGCGCCCTTGGGGACCCGCGCAGGTGAGCTACGTCCCGGGCTTCCTCCACCCTCGAACTGATGGTCTCCTGGCGCAGCAACGTTGGGCATTCATGTGATGAGGGTTGTCTGAGGCTCCGAGTTGAGGAGCTGACGGTCCCTGCTGACCGTCATCCGCGATCAGGGCCCGACGAGAGCCGAGCCTCGGCCTACCAGGTCTACGCAGTGCCCGACAGGCCTGAGGTGCCGATGTCGATGGCCTCGATCCGCTGGTCGGGGCGGATCCACACGGTCACCGGCCAGGCCCAGATCCCGAAGCTCCGCGCCACCAGGCGGTCCGCGTCGGCGAGGACCAGGAACGGGAGCTGTCGCTCCTCGACCAGCGCCGCCACGGCCTCCCACGTCTCACCGTCGCCGATGGCGATGACGAGCGGCCCCCCCTCGCCACCGTTGCCCAACTCGCGAAGCGTCTCGAGGTGCTCGATGCTCGGCTCCGAACGGGAAGTGTAGAAGGCAACGGCCAGGCCGCGGCCCTTGAACCGCAGCAGGCTCAGCTCGCTTCCGTCGGGCAGGCGGATCGGGACGTCGGGCGGGCGCAGCCCCGGCCGGACGGCGAACGTGATGGGCTGGGTGGCCAGCTCGGCTTCCTGGCCACCGTCGCCGACGTCCTTCGCGTACCGATCAAGGGCGTTCGCGATCTGCCGGGCGGTCGCGCCATCCTTGCCCTGCCACGCGACCTCGCCGCGTGGCCCGATCAGCACGGCCTCGCCGTCCGCCAGGCCTGTGGCCTCGGCCCAGCTGCCGTCGCGGTCCTCCACCAGCAGGACGCCCTCCGAGCCCGCCGGCTGCTCTCCCTTCTCCCTTCCACGGTCGGCGCCCTTCTCGGCGGGACGCACCACCCCCAGAGCGACGACGGCCTGTCTTCCCTTCCGGGAGGCGAGGGCCTCCGATAGCAGCGACGTCACTTCGCCGGCGTCGGTCCCAACGTGCACCAGGAGGCCCTGCCCCTCGGCCGGCGCCCGACCCGTCGCCCACGGGTCGTAGTGGCCGACCACGCGAGTCCCCTCGGGGCCCGGTTCCTCCAGGGGGAGGAGCGGCCCGCTCCTGGCGGTCGCCATATCCCTGACGCCGATGGGGTGCACCAGGGGCGAGAACGGGTAGCACGCGGACCCGCTGACCGCGACAAGGCCGCCCCCCGGGGCCACCCGGGTCCCCTCGATCCGGAGGCAGACACCGCCGCGGAGCTTGCCCAGCATGGCCTCGGTGACGAACCGGTGCTCCTCGACCCGTGTGTCGGGGGGAGGGGGGTAGCGCTCCCACACCAGGCGATCGACCGTGCCACCGGGGATCCAGCTCTGCAGAGCGTCGTTGAACCCGTCGCGCCCGACCTGGCCCACGATGACAGGCGCCGTCACGGCCAGGCCGATCGTGCCCGTGACCAGCACCCCGTCGGGGCGCACCTCGACGCCGGTGAGCGTGATCCCGGGCGGGTTCGGGTTGATGCCGGCGATGATCGATTCCAGCTGGCTGGCGACATCGAGATCGTCCTTCAGCTCGGTGGCGCGCGCCGCCAGGGAGGCGTCGACCGCCTCCCGGATCTTCTCGCGAGCCTTGGTCTCGAGGTAGCCACCGCCCACCGCGAGGTCCACCAGGTTCACCACGGGGTCGCCGTCCCGCACGACCTCGATGCCCCCGGCTCCGAGCACCAGCCGGAAGCCCTGTCGGATGTGGAACGTGAAGTGGTCGTCGACCCCCCACCAGGAGATGTCGCCGTCACCGTTAAGCGCAAAGACGATGCGCCCGGCCTCCAGGTCGAACAAGGCCCCCGCCCAGTCGGGCCGGAGCTTCCCCGAGACGCCCCACTTCGAGAAGCTGAACTGCCCGGGCACGCCCTGGAACAGACCCGAGCCCAGCAGCCCCAGGACGTGGTCGCGACCCACGCCGACCACGAAGTCGGCGCCGTCCGGGAGCAGGCCACCGGCGACGCTCCCGCGCGCGTTCGGGCCGGGGACGGACGGACCGAGCGTGACCATGAGGAGCGCGCTCGGCCGCCGTGCCTGGGGCTGGAGCTCGAAGTCGACGTGCCGGACCTCGGGAGGGACCTTGACCCGGAAGGTCTGTGGCTCCGTTCCGACCCGTATCACGTTGCGTACGGCCCGCGCGATCACGCTCGCCTGGCCGGCCGTGACGTTGGAGCCGGCCCGGGGCCGGAAGGTGACCGTCGGGCCGTTCGTCCGGTCGAGGGTGATGAACATGCCCACGCCGGGGACGTCGGTGCGGTTGAGCGCCGTGGTGACCACCAGGTCGCCGTCCACGAACGACGGCAGCGGCGGGTCCGTGGTGTCGCGGATCCAGGCGCGGACCCTCGTGGTGGCCGTGATGCTCGGGGAGCTGGGCTGG
>JBIOYN010000248.1:0-4584 GCA_044870155.1 Acidimicrobiia bacterium | reverse complement strand
CCCCGCAGGAACCGCAGCCGCCATCGGCGCACACCAGGGCGGCGGCGAAGCAGCGGGCCGCCTCCGCCACCCCCGAGCCCGCCGGCCCGGCCAGCAGGTAGGCGTGGACGGGCCGGGCGGCGGCTCGCCGCAGGAGACCGATGGCCTGCTCCTGGCCCACCACCCGGTCCCACACGGCCCTAGTCGTGTCCCGGATTCATCCGAGCAACGGCTCCACCGCCGCCCACACCGCGTCGCTGACGTCGTCCACCGGGCGGGTTCCGTCGATCACGACCCAACCGTAACGGGAGGCCAGGTCGAGATAGGCGTGGCGCACGGCGGAGCGGAACCCGGTGTCCTCCCGCTCCATGCGGTCCTGAGGTCCGGCCCGCCGGGCGGCGCCCACATCGGGCGCCACGTCGAGGACCACAACGACGTCGGGACACAGCTCGCCGGTGGCCCAGGAGGAGAGGCGCTCGACGGCTTCGACGCCGAGCCCCCGGGCCACGCCCTGGTAGGCGAGGGAGGAGGGCACGTAGCGGTCGCACACCACCGTCGCCCCCCGCTCCAGGGCGGGACGCAGGACGCGGGCGACGTGCTCGGCGCGGTCGGCGGCGATGAGCAACGCCTCGGTCCGGGGATCGAGCGCCTCGCCCCCGAGCACGACGGCGCGGATGGCGGCCCCGGCCGGTGTGGCTCCCGGTTCCCGGGTGGTCACGACGTCGTGGCCCCGTTCGGCCAGACGCGCCGCCAGCCGGGCCACCTGGGTGCTCTTGCCACCGCCGTCGGGGCCCTCCAGTACGACGAACAGGCTCACATCGGCTCACGGGCGCGGGAACGCAGCATGTCGCGGCTTACGAACAGCGCCACGGCCACCGTCACCAGCCCTCCGAGCCACAGGGTGAGGCGCACGCCCGGCACCGCCACCCTGATGCCCACGTCGATGACGCGGTCGTCGAAGAGCGCGCCGGAGAGGGAGTCGAGCGCGCCCGAGAGCCAGGGCGACACGGCCAGGGAGAACAGCAGGCAGAACCGGATGATGGTGTAGAGGGTGGCGAAGGTTCGGCCTCGGAGTTCGTCCGAGACCCGCTCCTGGATGATGGTGAACCCCGACACGTAGGCCACCCCCGCCCCCATGCCGAAGAAGCCGACGAGGAAGACCGCCGGGGTCAGGGACGACACCGACGAAGTCAGGATCAGGCCCACGCCGGTGGCGAAGGCCGCCCCCACGAACACGCGCTCGCTGGGGAGGCGCTGGGCCACAGCAGAGAGCGAGAGCACCCCGATGGCGGCGCCGAACCCCAGCCCTGTCATGAGCAGGCCGAAGCTGGAGGGGTCGGCTCCCAGCACCTTGGTGGCGTACAGGGGGCCGAGGGGGACCACGGCCCCGCAGCCCATGAGGCCCACCCCCATCCCGAGGATGACGGAGCGCACCACGCCGTGGGTGCTCACGAAGCGGATGCCCTCGATCAGGTCCCGCCACGTCCGGCTCCAGTCCACCCGCTCGCCGGGCGCCTGCTCCTTGCGGGGCAGGCTGAGGGTGGCGATGAGCAGGGCCGAGGCCAGAAAGGTGGAGCTGTCAACCCACAGGGCGAGGGATTCACGGTCCACCCGGAGGCCGGCCAGGGTCTCGAAACGGCCCAGGAAATTGGCCAGCCCGGCCATGGAGGCGAAGGCCAGCGACCCGATGGGGAACGTGCCGTAGGCGGCCGCCAGCGACAGGGAGTTGGCCGCCGCCAGCTTGTCGGGCGGCACCAGGTTGGGGACGGAGGCGTCCTTGGCCGGCGACCACAGCAGGGTGAGGATCTCGAGCAGGAAGGAGGCGAAGAACAGGCCGGCCAGGGTGTCCACGAACGGCAGCGTCGCCACCAGCGCCGAGCGCCCCAGGTCGCAGACCACCATCGTCCGCCGGCGGTCCCAGCGGTCCACGAGGACGCCACCCACCGGGGCCAGGAAGAACCCCGGCAGCATCCGGGCGGCCATGACCAGGCCGATAGCGGCCTCGCTGCCGCCCGACACCCGGGCGGCCAGGGCGATGATGGCCACCAGCCCGATCCAGTCCCCCAGGCTGGAGACGACCTGGGCCATCCACAGCCGGAAATAGGCGGACGAGCCGAAGACCCGCCGCGGCGAGGGCGGCAGTTTGCGCGCCTCGGCGGAAGAGGGAACGAAGGGAGCCGGATCGTGGCTGCTCAAGGCCTGACCAGACTATGTGAGTGCGGGGTCCTGCCTACTTCTTCTTGGGCGCGCTCTTCCGGGCGGGCGCCCGTCGGGGCTTCTTGGCCGGGCCCGCCTCGGCCCGGGCCCGCAGGAGCGCCACCGCCTCCTCGGCCGTGAAGGTGGCGGGGTCGGCGCCCTTGGGAAGGGAGGCGTTGGTGGTGCCGTCGGTGACGTAGGGCCCGTAGCGGCCGGCCAGGAGCTTGATGGCCGCCCCGTTGTCGGGATTCGGCCCCAGCTCGGCCAGCGGCTCGGGGGCGGCCCGCCCCCGGCCCCGCTTGGGCTGGGCGAAGATGGCCTTGGCCTCCTCCAGGGTGACGGTGAGGAGCTGCTCCTCGGAGCTCAGGCTCCGGGTGTCTTCGCCCTTCTTGAGGTAGGGCCCGAAGCGTCCCGGGCTGGCGACGATCTCGGTGCCGTCCTCGTCCACCCCCACCACCCGGGGCAGGCTCAGCAGCAACAGGGCCTCCTCCAGGGTGACGCCGTCGGCCCGCATGGTCTTGAACAGCGAGGCCCGCTTGGGCTTCTTCTTCGACCCCGCCTCCGCTTCCCCCAGCTGCACATAGGGGCCGTACCGGCCGTCGCGCACGGTGACGGGGAGACCGGTCTCGGGATCCTGGCCCAGGACGCGGCCCTCTTCCGGGCCCCGCTCCAGCAGCTCGGCCGCCATCTCCACGGTGAGCTCGTCGGGAGCCACCCCCTCCGGCGCCGGAGCGGTGTCCTCACCGCGGGACAGGTAGGGGCCGTAGCGGCCGACCCGGACCACGATCTCCCTGCCCTCGGCGTCGACCCCCACCGGGATGGTGTTGATGGAGCGGGCGTCGATGGCGGGAAGTCGCTCCTCCACCATCGTGCGCAGCCCAATGGATCCGTTGCCGAAGTAGAACCGCCGTAGCCACGGCACCGCCTCGCGCTGGCCCCGGGCGATGTCGTCGAGATCCTCCTCCATGCGGGCCGTGAACTCGTAGTCGACCAGCTGGTCGAAGTGCTCCTCCAGAAGGCGCACCACCGAGAAGGCCGTCCACGACGGCACCAGGGCCGAGGCTTTCTTCCACACGTAACCCCGGTCCTGGATGGTTTGGATCACGCTGGCATAGGTGGAGGGGCGGCCGATCCCCCGGGCTTCGAGCTCGGCGACGAGAGCGGCCTCCGTGTAGCGGGAGGGAGCCTGCGTGAAATGGTCGGCGGGCTCGAGGGCGGTGGCGGCCACCGGATCGCCCTGGGCCAGGTCGGGCAGGCGCACCTCCTTGTCCTCCAGCTCCGCCTGGGGGTCGTCGGAACCCTCCACGTAGGCCCGGAGGAAGCCGGCGAAGGTGATGGTCCGACCCGTGGAGGAGAAGCTCGCTTCTTCTCCCGCCGACGACCGCGCGTTGATGCGGGCCGAGACCCGCCGGCCCCGGGCGTCGGCCATCTGGGAGGCGACGCAGCGCTTCCAGATCAGGTCATAGAGCCGGGACTCGTCGGAATCCAGCTCCCGGGCCACCGTCTCGGGGGAGCGGAACCGGTCGCCGGCGGGCCGGATGGCCTCGTGGGCCTCCTGGGCGTTCTTCACCTTGCGCTCGTAGCGGCGGGGCTGGGCGGGCAGGTGGTCGCTGCCGTAGCGCTCGGTGATCTCGGCCCGGGCGGCGGAGACGGCCTGCTCCGAGAGGCTGGTGGAGTCGGTCCGCATGTAGGTGATGTAGCCCCGCTCGTAGAGCTTCTGGGCCAGCGACATGGTGCGGGCGGCGCCATAGCGCAGCTTGCGGCCCGCCTCCTGTTGGAGCGTGGAGGTCATGAACGGCGGGTGGGGTGACTGCTTCCAGTCCTTGGACTCCACCGACGCCACCGCGAAGGTGGCGCCGTCGAGTCGCTCGGCCAGGCCCCGGGCCCCGGCCTCGTCGAGATGGACGGCGGCGCTCTGGGCGGCAGCCGTCAGCTGGCCAGTGGCCGGGTCGAAGTCCTTCCCGGTCGCCAGCCGGCGGCCGTCGACGGCCACCAGGGTCCCGGCGAAGCGGGCGCCCTTGGCCTCGAAGGTGGCTTCGATGTCCCAGTACTCGCCGGAGTGGAACGCCATGCGGGCCCGTTCCCGCTCCACCACCAGACGGGTGGCCACGCTCTGGACCCGCCCGGCCGACAGCCCGGGCATGACCTTCTTCCACAGGACCTCGGAGACGTCCCAGCCCACTAGGCGGTCGAGGATGCGCCGGGCCTCCTGGGCGTCGACCAGCTTGCGGTTCAGCTCCCGGGAGTTGGCCACCGCCGCTTCGATGGCGGCCCGGGTGATCTCGTGGAACACCATCCGCCGGACGGGGACCCGGGGCGAGAGGACCTCCTCGAGGTGCCAGGCGATGGACTCGCCCTCCCGATCCTCGTCGGTGGCGAGATAGACCTCGCTCGCATCCTTGAGGAGGG
>JBIOYN010000247.1:0-2794 GCA_044870155.1 Acidimicrobiia bacterium | reverse complement strand
CCCGATGCCAGCTCCGGGAGGGGCACCCACACGTCCGTGTGGTCGGCGGAGGCGTAGGTGGGGCGGCCCGCCTTCAGCGGTCGGCCGGCGCGCTCCAGGGTGACCTGGGCGCCTTTCACCTCCACCGGAAGGTCGTAGCGGATGAGCACCCGGCGAGTGTCGGGCGCCACCACCGTCCCATAGCCGGGCTCGGTGCCGACCAGGTTGGCGTGAGCGGCCGCCGGGCCGGCGGAGCCGGCCACCACGCCCACGACCAGCAGGCCGGCGGACAGCAAGCGGACAAGAATTCGGTAGGACATCGTCCTTCCCGGGAGAGCCGTGGTACGGGCGGCGGCACGGCACCGCCGCCCGTACCCAGGGGTGGAGCGCTAGCAGACGGCGACGCTGAGCGGGTCCCGCTGCTGGCAGGTCAGCTTGGCCTTCTCGGCGTCGGGCATCTTCTGGACCCAGCCGTTGTAGGCGATGGGGTAGATGAAGAGGCCGTTCCCGCCCTGCCCGATGTTGCCAGTGGGCTTGTCGTCCATCTGGGTGTCGGCCTGAGCGTCGGTGAGCACTCCGCCCACGATCTCGGCGTCGGAGAGGTCCCCGTCGTTGTTGGGGTCAGCGTTGACGACGAGCATCTGGTTCATGAACTTGCTCGTCACGTACATGTAGTAGCCGCCACCCTTCTTGGCCCCCCAGTTGCCGCCGTGGCAGCCGGGTGCGCAGGGCAGCGTCTTGACGAACTTGTTCGTCTTGGGGTCGATGATCACGATGTTGGCGCTCACCGTGCCCACCGTGATCATGGCGTTGTCGTCGGGGCTGACGGGCAGCTGGATGGGTGCCAGGGCCATCGGCCCCGTGGTCTTACCGGTGACCGAGTCGTAGTTCTCCCGGAGGTCGATGTTGTAGGTCTTCACGATGTCGCCGGCCGGTGTCGGGCAGGCGTCCTCCTGGATCGAGAAGCACGTGATGGTGTGGCTGAACAGGTTGGCGATGAAGCCCCGCTTCCCGTCGTTGGATGTCGAGGCCGCCACCGGGTGCTTGCCCGACTGTGGGGCGACCATCGACGGGACGGTCATGTCGATGAGTGACCCCCCCTCCGTGTTGGAGTTCGGGGTGACGATGTACCTACCGTCGCCCGTCACCCAGTGGCCGTGGGGGAAGGCGGGCTTCTCCCCGCGTCCCTGGGTCAGGTAGTTGGCGACGATGTGGGTGCCGCCCGGCGCGACCTCGGAGACCCTGCCACCGCCGTTGTTCGGGATGATGAGGTTCTCATTGGTCGATCTCGTCACGATGTGCGACGGCGAGGGACCGATCTCCAGCTCGCGGATCACCTTCCCCGTGGCCCGGTCGAACGTGGTCATGTTGTTGGAGTACCAGTTCGTCGAGTACAGCATCGTCCCGGCGTTGTCGGACCAGAAGTTGTGCGGGTTGTTCAGGTTCACCGACGGGGCGAACCACTTGTTCGTCACCTTCCAGGTCTCGGCGTCGATGACGGTGATCGACCCGGGTTTGGTCTTGCCCGCCGACAGCTCCCATTGGCTGCCGTAGTAGATGCTGCCGACGCCGGGCTCGGCCGGTGCCTTCTTTGGCGTGAGCGTCTTCGGTGTCTCGAACATCTTGCTCAGATGGTTGTGCAGGTTGGGGATGAAGGCCGGAGAACCGTCGGCGTTGCCCGCCATGATCGGCGCCTGGGGGAACTGCGGATCCCAGGTGGTGTCCTGGTCGGCCTTGTAGTACTGCCAGTTGGCCGGCTCGGTGATGATGAAGAACGACTGGACCGTCTTCATCACCTCGTGGGCCGCGCTGGGCATGGTGGACCCGTCGATCCAGTGCAGCGCGGGTCCGAAGTCGGCCCCCGGCGTGCTCGGATCGTCGATGACGGCCGCCCCCAGCATGTAGGGGTGGATGATGCACTGCCAGGCGTAGAGGCCCGGGGTCAACAGATCGACCGAGTGCACACCGGTCACGCCGCCCGGCTGGCCGTAGGGCATGTTCTGGGCGCCCTCAGGCCAGACGATGAAGCTGATGGTATGGGCCGCCTCGGTGTTGGCCTCCGAGATGTCGAACTTGATGGTGGTGGGTCCGACCCCGGCGGCCAACGACCGGCTGTGGGTGACCTTCTCGAGGTCCTTGTTCTCGTGATCGAACCAGTAGGAGGCGTCGTCCTTCACCTTGAAGGTGATGGGCGACTCCATCGGGGGCAGCGGCATCTCGGCGGTGGGTTGCCAGGTGTCCGGGTCGAAGTTGGGGATCGCCACCCGGTTGAGCTCCCCGGAGCGGGTGTCGGCCACCTTGGGCGTATCGGCACCGGCATTGCTGGCGGTGGCGGAGAAGACGGCGATGATGCTGAGGACGGTGACGACGACGAGTCCCCGTAGCAACCGCCGCGGATGGAATCGAGCTCCGAGCGAAGCAAGGCCGTTCACAAACGGGCTCGCCTCCTCATAGGACGCAGGTGTCATGGGACAACTCCCTCCCCTGGAGTCTTTGTGCTCCGATGCGTGGCGTCGTTCTGGTGCGACAACGACCCGGCACGGCTCATGGGCGGCGGCCGCGGCCGCGTCTGGGGGCCACGACGCGGAGAGCGGGACAGCCCTCCGGCACCGAACATGACCGCGACGATTTCCTGCGGCATGCGAACCCCCCCTCGCAGCCTGCAGCCCCCCCGGTTTGGCACCTGGCGAAGGAATCCATACCATCGCCAGCTTGAATATTAGGGTCGTTTGTCCTAGAAAACAAGGTACTGAAATACGAGCAACACCCGTGTGCCATAAGGAGGTTGTCTCTATCAACAGGGCTGCTGAGGGGG